>JBILGD010000066.1:0-14245 GCA_044351225.1 Steroidobacteraceae bacterium
GCCCCTGGGAGTTCCGCTGGTTCTACGCCACTCCAGACGGCACAGGCGCGCTCTACCCCGATCTTTACGAAGAATTCGTCAAACCCATTCCGCTCGACGAGCGCGACGATCTGATGCGCGCCTATTACCGCAGGCTGACAAGCGACGATTCATCGGTCCGCGCCAGCGCGGCGCGCGCCTGGTCGATCTGGGAGGGCGCGACGAGTTTTCTGCGCCTCAACCCGGACTATGTCGCCAAGTTCGAAGAGGGCGATTTTGCCGATGCCTTTGCCCGCATCGAATGCCATTACTTCATCAACGGCGGTTTTCTGCGTACGCCGAACCAGTTGCTCGAGGACGTGCCAAAGATCAGGCACCTGCCCTGCACCATCGTGCAGGGTCGCTACGATGTCGTCTGCCCCATGAAGAGCGCCTGGGATCTGCATCGCGCCTGGCCCGAAGCCGACTTGCGCATCATCGCCGATGCGGGCCACTCGGCGTTCGAACCGGGAATCCTGAGCGAACTCGTCGCAGCCACAGACCGTTACGCGACGCGCTGAGCGCTCGCTGCGACCCCTTCGATCAGCCCACGCGCCAGCAACCACCGTCGGGCATCGTCAGCGTCTTCGGCGAACCAGCGTGCCGCCGAACCGAGCCGAAACGTGTAGCCCCACGCATCCATGTCGTCCGTAATGGTCCGCGCGCCGACGCCGGACAATGCGACTCCCCAAAGAATCTGCAGATAACAGACGGCGTTTTCTTCGGCGAAATCGCCGCCCGCATCGCGCTCCAGCGCGTCACGGCGTGATTCGTCCATGCAGACGAAGTGCGCCGCTTCATGCAAGGCCGAGTGCAGGGGCGTATCGGATCTGAGATAAATCCGTCGACCGATCAGTCCCGCCTCGCAGTCACCCCAAAAAGAGCCTGGAATCGGCTCATCATCCGCGACGTTGCAGAGCTCCAGTCCGTGGCGTGCAAAGAGCTGCGCCAGCTCGACTCGCAGCGCCGCATCAATGAGTGTCACAGACACGGACGCTGCGTCTCGCTTAGCGCAAACTCGCAAGGCGCTGCAGCACGATCACGGCCGCTTCTTCGGCCAGCGTCATGCGCAGCTGCTCGCGCTCGCGGTCCTTGGCGAGTGCTGCCCGCTCATCGAAACTGAAGTCGCGCGACACCGCAACCTCCTCGCCCTGCAAGCGTGACTCGTCACCGACCTTGAACGAGAACCGCACCACATACGTGAGCTCGTATTCGCGCGGTACATTGCGCGCCGAGACAGATGCCACACGCTCCAGGAGTTCATCGCGCTCGATCGCCAGCACCGCGGGCGCAGCCCCATCGAGGGTCACGCCTGCGCCGCGCAGATTACGGCGGATGGCCCGCACGAAATCGCTCTGTCCATCGACCGCCTGCACGGCGATCACCCGCAGACTGCCGGCGAGCGGCACCTGACCCTGCAAACGAAAACCACAACCACCGACTGCGGCGATACTGCAGACAAGAAGCAGCCAGCGGGCCATGCGCATCAGATCACCACGTTGACGAGCTTGCGCGGTACGAGCACGACTTTCTTTGGTGTCGCCGTACCCACGAACTTGCGCACCGTCTCATCCGCAAGCGCCGCCGCACGGATCGTCGCCTCGTCGGCATCGGTCGGCACCGTGATCTGACTACGCAACTTGCCGTTCACCTGCACGACCAGGGTCAGCGAATCCTGAGCGAGCGCGCTCGCATCGACGGCGGGCCAGGCAAGATCGACGATTGCGCCCTCGTGACCGAGCGCGTGCCAGAGCACATGACACACGTGGGGCACGATGGGCGAGAGCGCGATGACCGCGATCTCGAGTGCCTCCTGAGACACTGCTCTGCCCTGTACCGAACGATCGTCGAAGCGCGAGACGGCGTTGAGTAACTCCATGACCGCCGCGACCGCCGTATTGAACGTTCGGCGTCGCCCGATGTCATCGGTTACCTTGGTGAGCGTCTGATGAGTGAGGCGGCGCAGATCGCTCTGCGCGGCCGAGAGCGATGACTTGTCGAGCGCGACGGCCTGGCCACCACCCACATGCTGATGCACGGCCACCCAAAGACGCCGGATGAAACGGAACGCACCCTGAACACCCTCGTCCGACCATTCGAGCGTCTGCTCGGGCGGTGAGGCGAACATCATGAATAGTCGCGCCGTGTCGGCACCGTACTTTTCGACGAGGCTCTGCGGGTCGACTCCGTTGTTCTTCGACTTCGACATGGTGCCGAGGCCGTCGTAGCGCACCTCGAGCGTGCTGCCATCGGCGCGCGTGGCGATGTAGCGCTTCTCGCCACCGTCATCGACCACATCGACATCAGCCGGATTGAAGTACGTTCGCCGCCCCTCGGCCGGCTGGTGCGAGTAGATGTGGTTGAGCACCATGCCTTGCGTGAAGAGGTTGGCGAACGGCTCGTTCATGGCGACGAGGTCAAGGTCGCGCATCACCTTGGTCCAGAAGCGCGAATAAAGCAGGTGCAGGATCGCGTGCTCGATGCCGCCAATATATTGATCGACCGGCAACCAATATTTGCTGCGCTCGTCGACCATGGCCTTGTCGTTGTCGGGACAAGCGAAGCGCAGAAAATACCAGGACGAATCGACGAAGGTATCCATGGTGTCGGTTTCGCGCCGCGCGGGTCTGCCGCAACTCGGACAGTCGACCTGATGGAAGGCAGGCGTCTTGGCGAGCGGGTTGCCGCTGCCATCGGGCACAAGATCCTCGGGCAGCACCACAGGTAATTGGTCGTCGGGCACCGACACTTCGCCGCAATGTTCGCAATGAATGAGCGGGATGGGACAGCCCCAGTAACGCTGTCGCGAAATACCCCAGTCGCGCAAACGGAACTGTATGCGCTTGCGCCCAAGCCCCTTGCGCTCGAGAGCCGCTGCGATCGCATCGATGGCAGACTTGAACTCGAGCCCGGAGAACTCCGCGGAATTCACCGTGACGCCGTACTCGCCGTAGGACGCCTGCCACGGCGCCTGCACGGCGTCCCAGGAACCGTCTTTTGGACGGACCACGGTGACGATCTCGATCCCGTTCTTGAGCGCAAACTCGAAGTCGCGTTCGTCGTGGGCGGGCACGCCCATCACCGCACCTTCGCCGTAGCCCATCAACACGTAGTTGGCGACCCACACCTCGACCGGCTTGCCGGTGAAGGGATGCAGCACATGCAGTCCGGTCGGTCGGCCCTTTTTTTCCATGGTCGCCACATCGGCTTCCATCGTGCTGCCGCGACGGCATTCATCGATGAAGGTTTGCAGTGCCGGATCACGCGCCCCTGCCGCGAGCGCGAGCGGATGCTCTGCAGCCACTGCCATGAAAGTCACGCCGAACAAGGTGTCGGCCCGTGTGGTGAATACTTTGAGTGCGCCCTCGCTACCAAGCACCGCCTGCGTGTCGGGTGCGTACGGGAAAGCGACCTCCGCGCCCTCGCTGCGACCGATCCAGTTGGCCTGCATGAGCTTGACGCGCTCAGGCCAGCCGTCGAGCGTCGCGAGATCACCGAGCAACTCGTCGGCGTAGGCCGTGATGTTGAGGTAATACATCGGGATTTCGCGCTTCTCGACGAGCGCACCGGTGCGCCAGCCGCGACCATCGATGACTTGCTCGTTGGCGAGTACGGTTTGATCCACTGGATCCCAGTTCACGACACCGGTCTTTTTGTAGGCGATGCCCTTCTCGCGCATGCGCAGGAACAGCCACTGGTTCCAGCGGTAGTACGCCGGATCGCAGGTGGCGACTTCGCGATCCCAGTCGATCGCGAAGCCGAGTGCCTGCAATTGCTTTTTCATGTAGGCGATGTTGTCGCGGGTCCATTTGGCCGGCGCCACACCGTTGGCCATGGCTGCGTTCTCCGCCGGCAGTCCGAAGGCATCCCAGCCCATCGGTTGCAGCACGTTCTTGCCCTGCATGCGTGCGAAGCGCGACAGCGCGTCACCGATCGTGTAGTTGCGCACATGCCCCATGTGCAACCGTCCAGAGGGGTAGGGAAACATGCAGAGGCAATAGAACTTGTCCCTGGCAGGATCTTCAGTCGCTGCGAAGCTGCGTGCCGAATTCCAGTAGTTCTGCGCAGCACGCTCGACGGCGGCCGGCTCGTAACGCTCGTCCATTCGGAGATCCATCACCCTAAAAAACCGCGGAAATCCCGCAAAATACTGCGGTCCGCGATGGTACACGACGATACCCCGACCTGTCTCAAGCCCGCCTGTGTCGAAGCCCCTGCGCTTCGAGGGCTTTTCGGTCGTACTGCGTGCGATCAATTGTAGGGCGCTGAAGGATTTGCTCCACTAGCGCCATGGCTAGACCTCATATCATGTTCGTGCAGGCGCAGATGATCCCTTGGCGTTCGGGTCTGCATGGCAATGCCCGTGCAGACGTCGATCACAAGTTGCTGAGCGTCGATGACACGGACCTCAGCTCGACCTGCATCCTGCGCTACCCCGCGGGCTGGACCCGCTCGACCGCGGAACACCTGACGACGCACGAAGAGTTCCTCGTGCTCGATGGCTGCCTCGAAATCAACGGGCGTCGCTACGAGCGTCATCATTACGGATTTCTGCCCGCGGGTTATGTCCGCGAACGTGCCTCGAGCAGTCATGGAGCGGTGCTGCTCACGATGTTCTATGGCGCGCCGCGAGCCGGAATCGGCAGCTCGCCCGGCTTCGATGCCAAGCTGCTCGTCGAACATGTTGATCCGCTCGCCATGGACTGGGACCCGGGTCTCGTCGACCCGCAGCTCTCGAAAGGCGTGGCGATCAAGCCGCTGCGCACCGATCCATATACCGGAGAAACATCTTTCCTCTATTGCTCGCCGCCGCATCGCGTACCGCCCGGCATGGCGAAGCCGCAATGGACTCACCCGATGGTCGAGGAGCTGTATACGCTCGAAGGCGATTACGTCTGGGGCGATCTTGGACGAATGCAGCGCGGCGGCTATTGCTGGTGGCGCGAGAACATTTACCACGGACCTGCAGGCACGGACACGGGTTACAACCTCTTCGTGCGCACGGTCAACGGTCCGCTGGTGAACACCTTCGATACCGAGAAAAAACCCTTCGTCTGGGATCCGCCGCACCAACCGATCCTGCCGCCTGAGCTCGCGCCCTACGGTCAACCGTTGCTCAAAACACCGAATTACTGATCGCCTGCGTCGATCGGTAGTTGCCAACGAGGAGCTCTGCATGACCGCCACGACCGACAAAGTTGCCCGTCACGCCACGATCGCGCTGATGGTGGCGTACATCTTCTCGTACATCGATCGACAGATCCTCTCGATGCTGGTTGGCCCGATTCGCGCCGATCTGCAACTCACCGATACCGAGATCAGTCTGCTGCACGGGCTCGCCTTCGCAGTCTGTTACACGGTGTTCGGCGTCTGGCCGATCGGCCGCTGGGCCGATACCGGCAACCGCCGCAATATCGTGGCGGGCGGCATATTTCTTTGGTCGTTGATGACCGCGCTCTGCGGTCGGGCAACCAGCTACGCCGGCCTGTTTGTCGCGCGTGTCGGCGTGGGTATCGGCGAAGCTGCGCTTACGCCAACCGCCTACTCGATGATCGCGGATCTTTATCCGCCGGAAAAACGCGGCCGCGCACTCGCGCTGTTCTCGATGGGGATATTCTTTGGTATCGGCGCTGCCGTGATGATCACCGGCCTGCTCGTTACCGCGATTTCTTCCGCCGAGCCGATGCAAGTGCCGATCCTCGGCGAAGTACGTCCCTGGCAACTGCCCTTCCTCATACTCGGACCACTCGGCATGCTGGTCGCGGTGTGGATGATGGCGATCCCGGAGCCCGCAAGAACCTCGGCACCGGCGGCCGCAGGTCGCTTCGCCGATGTGCTGCGTTATCTTTGGGAGCAGCGTCGCTTCTATTTCGCCCACACCTTCGGGGTGTCGATGCTGACGCTGGTGTTCAACGGTGCCGCCTTCTGGCTGCCGGCGCACTTCATGCGTGTGCACGGCTACAGCCCCGTGGAGGTCGCCTTCACCTATGGACCGATCATTTTCATCGCCGGCGCGGCGGGCATCATGACGGGCGGCATCCTCGCCGATCGCTGGCGAGCGCGCGGCCGACAGGACGCCGAAATGCGCGTGGTCATTTTGGGAGCGCTCGCCCAAGCGCCGCTGGTGCTCGCGACCTTTCAGTTGGACAACCCGACAATTGCGGTGCTGGTGATGGTGCCGACGCTGTTTTTCCTGAGTCTGCCCTCGGGCGCTGCGGCCGCCGCATTACAACTCGTCACGCCCGATCGACTGCGCGCTCGCGCCTCGGCGCTCTATCTGCTCGTGGTCAATCTCACCGGCATCGGCTTTGGTGCCACGGCGATGTCGTTGGTCTCGGACCTGATCCTGCGCGACGAGCAGCGCATCGGCGACGGGGTGAGCATGGTCACTGCCATCGCTGCGCCGCTCGCCGCCCTGATCGTGGCCAGCGGTCTGAGTCGTTATCGCGAACTCGCTGCCAAGGGCCGCTGACCGCGGAAGACCGACCTCGCTGACCTACTCCGCTCGGACGGGGATGAAGATCTGCGAGCCGCCGCGCTGCACCAACAACGCCACGGCCTTGCCGGCCTTGGCCACCGCCTCACGAAATTCTTTGACGGTCTTGACGGGACGGCCGTTGACGTTGAGGATGAAGTCGCCGCGCTGCACGCCCGCATCGCGCGCAACACCCTGCGCACGCTCCACGAGTACGCCGTCGGGCAAAGTGATCCGCGCACCGCGCGGGTCGCGGGAACCGCTGCGCGCCCGCTCCTCTTCGGTCAGCTCGCGCACGACGAGCCCGAGGCGATCTGCCGCATTCTCGGGCTCGGCCTTGGTGTTGTCGGCGACCGTGGCCGTCTCGGGCTCGAGCTCGGCAACCCGCATGGTCAACTTGCGCACGGCCCGATCGCGCCAGATCTCGAGCGTAACGTCGCTGCCTGGCGCAATCGCGCCGATGATGGTCGGCAACTCCTCGGAACGCTCCACGGCACGTCCGTTGGCCGAGAGGATGATGTCGCCTTGACGAAGACCTGCCTTGGCCGCAGGCCCGCCCTCTTCGACGCCACCGATCAGCGCGCCGCGCGGTCGATCGAGCCCGAAACTCTCTGCCAAAGTGCCATCGACCTGCTGGATCGCGACGCCGATCTTGCCGCGACTGACGCGCCCCTTGGCGATCAGCTGGTCACGCACGCTCACCGCGACGTCGATCGGGATGGCGAAGGAAATCCCCATGTACCCGCCCGAGCGGCTGTAGATCTGCGAGTTGATGCCAACCACTTCGCCCGCGAGATTGAACAACGGTCCGCCCGAGTTGCCTGGGTTCACCGCCACGTCCGTTTGGATGAAGTTGACGTAGTTGGAGTCGCCGCCCGGCAGACCCCGTGCGGTTGCACTCACGATGCCCGCGGTGGCCGTATTGTCGAAGCCGAACGGTGAGCCGATCGCCAGCACCCACTCGCCGGGGCGAAGTTTTGCCGGGTCACCGATTCGAACGATCGGCAGGCCCTTGGCCTCGATCTTGAGCACGGCCACATCGGTCGGCTTGTCGAGACCGACGACCTTGGCTTGGAATTCACGGCGATCGGTCAGCTTGACCGTGACCTCTTCGGCCTCGGCGACCACGTGTGCATTGGTGAGGATGTAGCCGTCGGCACTGACGATGAGGCCGGAGCCCTCACCGCCCGGTCGGCGCATACCTTCATCGTCGCCACTCGGTGGGCCGCCGCGTCCGCCCGGTGCTCCCGGAACGCCGAAGCGGCGGAAAAATTCGTAGAACGGATCGTCCGGCGACATGCCTTGGGCACCCACGCGAATTCGCTTGCCCTTGGTTGAGATATTGACGACCGCAGGACCGTGCTGCGCCACCAGCGCGGCAAAATTTGGCAGGACCACATCCGGCGCCGGGGCTGTCGCCATTCCGGCGGCCGGGGCCTGCGCGAGCGTGGCGAGCGGCGCATCGGCGGCGCTGGAGGCATCCGGCTGACAGGCCGAAAAGACGAGCACGGAGAGCACCGCGGCCAAACTGCGGCGCACGAAAGGACGTCGTGACATGGCGATGACCCACTGCATGAATATGAGACTCCTAGACCCGCAGCCCCGCGGGAAGTTCACCGAGGGCCGGTAGCCAAGCGCCGCCAAAACGACCACAGAAGAGCAGCCGCCGCGAGCAGCAACCATGGCAGATTACCCGAGACGAGGTACGGCGGTGTTCCACTGCGCGGTGTCACCCGCGCCTTGAGCACCGTGGTCTCGAAATCGGGCGCTCGCGCGATGAACTCGCCGCGTGGTCCGATCACCGCCGAGATGCCATCGTTGGCCGCGCGAATCATGAAACGCTGCGCCTCGATCGCCCGCATGCGCGAAATCTGCAGATGTTGATGGCGCGCCGTCGATCGTCCGAACCACGCGTCGTTGGTGACGTTGACGAGCGCCGTGGACTCACGCACTGCGGGCAACTGCGAGCTGCCGTAGGCGTCCTCGTAGCAAATGCTGGCCGACAGGGCGAGACCCGCCATTTGCAGTGGCGATTGATGCTGCGCACCGCGCGTGAAATCCGAATACGGCAGACTCATCAGTCGCATCCAGCGACGCACCACTTCCGGAACCGGAAAGAACTCACCGAAAGGCACGAGGTGATGCTTGTCGTACCAGACGACATCCTCGCCGAAGGCCAGCAGCGAGTTGAAATATCGCGGCTCAGCAGGGCGCACCCTGTCTGGATCACCGCGGGTTTCGGCCTGATCGGCCGGAGGCTCTGCGCGAATCAAGCCGAGCAGCAAACTCGACCCACGCGACTCGGCTGCATTGGCGAGATCACGCAGATAGGGCACCAGATTGTTGGCGAGATCCGGCGCCGCAGCCTCGGGCCAGACGATCAGCGGCGTGCCGAGTGCCGAGAGAGTGAGATCGCGATAGAGACGCAGCGTCGTTTCGCGGTTGGCATCGAGCCATTTTTGATCTTGGGGTACCGCGCCCTGGATGATCGCCACCTCGACCTCGGCGCCCGACACTCGCGTCCACTCGACGCGCCCGAGGAGCAGTCCGCAAAGCCAAGGGACTGACAACAGAATGATGGGCAACGCGCGCCGCCGCCGTGCATCGCAACGCCACATGACGAGTGCACCGGCCATCACCAGCAGCCACGCGGACAGCAGGTATACGCCGCCGATCGGCGCCCAGGCGGCCAACCAGGTGTCGGTTTGCGAATAGCCAAGAGACAACCAGCCGAAACCCGATAGCAGCCAGCCACGCAACCACTCGAGCAGCACCCAGCCCGCCGGCAGCGCGACCAGCCAGCGCAACGCACCCTGCGCCGGAAACCAACGCGCCGCGACATAACCGAGTAGCGCCGTGTAGCTCGCCATCAGTGCGACCAGCGCTGCCATCAGCGCGATCGCCAGCCAGACCGGCGCCTTGCCGAAGCCATGGATGCTGATGTAGAGCCAGTATGTCCCGGCGACAAAGGTGCCGCAGCCAAAGAAAAAGCCGAGCGTCGCGGCACGGCGCGGCGTGGCGTCTTGCCAAAGCCAGAACAGCACGGCCGGCGCGAGGAGCGCCAGCGGCCAAGCACCGAACGGTGCGAAAGCCAGTGACAGCGACGCCCCCGCCGCTAGGGCGAGCAGATGACTCGCGCCGCCGTTCAGGCGTCGCTCCCCCGCTCCTCGAGAGGTACGACATCGCGTGGCGGAATGACCTTGAGCGACTCGACGCGACGACGGTCGGCACGGACCACACGCACCTCGATATCGCCGATGACCAGCGACTCGCCGCGGCGCGGCAAGCGGCCAAGCTGCTTCATGACGAGACCGGCGACAGTGTCGAACTCGGCATCGGAAAAGTCGGCACCGAAGTATTCATTGAACTCGCTGATCGGGGTCACACCGCGCACCAGAAATTGGCGTTCGCCTTCCTTGCGAATGTTCTGATCATCCTCGACGTCGAACTCGTCATCGATGTCACCGACGATCTGCTCGATCGCATCTTCGATGGTGACCAGCCCCGAAACGCCACCATACTCGTCAATCACGATCGCCATGTGATTGCGATTGCGACGAAATTCTTTGAGGAGCACGTTGACCCGCTTGGATTCCGGCACGACAACCGCCGGACGCATGAATTCGCGAATATCGAAGTCCTGCTGCCTGTTGCTGGCGAAGATTCGCAGCACGTCCTTGGCCAGCAGAATGCCGACGATATCATCGCGATCGTCGTCCACCACCGGGAAGCGCGAGTGCCCGGACTCGACGATCACCGGCAACAATTTCTCGGGCGGATCGTCCCGTCTTACCGCGACCATCTGTGCACGAGGCACCATGATGTCGCGGACTTGCAGATCGGCGACGCCGAGCACGCCCTCGAGCATCTGCAGTGCATCGGCGTCGATGAGGCCTCGCACCAATGCTTGACGCATCAGTTCGACCAGATCGTCTCGATCCTGTGCCTCGCCCGATACGGCGCGACCAAGTTTTCGGATCCAGCTCATCGAGCTGTAACGCGGATGGGCCATCAATGCTCCGATACTGAGGAAGAAATTCGGTAAGGATCGGGGATGCCGAAACGCGCGAGCAGCAGACGCTCGCGCCGCTCCATGCGCGCGGCATCGTGATCATCCTCGTGATCGTAACCGAGGAGATGCAAGGCGCCGTGAATCACGAGATGCCCCCAATGATGATCCAGCGGCTTGCCTTGTTGCCGTGCCTCGCGGGCGACGACCGGCGAGCAGATGACGATGTCACCGAGCGAGCGGCGTGCACGCCCGCCGCGCGTGCCGGCTGGGGCGGGGAACGACAACACGTTGGTCGGGTAATCCCGCCCCCGCCACAACAGATTCAGACGTCGACCCTCGGCAGCTCCCACCACGCGTACGGCGAGTTCGGCACCGCGGCCACGCGCGCCGGTCGCCTCGCGTGCCCAACGCGTGATTCGTCGACCGGTCGGTACACCGCCCTGCACACTGCTGCGCACCTCGACCACGAGCGGCAAACGCTTGTCCGTCATGAGCCTGTACCGCCACTCGCCTCGTAGGCCAGCACAATTCTTTGCACGAGCGGATGTCGCACGACGTCGCGCGCCTCGAAGAACTGGAAGCCAACGCCCTGTACATGACGCAGGACCTCGAGCACATGGCGCAGCCCGGACATGCGACCGGCCGGCAGATCGGTCTGCGTGATGTCCCCGGTCACCACGGCCCGCGAGCCAAAGCCAATGCGGGTGAGGAACATCTTCATTTGCTCGACGGTGGTGTTCTGCGCCTCATCGAGGATGATGAAGGAGTCGTTGAGCGAGCGGCCACGCATGAACGCGAGCGGCGCGACCTCGATCACATTGCGCTCGATGAGCTTGGCGACCCGATCGAAACCCATCATTTCATAGAGCGCGTCGTACATCGGCCGCAGATAAGGATCGACTTTTTGCGTGAGATCGCCCGGGAGAAAACCAAGTCTCTCGCCAGCCTCGACGGCCGGGCGCACGAGCACGATGCGACGCACGCGATCGGCCTGCAGGGCTTCCACGGCGCAGGCTACGGCAAGGTAGGTCTTGCCCGTGCCGGCGGGCCCTACGCCGAACGTCAGGTCGCTGCGTCGGATGCGGCGCAGGTACTCGCGCTGATTGGCACCACGAGCTCGAATCGTGCCGCGCAGCGTTCTGAGGCCGGTGTCACCCTCGTCCTCAGAGCTGCCGTCAGGCGTCGCGACCTGCGTCGTCACGGGCTCCCCGGAGCCGGCCACAGCCGAGGGAGCATGGTCACGCAGCGCCAGATGCACGGTCTCGGGCGTGATGTCTTCAGTTCGGGTGAGGCGGAACAACTCACGCAACAGCGCCTCTGCGGCCGCCGCGTCATGGCCCTGGATGCGAAATGCATTACCGCGGCGGCGCACCTCGACACCGAGCCGCGACTCGATCAAGCGCAGATTTTCGTCAAGCGGACCACAAAGATTGGATAGCCGATCGTTATCCGACGGCTCAAGCGAGAACTCGCACAAGTGCGGCGATGTGGGTTCACCCACGACCGGTCTCCGCAGCGGCAATTCGACCTCGCAGCGAGTGCGGCCGCGCCTCGGTGATCTCGACGTCGACAAAGTGACCCAGCAAGCGTGACGGACCGGGGAAGTTGACCCAGCGGTTATCTTCGGTGCGTCCGGCGAGCTCTGCAGCATCCTTGCGCGAAGGGCGCTCGACGAGCACACGTTGCAAGGATCCGACCATGGCCCGATTACGCGCCTGAGAGTTGGTTTCGAGCAAAGCCTGCAGTCGCTCGAGCCGCGCCTGTTTTTCGGCGTGCGGCACTTCATCGGGCAGCGAGGCGGCCGGCGTACCGGGACGCTTGCTGTAGAGAAAGCTGAACGACTGGTCGATATCGAGGTCGCGCACGAGGCTCATCGTCGCTTCGAAGTCGCGCTCGGTTTCGCCGGGAAAGCCGACGATGAAATCGGAGGTCACGGAAATATTGGGTCGTACCTCGCGCAGCTTGCGGATGCGCGACTTGAACTCGAGTGCGGTGTAGCCGCGCTTCATCGCCGCCAAGACCCGATCGGACCCCGACTGCACCGGCAAATGCAGGTGGTTGGCGAGCTTCGGCAGACTGGCGTAGGCCTCGATCAGGCTGTCGGAAAACTCGAGTGGGTGCGAAGTGGTGAAACGCATGCGCTCGATGCCGGGGATCGCGGCAACATGATGCAGGAGCGTTGCAAGATCGACGATCGCCCCGTCGGACATCTCTCCCTGATACGCATTCACGTTCTGGCCGAGCAACGTGACCTCGCGTACGCCTTGCTCCGCGAGACGCACCACTTCTTCGATCACGCTCTCCAGCGGACGGCTGATTTCATCGCCCCGCGTGTAGGGCACGACGCAGAAGCTGCAGTATTTGCTGCAGCCTTCCATGATCGAGACGAATGCGGTCGGGCCCTCGGCCCGCGGTGCCGGCAAGTGATCGAATTTTTCGATTTCGGGAAAGCTGATGTCGACGACCGCTCGTCCTTTGCCCCGCAGCTCGGCGATCATCTGCGGCAGGCGGTGCACGGTTTGCGGTCCGAAGACGAGGTCGACTTGCGGCGCGGCCTTGAGGATCTGCTCGCCTTCCTGGCTCGCCACACATCCGCCGACGCCGATGATGAGCCCCGGGCGCGAATCCTTGTATTGCTTCCACTCGCCGAGCAGTGAGAATACTTTGGACTCCGCTTTCTCGCGTACCGAGCACGTGTTGACGAGCAGAACATCCGCCGCAGCCGGATCGTCCGTAGGCTGAAGACCCTCGATCGCCTCGAGCACGTCCCCCATGCGGGTGGAGTCGTACTCGTTCATCTGGCAACCGAAGGTCTTGATGTAGTAGCGACCGGGCGCGGGTCTAGGGGAATCGTCCATGCAGGGAGTGTGGATCGCTCAGAACGGAATGTCGTCGTCGAAGTCGTCTTTTTCGGTGCTGCTACGCACGGGCTCGCCGAACCCACCCTCGGTGCCCGTCGCTCGCGGGGCGCTGGCTGCACGACCCTCACCGCCCATGCCGCGGCCGCCGCCGAGCATCTGCATCTCGTTGGCGACGATCTCGGTGGTGTAACGATCGTTGCCGCTCTTGTCCTGCCATTTGCGGGTGCGCAGGCGACCTTCGATGTAGACCTGCGAGCCCTTGCGCAGGTACTCGCCTGCGACCTCGGCCAAACGCCCGAACAAGGCCACGCTGTGCCACTCGGTTTGCTCCTTCATTTCGCCGGACTGTTTGTCTTTCCAGCTCTCGGAGGTGGCGATACGCAGGTTGCAGACAGTCATACCGGAGGGCATGGCCTTGGTATCCGGATCCTGACCGAGGTTGCCGACGAGAATGACTTTGTTGATGCCACGCGCCATGTTGAACCCTTCCCTTATTATGCCCGTGCCCGCGAAAGAACCGTGCTGAACGGTGGGCATGGGCTGGTGAAAACGAAGAGCCATTTTAAACACCCCCCGGCCCGCCTGCACCGCGAAAATCCCGTCGTTTAGCCGAGAAAGCCCTCGATCGAGCCCACTCGGGGGTACACTAACCGGCTGTTTTTCCTGAATAACACGGCATGAGCCTCATCCGGATCCGCGGCGCCCGCACGCACAACCTGCGAAACCTCGATCTCGACATCCCCCGCGACCGACTGGTTGTGGTAACGGGGCTGTCGGGTTCGGGGAAGTCCTCGCTGGCCTTTGACACCCTTTATGCGGAGGGTCAGCGGCGTTATGTGGAATCGTTGTCGGCCTATGCCCGGCAGTTCCTGTCGGTCA
>JBILGD010000013.1:0-37543 GCA_044351225.1 Steroidobacteraceae bacterium
GCGGCGGTGACCATGACGAGCTCGCAGCGCAGACCGCTGCGCCGCAGCTGCTCGATGGTGACGGGTACCTGATCGAGCCCCGCGCCGGTATCACGCGCATCAATGCCGATCGCCACCGTTGGATAGTCGCTGCTGTCGGCACGCAGCGTGTGCGCGACAAACGGCTCGAGCATCGAGGCGGGCAGGTTGTCGACGCAGTAATGCCCAAGGTCTTCGAGCGCGTGCAGAACCACGCTCTTGCCAGCCCCGGAGAGGCCGCTCACAAGAATGATGCGCAGCGGTGCGGGCATGCAGACGGCCGGACGCGCTTATTGACGCGCGCGGCGTCCTTCTTCGGCGTGATGGTCCGTCTCTTTTTCCTTGCGCTTCTTGACCAGTCGATCGAGCTTGTCGGCAAGCGCATCGATTGCGGCATACATGTCTTCAGCGACCGCATCGGCGTGAATGTCGCCACCACGTACCTTGAGTGTGGCTTCGGCCTTCTGGCGGAGTTTTTCGACCGTAAGTACGTAGTGGACATCGATCAGCTGATCGAAGTGACGCACGATACGGTCCATCTTCTTGTGCACGTAGGCACGCATGGCGTCGGTGACTTCGACGTGGTGTCCGGTGATGGATATCTGCATGACACTCTCCTTTCTACGGCTAAGGTTAACGCGATCCGGCCCGCTTGCGGTCGGCGGACGAGGCGATCCCGAGACCTTCACGATACTTGGCCACCGTACGACGCGCGACCGGGATCCCCTCAGTCGAGAGAATTTCCGCCAAGCGGCTGTCGGATAGCGGGTTCGTGGGGTCTTCGTCCTTGATGAGCTTGCGGATCTTGGCGCGGATGGCGGTCGAGGAGGTCCCCTGACCGTCGCCGCCCTCGACCTGACTTGAGAAAAAATACCGCAGTTCGAAGACCCCGCGCGGTGTGTGCAGATACTTTCCCGAGGTAACGCGCGAAATGGTCGACTCGTGCATGCTGATTGCGGTGGCGATGTCCTTGAGGATCATCGGTTTCATGTGCTCCTCGCCCTGGGCGAGGAACTCGCTTTGGCGCTCGATGATTGCGCGGGCGACCTTCAGCAGCGTGTCGTTGCGGATTTCGAGACTCTTGAGCAGCCAGCGCGCTTCCTGCAGCTGGGTGCGCAGGGGCGCGTGACCACCGGCATGATCCATCAAGCCGACATATTCGTTATTGAGGCGGATGCGCGGCACGAGGCCGGGGTTGAGTTCGACCGCCCAGCCGCGGGTAGTGCGCCGCACGAACACGTCGGGAACGACATACTCGGGTCGAACGGCGTTGAAAACGGACCCAGGTCGCGGGTTGCAGGAGCGCACCAGCGCCACGGCGGCGACGAGCTCCTCATCGCTGGCGCCGGTCGCGTGGCGCAGATTGCCAAGATCGCGCAGCGCCATGAGATCGAGATGCTCGTTGGTAATGCGCCGGGCAAGCTCGAGTCCTGCGGTATCCGCCGACATCTGTGCGAGTTGCAGCAGCAGGCACTCGGAGAGATTGCGTGCGCCGATGCCTAGCGGATCGAGCGTCTGCACGAGCAGCAACACACGCTCGATCTCTTCTTCGTCCCAATCGATTTCAGGTTTGAGCGTCTCGCGGATCTCGGCGAGTGTTTCGATGAGATAGCCGTCGTCGTTGAGCGCATCGACGAGTGTTGTGGCCACGGCAAGATCATCGGGCGAAAGGCCGAACAGCTCGAGTTGACCGAGCAGATGGTCGCGCAGCGATTCGCCGCGCTCGTCGGCGTATTCGCGCTCGCGCTCCTCGTCGTCCTCGGCGCGCGAGGCGTCGCTGCCGGTGCCCGGTCGATCCGCCCAGGGCTGATCGACGACTTCGACTTCGACAGGTTCGGTGGTCTCGGCGTCGACGACACGCTCGGCGGCAGTGACCTCGGGGATGACGGCTTGTTCGTCATCGAGGTCCTCTTGCTCGAGCATCACGTTGCTCTCGAGCATGTCGTTGATGTGCGCGGCGAGTTCCATCGCTGGCATTTGCAGAAGGCGGATGGCCTGTTGCAGCTGCGGCGTCATCGTCAGGGACTGGCCCAGCTTGGTTTGCAGCGACTGCTTGAGCATCGGGATTGCCAGCGGCGACGCGGCCAGCGTCGCGAAAAATTCCTAGAGGCTGAAGGACTCGCCCAAGTACACCTCACGCACGCGGGCATTGGCAAGGATTTCATCCGCCGAACCCGAGGCGATCACGGTACCGTCACCGATGATGTAGGAGCGTGCACAGACCCCGAGGGTCTCGCGAACATTGTGATCGGTAATGAGCACCCCAATGCCGCGCGCCGCAAGATCGCGCACGATCCGTTGGATGTCGGCGACGGAGAGTGGATCGACGCCCGCGAAAGGCTCATCGAGCAGCAGAAAGCGCGGATTGGCCGCCAGCGCCCGCGCAATTTCCACGCGCCGCCGTTCGCCACCCGAGAGCGACATACCGAGCGAGCGACGCACGTGATCGATGCGCAGGTCGGCAAGTATTTGTTCGCAGCACTGCCGGCGACTTTCGGCATCGAGGTCATGCCGAGTTTCGAGGATGGCGCGCACGTTGTCCTCGACCGACAGCTTGCGAAACACCGAGGCTTCCTGCGGCAAGTATCCGATGCCGGCGCGGGCGCGCACGTGCATGGCCTCGACGGTGAGGTCGCGTCCATCGAGTTCGATGCGCCCGGCATCTGCGGCCACGAGACCGACGATCATGTAGAACGCGGTCGTTTTGCCGGCGCCGTTCGGTCCGAGGAGACCAACCACCTCGCCCGAGGACAGTTCGAGCGAGAGGTCGCGCACGATCTGGCGCTTGCCATAGGCCTTGGCGAGATGCGAGACGCGCAGCTGGCTCACGGTTTGGGTGCCTCGGCGTTGTTCGTTTCGGGCGTCGTGGTGCGCGGCCGAATGATGATGCGCACGCGCTCGCTGCTGCCCGCGGGCTGTCCTGCCTGCACGCGTTGTTCGCCCACGTCGTACACCAACTGGTCGCCGCGGATTTCGCTGCGTCCGTCATCGCTCAACCAGGCGTCTTCGCGCAGCGTGACCGTACCCGCGGTCATCTCGTAGATGATCGTGCCAGCACGACCCCGTGCCTTGCCGCCGCTTTTGAGGGTCTGTTCGAACTCTGCTTGCTGACCACGAATCGTGGCGCGAATGATGCGATCGCGTTCGAACACCACCGTTGCCTCATCCGAGCGCAGCGCACCGCCGTTCACATCGATGCGCACCACGCCGCTAAAGGTCCAGGTCGAATCATTGAAGTCGAGGCCGGTGGCGCGGGCACGCTGTGCCGCGATCCGCGCGCCACCTTGCGTGATGATCACATCGCGAAAGAGCAGCGTGTTGCTGCGATAGTCGACCTCGGACGAGGCGGCATCGAGCGTGATCTCGGCCGTGGCCCCACTCTGCGCGAACCCGAGCGAGGGCAGTAGCGCGACCGACAGCAGTGTGGCCGACAGCAACGCGGCCGACAGGAGCGCCGATCGCGGCAGGGCTCGCGCCCGCAGCTCAGGGTGCGAAGCGGCCATGCACATCCGCGTTCAGACGAACCTGCCGGGTGCGCAGGTTGGCGTCGAGTCCGGTGCCTTCGAGCACGTGACCGTGCAGCGTGATGCGCACCGCGCCAGCGGCGCGCACCCGCGCGCCCTGCAGGTCGTAATCGAGCGCCGCGGTGGCCAAGCGCACTCGGTCCGCGTCGCGCACATCACCGCCTTCGAGTCGTACCCCACCCTCGAGTCGCAGCCGCTCCGCGTTGCTCGAGAGCGTTCCCTTCGGTGCGTCGACCTGCCAGCGCGCGGCATCGACATCTCGGGTTTCGAGGCGAATCTGCTGCAACTCGACTTCGAGTGTGCGTGGGTCCTGTTCGATGCGTGCGGCGCGCAGCCGATAGCGCGGTGCCCCATCGGCGCCCGTCTGGATGATCTCGGCATCCGTGGCGGAATAGCCCGGATCGCGCACGGTCTCGGTGGCTGCGCTGCGCGCATCGGGTGATCCGCCAAAACAACCGGCAAGCAGCAGCGTACAGGCCAGGGTGACGGTCAGGCCAATGGACAAAGAAATCGGCGACGCGGTGCGTCGAGCGACCAGGCTACTGAGCGTTGCGTCACGCATCTACATCACGCCGCCACGCAGCAGATCATGCACATTGAGCGCACCGACCAGCACGCCGCTCGCATCGACCACGGGCAACGAGGTGATGCGAAAAGTTTCCATCACATGCACCGCTTCGGCTGCGAGTTCGCCATCGCTGATGGTCTTGCAGGGATGGGTCATGACATCGCGCATGCGCGCGGTGTGCACATCGAGACGCCGATCGAGCGAGCGGCGCAGATCGCCGTCCGTGTAGACACCGATGGCGCGGCCTTCCGCATCGACGATCACGGTCATGCCGAGGCCCTTGCGCGACATCTCGAGCAGGCCGTCGGCGAGGCTCGTGTCGGGTGTGACGCGCGGCACAGCCTCGCCGCTGCGCATGACATCGGCCACATGCAGCAACAGTCGACGGCCGAGCGCGCCGCCGGGGTGCGAGCGCGCGAAATCTTCGGCGGTGAAGCCACGCGCACCGAGCAGGGCGACGGCGAGCGCATCACCCATCGCGAGCGTTGCAGTGGTGCTCGCGGTCGGCGCGAGATTGAGCGGGCAGGCCTCTTCGGCCACGGCCACATCGAGATGCACCCGCGCGCCGCGCGCGAGTGTTGATTGCGCATTGCCGGTCATCGCTATGAGCGGCACGCCGAGTCGGGCGATCGGCGTGAGCAGGGCGAGGATCTCGGGCGTCTCGCCGGAATTGGACAGTGCGAGCACCACGTCCTCGCGGGTGATCATGCCAAGATCACCGTGGCTGGCCTCGGCCGGATGCATGAAGAAGGCGGGCGTGCCCGTGCTCGCCAGCGTGGCGGCGATCTTGCCGCCGACATGGCCCGACTTGCCCATGCCGGTGACGACGACCCGGCCACGGCACTCGAGACACACCTGGCAGGCCGCCGCGAACTCGGCGCCGATACGGCTCTCGAGGCTCTGCAAGCCGCGAATCTCGGTGGCGAGGGCTTTGCGTCCGCCCTCGATCAGGCGGGCGGCATCTGGGGCGGCGATCGCTCGGTGCGCAGGAGTCTTCATGAGGTGGCATCATAGCGCCCCTGCTTCGATCTTCGCGCCCCGGTGGGGCCTCAACGACGCCATGCACCCCGACAAAGTCGCCGAACTCATCCGTGCCGGTTTACCCGGCGCCCAAGTCGTGGTCGTCTCCGACGATCAAACCCATTTTGCGGCGCGTATCGTCAGCGCCGATTTTGCCGGCAAGCGCAGCATCGCCCGTCACCAGATGGTGTACCGCACGCTCGGCGAGCTGGTCGGGCGCGAAATCCACGCGCTCTCGATCGAGGCGCTCACCCCCGACGAGGCCGGCGGCGGCCCCGCGGCCTGAAACTTCCCGAGGCCACGCTATGGATCGTCTGCAGATCGAAGGCGGCATCCCGCTAGACGGCGAGGTACGCATCTCGGGGGCGAAAAACGCCGCGCTGCCCATCCTCGCCGGCACCTTGCTTGCGGCTGAGCCCGTGGCGGTCGGCAATGTCCCGCATTTGCAGGACGTCACCACCATGATCGAGTTGATCGGTCGCATGGGTGTGACGGTCACCGTCGATGAGCGGATGAACGTCGAGGTCGATGCGAGCTCGCTCGACAAACCTTTCGCGCCCTACGATCTCGTCAAGACCATGCGCGCCTCCATCCTCGTGCTCGGGCCGTTGCTCGCGCGCTTTGGTCAGGCCGACGTCTCGCTGCCGGGCGGCTGTGCCATCGGCGCACGCCCGGTCAACATTCACGTGGCCGGCCTGCAGGCGATGGGCGCCGAAATTTCCATCGCCAACGGTTATATCCGCGCGCGTGCCAAACGCTTGCGCGGCGCACGTCTCGTGCTCGATACGGTCACGGTGACCGGCACCGAAAATCTGATGATGGCCGCGACGCTCGCCGAAGGGCAGACCGTGCTCGAGAATGCGGCGCGTGAACCCGAGGTCGTCGATCTCGCCGATTTTTTGAACTCGATGGGTGCCAAGGTGCGCGGCGCCGGCACCGACAAGATCATCATCGATGGCGTCGAGCGGCTGCATGGCGCGCAGTTTCGCGTGCTGCCCGATCGCATCGAAAGCGGCACCTATCTGCTCGCCGGTGCCATCACCCGCGGCCACGTGCGGCTCAAGCACACGCGCCCCGAACATCTCGATGCCGTGCTTGCCAAGTTGCAGGAGGCGGGCGCGACGCTCGCCACCGGCAGCGACTGGATCGAGATCGACATGCGCGGTCGTCGGCCGCGGGCCGTCGATGTCCGCACCGCACCGTATCCGGCATTTCCCACCGACATGCAGGCACAGTTCGCCGCGCTCAACACGGTGGCCGAAGGGGTCGGTACGATCATCGAGACGATCTTCGAAAATCGATTCATGCACATGCTCGAGATGCGCCGCATGGGCGCGGAGATCCGCCTCGAGGGCAACACCGCGATCATCAAGGGCGTGCCGCGACTGCAGGCGGCTCCCGTCATGGCGACCGACTTGCGCGCTTCGGCTTCGTTGGTGCTCGCGGGTCTCGTCGCCGAGGGACGCACCGAGATCGATCGGATCTATCACATCGATCGCGGCTACGAAGCCATCGAAGAAAAACTGGCCGCGCTCGGTGCGGCGATCAAACGCGTCCCGGGCTAAAGCTCAGCGCGGCCGGACTTGCTGCGGCGCCTCGATGACCTGCACACGCGCCTCGCCGCGCTGATCGCCACGCTGCACCTCGAGCGCGATCGCCTGTCCCGGTGAGGTGTCCGCGATGCGCAACATGACATCACGCGAGTTCACCGGTACCTTGCCATCGATCTTGAGGATGATGTCGTCGGGGCGCAGCCCGGCCTGCTGTGCGGGTCCGCCTGAGGCGATGCGATTGATCACGACCACCGGCGCATCAAAACCGGCCTGACGTGCGCGCTCGGCATCGATGGTCACGGTGCCGATACCGATCCAACCACGAATGACCTTGCCGCGCGTGGCGATCTCGTCGACCACGCCACGCACCAGATTCACGGGAATGGCAAACCCGATGCCCTCGACGCCGAGGCTCTTGGCGATGATCGCGGTGTTCACGCCGATCAGTTCGCCGCGCGTATTGATCAGCGCGCCGCCCGAGTTGCCCGGATTGATCGGCGCGTCGGTCTGGATGAAGTTTTCGAAGGTGGCGATGCCGAGCTGATCGCGCCCGGTGGCGCTGACGATGCCCTGCGTCACCGTCTGCGCAAGACCGATCGGATTGCCGATGGCGAGCACCACATCGCCGACCCGCAGCGTGTCCGAGCGACCGAGGCGGATAGCCGGCAGATTCGGCAGATCGATCTTCAGCAGCGCCAAATCCGTATCAGGATCACGACCGATCACCTGCGCCTCGGCTGAGCGACCGTCGGCGAGTTGCACGCGAATGCTGGTCGCGTTGTCGATGACGTGATGGTTGGTGACGATTTGCCCCGCAGGATCGAGGATCACGCCCGAGCCGAGCGACTGGTCGATGCGTCGGCGATAGCGTGGCGCGAAGTCGCCGAAAGGATCTTCGAGAAAACTGCGCAGCACGGGTTCGGTCGCGACTCGCGTGACGTACAGATTGACGACCGCGGGTCCGGCGAGTCGCACCGCGGCCGAGTAGCTGGCCAGAGCAACGTCGCGGCTGCCGAGGGCTTCGGTCGCGGCGGGCAGGGCGGCTTCGAGCGAATCGCTCGGTCGGCTCGAGGGCGCCGCCGGCAGTTCGACGGTTTCGCTGGGCGTCGGCACCGGCTGCAATTGGCGCAGCAGTTCGGGACGGGCAAGATAAATGCCGACCACGGCGATAAAGGCGAGCGCCAGTCCGCCGACCAGCGACCCGGCGAGAAAAATCCCGGCTTTCTGCCACCCGCTCATCGTGCACCCGGCACCTGTGCTGCGACGCCAAGCCCGGCGCCGCGTGTATAATGCCGTCCTTCCACGCATAACGGATAGCGGTGCCGCTTGACGGTTGCACCGGGAGAGGCTTGGCATGAGTGAAGAGAAGGTCAGCGGGGGCGAGGTCGACGCCAGTCGACGCAAGTTCCTGACGGCAGCCACGGCTGCCACCGGTGCGGTCGGTGCGGCGTTCACGCTGGTGCCGTTCATCGCTTCATGGAAACCTTCGGAACGTGCCCGAGCCCTCGGCGCACCACTCGAGATCGACATCTCAAAACTCGAACCCGGGCAGATGATCACGCAGAGCTGGCGCAAGCAGCCCGTGTACGTGGTGCGTCGTACGCCCGAAGCGGTCGCCAAGCTCGCCGCGGTCGAGCCCAGCCTCAAGGATCCGAAGTCCGAGGCCTCGCAGCAGCCCGAGTACGCGCGCAACGAGATGCGCTCGCTCAAGCCCGAGGTGCTCGTACTCTATGCCGCTTGCACCCATCTCGGCTGTCTGCCGAAGCAGTACTTCACGGTGGCTGACCCTGCAATGGGCGCCGATTGGCCGGGCGGTTTCTTTTGCCCCTGTCACGGTTCGCGCTTTGATCTCGCCGGCCGCGTGTTCAACGGGTCGCCGGCCTCGCTCAATCTTGGCGTGCCGCCGCACAAGTTCGAATCCGACTCGATGCTGGTGATCGGCATCGACGCCACTGAAGGAGCTGCCTGATGGCTGCCTCGACCGACACCGGGAACGATACCGCCACCAAGTCCGGCTTTCGTGCCTGGCTGAACAAGCGACTGCCCGTCGATGAGTTCGTGGAATCCCAGCTGACGGGGTACTACGCGCCCAAGAATTTCAACCTCTGGTATTTCTTTGGCGCGCTCGCCCTCGTGGTATTCGTCATCCAGATCCTCTCGGGCATCTTCCTCACGATGCACTACAAGCCGAGCGAGCTACTCGCATTCGATTCGGTCGAGTACATCATGCGCGAGGTGGAGTGGGGCTGGCTGATTCGCTACATGCACTCGACCGGCGCTTCGTTCTTCTTCATCGTCGTCTACGCGCACATGTTCCGCGCGATGATGTACGGCTCCTACCGGGCGCCGCGAGAGTTGCTGTGGATTCTCGGCATGCTGCTTTATCTTGCGCTGATGGCCGAGGCCTTCATGGGCTATGTGCTGCCTTGGGGCAACATGTCCTATTGGGGTGCGCAGGTCATCGTGAATCTCTTTGGCACGATTCCGGTGGTCGGACCCGCCATCGTCGAATGGATCCGTGGCGACTACGGCATCGCCGACTCCACGCTCAACCGATTCTTTGCGCTGCACGTGATCGCCGTGCCCTTCGCGATCGCCTTCCTGATCCTGCTGCACCTGGTCGCGCTGCGACAGACCGGTTCCAACAACCCGGATGGCATCGAGATCAAGGCCAAACTCGGTGCGAACGGCAAGCCGGTCGACGGCATTCCCTTCCATCCGTACTACACGGTGAAGGACACCGTCGGTCTTGGCGTGTTTCTGATCTTCTTCTGCGGCGTGATTTTCTTTGTGCCGACCTTCGGCGGTCTCTTCCTCGAGAAGCCGAACTTCGAGCCGGCCAATGAGTTGTCGACGCCCGAGCACATCGCGCCGGTGTGGTACTTCACCGCGTTCTACGCGATGCTGCGCGCCGTGCCGGATCAGCAGATGGGCGCGCTGCTCATGCTGCTGGCGATCGTGGTGCTCTTTTTCCTGCCATGGCTCGATCGCTCGCCCGTCAAGTCGATCCGCTACAAGGGGATACTCTCCAAGATCGCGCTCGGGCTGTTCGTGGTTTCGTTCGTGGTGTTGAGTTATCTCGGCTTGCAGCCGGCTGACGGCTTGTACGTCATCCTGGCGCGCATCTTCACGGCCATCTATTTCGCGTACTTCATCCTCATGCCGTGGTACACGAGCATCGAGAAGTGCAAGCCTGCTCCGGAGAGGGTCTCGTTCCATGCGTAAGTCCATCGTCACCGCCGCCCTCGGTCTAGGGCTTGCGTTGGCCGCCTCCGCAGGTTTTGCGGCGACAGGTGGTCCGCACGCTGCGTGGATGGATTGGAAGCCGGGCAACGAGATCAGCAACACGACCTCGCTGCAACGCGGCGCCGCCAACTTCATGGGCTATTGCGCCGGCTGCCATTCGCTCAAGTACAACCGCTATTCGCGCGTCGCGACCGATCTCAAGATCCCCGAAGCGCAGATGGAAGAGTTGTTGCTGTTGCCGGGTGCAAAGAAAGGCGACTACATCATCTCGCCGCTCTCGAAGGCGGATGGCGAAGCTTGGTTCGGCAAGGCGCCGCCCGATCTCTCGCTGATCACGCGCTCCAAGGGCTCCGATTACGTCTTCCAGTTCATGAAGACGTTCTATGCCGACCCGAAGTCGACCAACGGCACCAACAACCTTGCTCTGCCGGGCACGGCGATGCCGCATGTCCTTTCGGCACTGCAAGGCGTGCAAGAGGCGAAGTTCACGACGGTCGAGACGATCGTCGATGGCAAGAAGGCCACCGAGCAGCGCTGGGAGTCCTTCGAGCTGCCGACGCCGGGTTTGCTTTCGCCCGAGGAGTACGACGTCTTCCTGCGCGATACCGTCAACTTTCTCGAATACGCGGGGGAGCCCGCCAAAGCCAAGCGCGAGGCGCTCGGCGTGTGGGTAATCCTCTTCCTGCTGATGTTCACGGGCTTCGCGTATCTCCTCAAGCAGGAGTTCTGGAAGGACGTCAAATAAACACCCGGGGCTCGCCTTGAGCGAACTTCGTCGGCCGCGTCGCCCGTATCTGTTGCGGGCGATGCACCAATGGATGACCGACAGCAACTTGACGCCGCAGGTCATCGTCGATGCGACCCTGAGCGGTGTCGATGTGCCGAAGGCGCATGTTCGCGAGGGGCGCATCGTCCTCAATCTCAGCTACGACGCCACGCGTCATCTCGATATCGGCAACGATTGGGTGATGTTCGAAGCGCGCTTTGGTGGCGTGGCGCGTCAACTGCGCTTTCCGACGGCCGCGGTACTCAGTGTTTACGCCCGCGAGACCGGCGAAGGCTTGGTGTTTCCCCCGGAAGGCGACTCGCCACCACCCGCCGCGCCGCCGAGCGGGGAGGCACCCGGTGCCGCGCCCTCGGGGTCAGCGCCGCAAGCGGGCGGCAGTGGAGCCGGCCGTCGCCCGAGTCTCAAGGTCGTGAAGTAACCAGGGCGTCAGGCAAGCCCAAAGAAATCGTCGCGCAACGCCGCGGACGGCCGTCAGCCGCGCAGTTCGAAGGCGTGGCGAATCCACTCGATGGGCGGTGCCGCGAGCGGCGCATCAGGTGCTGCAGTCGCGTCCGCCGCGCAGGACGACGCTGCGCCCGACGGACCGATCGCCACCACATCGAAGCGCACAGGCAGTTGTGCGAGATCGCGTCGCTGTTGCAGCAGTTGACGGGCCGCACCCGCGATGCGCTGCTGCTTGCGCGCATCCACACTCGCTGCGCTGCCGCCGAACGCCGCGCTTGAGCGCATGCGTACCTCGACGATCAGCAGCGTGCCGCGATGCAGCGCGACGATATCGAGTTCGCCCCGCCGGCGTCGGTAGTTGCGCAGCAGGATCTGCGCCCCCGCCGCTTGCAGATACTGCGCTGCCAGATCCTCGGCACGGCGGCCGAGCGTCGCGCGATCCATCCCCGTGCGCGCGTGCGTCGTTCGCTCAGGGACCATCGTCGAGCAGCTTGATGGCATCGTTTTCGATCAATGCCCAGCGCAGGCTGCGTTGCACGCGACCGTCCGCCGTCAACGACAGCACACCGCTCGCGCCCGTGACCGGGTCAGCCGCCGTCGGCACATTGCCGGAGCGCAGTGCGCGCTGCAGCAACCAGGCATCGTGGCCGAACGCAAACAAGCGACCACGTCCCCGTGTCTCACCGAAGGCCGCTTCCGTGGAGGCGCGTAGCGCTGCGGCCGCCGGGGCCTGCGGCGCGATCATCCAGTCCATATCCGGGAACATGACGCCGGCGAGATCGCTGCTCAGACGCCCCTCATACGCATCGGAGGTGGCGAAGGCGGGCAGGTCGCCTGCGCTCTGAAAACGCAGCTGCGCTCGCCACTCGCGCAGCGAGCCCGATGGCGCTGGCGTGAACAGGAAATCGATGTCGCCGCGCCGGCGCGGCGCGAAGGCGAGCGGCGTGTCGATGACGGCCTGGATCCGGCGGTGGCGGGCGATGCTGTCATCGATGCGCAGGGCCTGCTGCAGGTTCGGCACGGTCGCTGCATCGCCAAGTGTCTCGCTCGCGAGAATGGCGCCGCCGCCCGCTTCGAGTTCTTCGCGGAACGCCGCGAGCACGCGCGTGCCCCAGTCGCCCGCCGGCACGAAGGCGATCGCCCGCCGTTTGCCCTCTGCGAGTGCGCGACGTGCGACGGCGCGCGCTTCCTCTTCGGGGGATAGCGCGAACTGCCAAAAACGCGTTGGTGTGGCGAGCGGGTCGGCGGCGCTCGTCGCTGCGGCAGTCTCCGTCGGCAAAAAATTCAGAACGAGCATCGGCAAGGCGGAGGGGTCCTGTGCTCGGGTGGCGGCGGCGAGCACTTCTTCGCGCAGCAGCGGACCAATGATGAACTCGGCGCCGCCGGCGGCAGCAGCGCTCATGGCGGCGACGATCGGTTGGCGCGCCGTGTCGTAGAAGCGTACCGCCGTACGCACTGTCTCCGGCTCGGCGAACTGTGCCGCGAGGATGCCGTCGCGCAGCTGCGCACCGAGTGCCGCATTGCGTCCGCTGAGCGGCAGCAATACCGCAACATGCGCCGTGCGCGGCAGTGGCGTACCCGAGGGAATGAGTGCGGGCGCGACTGCGGGGTCGCCGACCCGAGGTGGCGCGGTCCTGCTGCCGGTGCTGGCTGCGGCGGGCGATGTGGTGGTGGTGGGCGTAGCCGCCGATGCGGGCGCAGGCGGTGGCGGCAGTCCGAGCGCCGTCAACGCGGCGAAGGCGGGATGCTGCGGATGGCGTTTGCGCCACGCAGCCGTGATGGCGGCGTTGGTGGCGCGCGGCGCAGCGGCGGCGCGCGCGGCGAGCGGTGCTGCCTCAAGCCAACCGCGGGCGATGGCATCTCGCCCTGCGACCCGCGGATCGAGCAGGACGCCGCGCTCGATGAGCGCGCGCAGTTGTTCGAGAAACTCGCGCTGCAGTTGGGCCCGATCCGTGGGCGTAGCGGCCAGGTTTTCGCGCTCCAATTGGCTGCGGATGGCCTGCAGGGGTCGGTTGGTGGCGAGGGCGAGTTGTTGACGCAGCGCGTGATACGCATCGAGCCGTACTGCAGTCTGCGGCGCGTTGACTGCCGCGAGCAGCTCCCAGCCGCGCACCGCCTGATCACTTTGCAACGCGGCTTCGGCGAGCAGCAGATCGCGATCGATGGCGAGTTCAGCCTCGATGGGCGGCGAGAGTCGCGCGAGCGCGCGCTCGGCGGCGGCCGGGTCGGCAGCGCGCAACCACTCGCGCGCGGCGTTCACCCAAGCAGGATTGGCAAGCATGCTCTCGGCGGTACTGCCGCCCACGGCTTCGAATTCGCGTGCGGCTGCGGCGTGATCGCCGCGGGCCGACAAGGCCGCAGCCCGCTCCACGCTCGCGGTGGGTCGAGTGGGTTCGCAGGCGGTGAGCAGCAGTGCCAGCGCGGCGAGCAAAATCAGGCGTGGCGTGCAGGTCATCGTGCAGGTCATGTTGAATACCCGGGCGGGCGCGGGCACGATGCCGGCGCAGTTGGCGAACAAGGAGCCCGATTATAGTGGCCACGGACCATGCGGCGAGGAACGCGCGTCAGGGACGACTCGAGATCGTGGCGACGCCGATCGGCAACCTCGCTGACCTCTCGCCGCGCGCTCGCGACGTACTGGCGGCCGCCGATGTCGTGGCGGCCGAGGATACGCGGCGCAGCGGCCAATTGCTCGCCACCCTCGGTCTGCAAAAACCGCTGGTGTCGCTGCATGCGCACAACGAGCGCGAGCGCGGTGAGCTGCTCCTCGCGCGGCTGCAGGCGGGTGAGGTGATCGCGCTCGTCAGCGATGCCGGGACGCCGTTGCTCTCTGATCCGGGCTTCGATCTCGTACGACGGGCCGCCGCGGCCGGTATCGAGGTGCGCACGGTGCCTGGCCCCACGGCCATCGCGGCTGCTCTCGCAGTGGCCGCCATCCCGGCTGATCGCTTTTGTTTCGAGGGTTTTTTGCCGGCCAAACCGCGCGAGCGGCGCCAGCGCTTGCAGGCACTGGCCACCGAGCCGCGCACGCTGGTTTTCTTTGAGGCGCCGCATCGCATCGCTGGGGCGCTCGCCGATTGTGCGGCGGTATTTGGCGAGGCACGTGTCGCGGCGGTGACGCGCGAACTGACCAAGCTGCATGAGAGCGTGTATCGCGGCACGCTTGCCGAGCTTGCACAGCGTGCGGTCAGCGAGCCGCAGTTCGAGCGCGGTGAGATCACGCTCGTGATCGGTGGCGCGCCGTCGATGACCGACGATGCGCTGGGCGAGGCTGATCCCGTGCAGCAGGCGGCGCAGCGCGACATTCTCGAGCGGACGCTGCGTGCGGCGCTCGCGCATCTGCCGGCCTCGAAAGCGGCGGCGATCGCGGCGGCTGCGAGTGGCATCGAGCGCGAGGTGGCGTACGCGCGCGCCGTGCAGTTGTCTGCCGAACGACGCTGAGCAGCTCGCCGAGGAGCGGAGACTTTGGTGCGTTGGCGCATTTGTGGTTGCCGGCATCGACGCGTATCGTGCACCTCGGAGTCGGCCAGGCGATCGCTGCATTTCGCGGGAAAGTTTCTTTCTTACGAAATGTGGAGGAAAGTCCGGGCTCCTTCGAACACGGCGCCAGGTAACACCTGGGGGGCGCGAGCCCACGGAAAGTGCAACAGAAAGATACCGCCGACGCGCTAACTCCCCTTGTGGGAGGGATCGCAGGCAAGGGTGAAATGGTGCGGTAAGAGCGCACCGCGCGGGTGGCAACACTCGTGGCACGGCAAACCCCGCCGGGAGCAAGGCCAAATAGGGAAGTCGCAGGGCAACCTGCAGCGCGGTGTTCGAGCGTGACTTCCGGGTAGGCTGCTAGAGGCATCCGGTGACGGGTGTCCCAGAGGAATGATCGTCCACGACAGAACCCGGCTTATCGGCCGACTCCCCCTCTCTTCAGCGCCCGCGTAAGCATTCGCGGGCAAGCTCATGAAACCCTTGAAACTTTGCTCACTTGCGGTCGTTGCCTCGAGCGGCGATCGACTGTAAGTTATTGGCGTAACAGAAAAAATTTCCCGACAAACCGTTGACACCCCCGCGCGCCGATTTCTATAGTGGCGTCAAGTGGTAAAAAGTGGGGAGAAATGGGTGCCTTGGCGCCCGTTTTGAGTGCATGTTCCGCGGTGCCAGCAGAGTGACGCTCGACGAGAAAGGCCGGATGGTGTTGCCCACCCGGCAGCGCCAGCGTGCGCTCGAGCGCAGCGATGGGCACCTTGTGGTGACCGTGGACCGTGATCTCTGCCTCCTCATCTACCCGCTGCCTGACTGGGAGCAGATCGAACGCAAGTTGATGAGCCTGCCGTCGTTGCAAGAGCGGTCGCGCCGCCTGCAGCGCCTGATGGTAGGTCACGCGACCGAGATCGAACTCGATGGTCAGGGGCGTTTGCTGTTGCCGCCGGAGCTGCGCGAATTCGCGGGGCTATCGCGGCACGCCATGCTGATCGGACAGGGCAATCGACTCGAGCTGTGGGACGAGGGGCGCTGGAACGAGCGCCGCGACTTCTGGCTGAAGAGCGAGGAAACCGCGACCGACATGTCGAACGAGCTCGACTCGCTGTCGCTCTGATGCGCAGCGGGCGCGCGCCACGGCGAACGCCAAAGAAATAAGGACGGTGCAGGCAGTCGCGGCGACTGCACGCACCGATGGGTGGCGACTGAGGCGGGAGCGAACTCTGGTGGATGGGCACGTACCGGTGCTTGTCGAAGAGGTGCTGGAGGCGCTCGCACCCTGCGCAGGCGGTTTTTATGTCGATGGGACGTTCGGACGCGGTGGGCATGCGGCGAGATTGCTCGAGGCGGTGGGCCCGACGGGCTCGCTGCTCGCGCTTGATCGCGATCCGGCGGCGATCGCCGCGGGTAAAGCCCGATTCATCGATGAGCCGAGGCTCGAACTCGTGCAGGCGGACTTTGCCTCGCTCGCATCCGTGGTCGCTGAGCATGGCCGCGGTCGTGCGGTGCAGGGCGTGCTGCTCGATCTCGGGGTTTCCTCGCCGCAGCTCGATGAGCCGAGTCGCGGCTTCAGTTTCGCCAAGGATGGACCACTCGACATGCGCATGGATACCACGCGTGGCGAGTCGGCGGCCGAGTGGTTGGCACGGGTCGAGGAGCGGGAGTTGTCGCGGGTGATCTTTGAACTCGGAGAAGAGCGTTTCGCGCGGCGCATTGCGGCTGCGATCGCTGCGGCGCGCGTCGTACAGCCGATCACACGGACGCTGCAACTCGCCGAGATCGTGCGTCGTACGGTGCGTACGCGCGATGGCAAGCATCCGGCGACGCGCAGCTTTCAGGCGATCCGCATGTTCATCAACGACGAGCTCGGCCAGTTGCGTCGCGCACTCGAGGCGGCCTTTGCCGTGCTCGCCCCCGGCGGTCGGCTTGCGGTGATCAGTTTCCACTCGCTCGAGGATCGCCTTGTCAAACAATTCATCCGCCTCAAGAGCAGCGTCGATCCGGTGTTCGCCGGTTTGCCGGTGATTCCACCTGCCGCGCAACCGGTGATGCGCGAGGTGGGTCGCAAGCGGCGGGCGACGGCGGCGGAGATCGCGGCCAATCCGCGGGCCCGCAGTGCCGTGCTGCGCTGTGCCGAGCGACTCGCCCCGCCCTCCAGCGGAGGTGTCCGATGAAATTGACGATGCCCGGTCCGCGCGCGCTCGCCCTGCTTATTCCATTGCTTTGGTTGGTGGTACTCGGTTCGGCTGCTGGCGCGATCTACGTGAAGCATCGGGCGCGGGAACTCTTCGTCGAGCTCGAGAAGGTGAATCGCGAGCGCGATCGGCTCGAGATAGAGTGGGGGCAACTGCAGCTCGAGCAGAGCTCCTGGTCGACGCACGCTTTCGTCGAAAACGTCGCGGCGACGAATCTCGGCATGCGCACGCCGCCACCGAAGCAGATCGAGGTGGTTGCACCGTGATCCGCTGGCCTTTCGGCAAGTCGAAACACTCGCGGCCCGCCGCCGGCCAGCGCGGTGGCGCGCGCACCTCCCGCAGTGGTCTCTCGCGCAAGCCCGAGACGCCGTTGCCATCGTTCAAGGGTCGCGCGTTGGTGTTCGCCGTGGTCGTGGTGGCAGGCGCCGGCGCGCTCGTCTGGAAAGCGGTGACGCTGCAGTTCGTGGAGGGTGAGTTCCTGCGCGGCCAGGGTGATGAGCGCTTCACCCGCGTCGTCTCGGTGGTCGCGCATCGTGGCAGCGTGACCGATCGGGCGGGCGAGCCGCTCGCGGTGAGCACGCCGGTCGACTCCGTCTGGGTCAATCCCAAAGAAATCACCCTGGCGAGCGAACAGATCCCGACGCTCGCACGCGCGATCAAGCGCGACCCCGAGGAGCTTGCGCGTCAGGTCACCAGTAATCTCGAGCGACGTTTCCTGTACGTCGCGCGTCATCTGCAGCCCGCCGATGCGGCGAAAGTACGCGCGCTCGATATCCGCGGCGTTTATTTGACCCGCGAGTACCGTCGCTATTACCCATCGGGCGAAGTGACCGGTCATGTACTCGGTTTCACCAACGTGGATGATGCCGGGCAGGAAGGTCTCGAACTCGCCTACGATCATTGGCTCGCTGGCGAGAACGGCGCCAAGCGGGTGATCCAGGATCGGCTCGGTCGCACGGTGCAAACGGTCGAGAGCATCCGGCCGATGCGTGCCGGACGCAACGTGCAGTTGTCGATCGACATGCGCATCCAGTACCTCGCCTATCGCGAACTCAAGGCCGCGATACAGATGCACCGCGCGCGCGCCGGCTCGGTGGTGGTGATCGATGTCACCACGGGCGAAGTGCTCGCCATGGTGAACCAGCCGACCTTCAATCCGAACGATCGGGCGCAGCTCAAACCCGCAGGCTACAAAAATCGCGCGGTGACCGATCTTGTCGAACCGGGATCGACCATCAAGCCATTCGTGGTGGCGGCGGCACTCGCTTCGGGAAAATTCAAGAGCGACAGCATCATCGACACCAACCCGGGCATGGTGAAAGTCGGCATCAAGATGATCGAGGACAAGAACAACCTCGGTGCCATTGATCTGGCCACGGCACTCGCCAAGAGCTCGAACGTCGCCATGACGCGTATCGCCATTGCGCTCGGTCCCGAGACGCTGCACTCCACGCTCTCGCAACTCGGTTTTGGTCGCGTGACCACGAGTGGCTATCCGGGCGAGTCGGGTGGTCTGCTGTCGAAATACACGCACTGGCGACCGATCACCACCGCGACGGTGTCCTACGGCTACGGCCTCTCGGTCACGCCGCTGCAACTCGCGCACGCCTACGCGACCTTGGGTGCGAATGGCGTGCAGCGTCCTGTGTCCTTCAGTCGCGTCGAGGGCACGATCGAAGGCGAGCGCGTGTTGCCTGATCAGGTCAGTCGGGATGTGATCGGCATGCTGCAGCGGGTCGTCTCCGAAGCGGGGACGGGCAAGCGTGCGTCGATTCCGGGCTACAGCGTTGCTGGCAAGACCGGCACCGCATGGAAGGCGAGTGCGGGCGGCTATTCCACCAATCGTTACCTGGCGGTCTTCGCCGGACTCGCGCCCGCTTCGAATCCGCGGCTCGCCACGGTGGTGGTGATCGATGAGCCGTCGGCGGGGCTTTATTACGGTGGCGACGTGGCGGCGCCGGTGTTTGCCGGGACCGTCGGCGGTGCGCTGCGGCTGCTTGCCGTTGCGCCCGATCTGCCGATTGATCCGCCGCTCGACGAAATGCCGGAGACGGTACCGCTGCCGCAGGATCTGCCGCAGAACATCGCGAGCAACGGCACGACCAGCGCGACCGGCGCGTCGGCCGCGGGAGTGCTGTGATGATGACAGCGGGCACGCGCGAGCTCGCCGAACTCTGTGAGGGTATCGTCGATGTGCCGCCCGGCATTGCGGTGACCGACCTGACGCTCGACAGCCGCACGGTATCGCGCGGCGGCTTGTTTCTCGCCTGCGCGGGACGCCGCACGCACGGACTTGCTGCTTTGCCCGAAGCGCTCGCCCGGGGTGCTCGCGCGATACTGTGGGAGTCGGCTGCCGGTGTCAGCGCGCCCGAGGTCCCCGCGAACGTACACCTCTGCGAGGTGCCGCGACTCTCGGCGCGGGCAAGTCGCATTGCCAGTCTTTTCTTTGCTGCGCCCTCGACGGCGCTGCGGGTGGCCGGCATCACCGGCACCAACGGCAAGACGACGACGGCGTGGTTGCTTGCGCAGGCGCTGAGTCGCTTGGGGACGCCTGCGGCTTACCTGGGCACGCTCGGTGTCGGCCTCGTACCGGATGGCGTGGTGGCAGGCGAGTACACCACGGCCGATGCCGTGAGTGTGCAGCGTCAGCTCGCCGCGGTACGGGCTGCGGGGGCGAGCTGTGTGGCGATGGAAGTGTCCTCGCATGCGCTCGATCAGCATCGGGTGGCCGATGTGCGCTTTCGCGTCGCGGCCTTCACCAATCTGACCCGCGACCATCTCGATTACCACGGCACCATGGAGGCCTATGGTGCTGCCAAGGCGCGTCTTTTCGATATGCCGCAGCTCGAGACCTGCGTGATCAATGTGGATGATGCTTTCGGCGCGCAGCTGGCTGCACGACGACCGCACGACATGCTGCTCTTGCTTGCCGCGCGCACCGCTGCAGGCCGAGCGGCGATCGAATCGTCTCGAGCACGTGGTCATCGTGTGAAATCTTTGATTGCCACGGAGTGGCGTACCCTGCCGCAGGGTCTTGCCTTTGTGCTCGAGCATGTCGATGAGGCAGGCCTCCATACGCGGCACGAGCTCGAGCTGCCGCTGATCGGCGAGTTCAACGTCGACAATGCGCTCATCACATTGGGTTTGCTCGAGGCGCTCGGTGTCACCATGACGGCGGCGATCGGCGCGCTCTCGTCGATTACTGCGCCGCCGGGTCGCATGGAAGCGATCGTCGACGCACATCCGGCCGCCGCGAGCAGTACGCTGGCGATCGTCGACTATGCCCATACGCCCGATGCGCTCGCCAAGGCGCTGCGCGCCGCGCGTGCCCACTGTGGCGGTCGTCTGCATGTGGTGTTCGGTTGCGGTGGCGACCGTGACGCCGGCAAGCGGCCGCTGATGGGTAGCGTTGCGGCCGCCATGGCCGATGCGGTGGTCATCACCGATGACAATCCGCGCAGCGAGTCGCCCGCGACGATCGTGGCCGACATCCGCAGCGGCTTGCCGCAGGGCGCAAAGGCCACCGTGATTCACGATCGTGCAACGGCGATCCGTCACGCCCTCGCGAGTGCTGCAACGGGGGATGTCGTGTTGGTGGCTGGCAAGGGCCACGAGGACTATCAGCTCGTCGGTACGGAGCGTCGTATCTTCAGCGACCGCGCGGTGATCCGTGAATTCCACGCGAGCGCTGCAGGAGCGCAGCACTGATGCGCTGTTTGTCCGATCTCGCGGCCCTCTGTCACGGTCGCCTGCATGGCAACGATGTCGCTTTCGCCGCGGTTTGCACCGATACGCGCAAGTTGCAACGCGGCGACCTGTTCGTTGCGCTACGCGGACCGAATTTCGATGGTCATGCCTTCCTGGCCGAAGCGGCGGCGAGCGGTGCAGTCGGCGCCTTGGCTGAATGCAACGGCCCCGAAGGTTTCCCGGTGGTCCTCGTGGAGGATGCCCTGTACGCGCTGCAGCTTGCAGCGCAGGCGTGGCGTGCGCGTTTTTCCTTGCCGCTGATCGGTGTCGCTGGCAGCAACGGCAAGACCACCAGCAAAGAAATGATCGCTGCAATCCTGCGGTGCGCGGGCGCGACCCTGGCTACGCAAGGCAATCTCAACAATCATATCGGCGTGCCGCTGACGCTGCTGCGACTTGCCTCCGAGCATCGCTACGCGGTGATCGAGATGGGGGCCAATCACCCGGGCGATGTGGCGCAGCTTGCGACTTTTGCTGCGCCGTCGATCGGTATCGTGACCAATGCCGGTGCCGAACATCTCGAGGGTTTCGGCAGTCTCGAGGGCGCCGCGCGCGCTGAGGGGGAGCTCTTTGCCGCCCTGACGCGCGAGGGTGTCGCCGTACTCAATGCCGATGATGAGTTTGCCGGTCTTTGGCGCGACATGACGGTCGCGCGCATCGTCACGTTTGGTCTTGGCTCGAAGGCGGACTTCAGCGCGCGCGACATCGAAACCAGCGTCGGCGCAGAGGGTTTTCGCACGCGCTTCTTGCTGGTGACGCCGCAGGGTGAGACGGCGATCACGCTGCAACTCGCCGGCAAGCACAACGTGGTCAATGCGCTTGGCGCAGCGGCCGCCGCCGTCGCCGCCGGTGCCTCACTCGCGCAGGTCGCCGAAGGTCTCGCTGCCGTGCGCGCGGTACCGGGACGTCTGCAGTGGCGCGCGGCTCGCAAGGGCGGCTGGATAATCGACGACTCGTATAACGCCAATCCGAGTTCGCTGCAGGCGGCGATCGATGTGCTCGAGGCGCTCGGGGGTCGACGCTTGCTCGTGCTCGGAGAGATGGGGGAACTCGGCAGCTTCAGTCGCGAGGCACATGTCGAAGCGGGTCGCTATGCACGCGCCCACGGCGTCGAGCGGTTGTTCGGTTTCGGCGCACAGACTCGCCTTGCCGTCGAAAGCTTCGGCGAAGGCGGCAGTTGGCATGCCGATGCGGATGAACTTGCGACCCAAGTGACCGCTGCAATGACGCCCGAAGTCCGCGTGCTGATCAAGGGCTCGCGCTCCAATCGTCTCGAGCGCGTGGTGGCAGCGCTCGAGTCAACTCCCGCCGCCCCGGGAGTGCACTGAATGCTGCTGTGGCTCGCACAAAAACTTGCCGAGACCGCCTCGTTCTTCAACGTTTTCTCGTATCTCACGTTGCGCGCGATCCTCGCAGCCATCACGGCACTGGCGATTTCATTGACTGTGGGGCCCTGGATGATCGCCAAGCTCACGCGCGATCAGATCGGTCAGGTGGTACGCGATTACATTCCGGCGGCCCACCAGAAAAAAGTGGGAACACCGACCATGGGCGGCTTGCTGATTCTGGTGGCGATCAGCGTCTCGACTCTGCTCTGGATGGATCTCGCAAACCGCTTCGTGTGGATCGTGCTTGGCGTGACGATCGCCTTCGGCATGGTTGGCTTCTGGGACGACTACTTGAAGCTGGTCAAGAAAAACCCGAAAGGACTGATCGCGCGCTACAAGTACTTCTGGCAGTCGGTCGGCGGCTTCGCCGCCGCGCTCGCGCTCTGGTACACGGCGAAGTCGCCCGTCGATACCACGCTTTATCTGCCATTCCTCAAAAATTTTGCCCTGCCGCTCGGCATCGTGGGTTTCGTGCTGCTCACTTATCTGATGATCGTCGGCATGAGCAATGCGGTGAATCTGACCGATGGCCTCGACGGCCTCGCCATCATGCCGGCCGTGATGGTAGCGGCGGCGCTCGGCGTCTTCGCCTACGCGGCGGGCAATGCCGTGTTCGCCTCCTACCTCGCCATTCCGGCGGTGCCGCAGGCCGGTGAACTGCTGATCTTCTGTGCAGCGATGGTGGGTGCCGGACTCGGCTTTCTTTGGTTCAACACCTATCCGGCACAAGTTTTCATGGGGGATATCGGTGCGCTGTCGATCGGCGCCGCGCTTGGCACCATCGCGGTGATCGTTCGCCAGGAAGTGGTGGTGCTCGTGATGGGCGGCATCTTCGTGCTCGAGACGGCCTCGGTGATCCTGCAGGTCGCGTCCTTCAAGCTTACGGGCAAGCGTATTTTTCGCATGGCACCGATCCATCATCACTTCGAACTGAAGGGTTGGGCTGAGCCGAAAGTGATCGTGCGTTTCTGGATCATCACCTTTTTCCTGGTGCTCGCGGGACTCGCGACTTTGAAGCTGCGATGACGAACGAATCGGCAGGCAAGGCAGTGATCGTCGGCCTCGGCAAGTCCGGGGTGTCGACGGCGCGTCATTTGGCCGCGCGCGGTTGGCGACTCGCGGTGACCGACAGTCGCGAGGCGCCGCCCGGGCGCGAGGCGATCGCCACGATCGATGCAACTGCCGAGTGCCGCTTTGGCCGTTTTGATACAGCATTGCTCGAGGGCGCAGACATCGTCGTTGCCTCGCCGGGCGTGAGTCCGCGCGAACCCTTGCTCGAGAGCGCGGTGGCGCAGGGTATCGAGGTGGTTGGTGACATCGAGCTTTTCGCGCGTGCAGCGCGCGCGCCGGTGGTCGGCATCACCGGCACCAACGGCAAGAGCACGGTCACCACGCTGCTTGGTCGGATGGCAGCCAGGGCGGGGCGTCGCGTAGCCGTCGGTGGCAATCTCGGTACGCCGGCGCTCGATCTGCTCGGCGATCCAGAGCCCGAGCTCTATGTACTCGAAATCTCGAGCTTCCAGCTCGACACCACCCGCTCGCTGCGCACCGTCGCCGCGACGGTGCTCAATGTTTCGGCGGATCATCTCGATCGCTACGGCGACCTCGCGCACTATGCCGCCTCGAAAGCGCGAATCTTTGATGGCTGTGAACTCGGCGTCGTCAACTTCGACGATGCGCAGGTGAGAGCCATGCCCAGCGAGCAGCGACCGCAACAGCTTTGCGGCTTCTCCATCACGGGCGCGACGGGGGCTGACTATGCGCTGCTGCAGCACGAAGGCGAGCCCTGGCTCGCGGTGCGCGGCATGCCGGTGTTGCCGGTTGCCGCGATGCGCATCGCGGGTCTGCATAACGCGGCCAATGCCCTTGCCGCGCTGGCGCTCGGCGAGGCGTGCGGACTGCCGCTCGCCGCGATGCTCGACGAGCTGCGTGAATTCACCGGTCTACCGCATCGCTCGCAGTGGGTGGGTGAGTATCGCGGCGTCCGCTACATCAATGATTCGAAGGGTACCAATGTCGGTGCGACGATCGCTGCGGTAGAGGGAATGTCGGCCTCGCTGCTGCTGATCGCCGGCGGTGATGGCAAGGGTCAGGACTTCGGTCCCCTCGCGGCCGCCGTGGCGGGGCGCGTGCGGCTGGCCTTGCTCATTGGTCGCGATGCACCGCAACTCGAGCAAGCTTTGGTCGGCAGCTGCGCAGTGCGCCGCTGCGAATCGCTCGAAGAGGCGGTGCGCGAAGCTGCCGGATCGGCGCTACCCGGGGAAATCGTGCTGCTGTCGCCGGCGTGCGCGAGCCTCGATATGTTTCGTGATTACACCGAACGTGGCGAGCGCTTCGCCGCTGCGGTCCGGAGGTTATCGTCGTGAGCTCGTTCACTCTTCCGGCACGCCGCGGCGGTCGGCCGACCGTGGTTCATCTCGATGTGATCACCCTGCTGATCGTGTTCTCGATCGTGCTGCTTGGGCTTGTCATCGTCACCTCGTCATCGATGTCGATCGCCGCCAAGGAGGCGGGTAATCCTTTCCTTTATCTCGAGCGCCAATTCACTTTGGTGATGGTTGGCTCGATCGCGGCCGCCCTGGCGTTTGCGGTACGCAGCGAGTGGCTGGAGCGGTTTTCTTTGCCCTTGCTGTTCGTCGCTGCGGCGATGCTGCTGTTGGTGCTCATCCCCGGTATCGGCCACGAAGTGAACGGCAGTCGTCGCTGGTTGCGGCTCGGTGGCTTCAACTTCCAGGCCTCCGAAGCCACGCGGGTGATGGTGCTGGTGTTCATCGCGAGCTACGCGGTGCGGCGTGAAGCAGAACTGCGCAGTTCGCTGCTCGGATTGATCAAGCCGCTACTCGTGGTCGCCGTGTTTTTCGTACTGCTGCTCGCGGAGCCCGACTTTGGGGCAGCGACGGTGCTGGCAGCGACGGCCTTCGGCGTGCTCTTCATCGCCGGTGCCCGCTTGCGCGACGTACTCGGCATCGCGGTGGTCGGCGGTGCGCTCATTGCGCTCGCGGCGGTGGCCTCGCCCTATCGCATGCGTCGCCTGACGTCGTTTCTCGATCCGTGGCAAGACCCTTTCAACAGCGGTTTCCAACTGACGCAAAGCCTGATTGCGATCGGCCGTGGCGGCTGGACCGGCGTCGGACTCGGCGAGAGCGTGCAAAAACTCTTTTATCTTCCCGAGGCGCACACCGATTTCCTGTTCGCAGTGCTCGCCGAGGAACTCGGCCTGCTCGGCATCCTGCTTACCATCGCCCTGTTCGTGGCGCTCGCGTGGCGCGCTTTCTATATCGCCAAGCTCGCGGCCGATGCCGGTCTGAAATTCCAGTGCTACCTCGCGGTTGCTTTCGGCATTTGGGTGGCCATGCAGTCGTTCATCAACATGGGCGTGAACATGGGCGCGTTGCCGACCAAGGGACTCACGCTGCCGTTCATGAGTTACGGCCGCTCGAGCATGATCGTCGCGCTCGCTTGGGTGGGCGTGCTGCTGCGGGTGTATCACGAGGCCGTACATGCCTCGCGTGGCCCCGCCGCGGCGAGTCTGCGGGGCAGCAGCGCAGCCAAGCTGCGTGAGGAACCGCTGGAGGCGCTGCACACATGAGTCGGCCCTGCGTCATGATCATGGCGGGTGGTACCGGCGGGCATGTGTTCCCGGCGTTGTCGCTTGCTGCGGTATTGCGCGCGCGTGACTGCGACATCGTCTGGCTCGGCACTCGCGCGGGAATCGAGGCGCGCCTCGTGCCCGCCGCCGGTATCCCCGTCGAGTGGCTGCAGATCGGCGGTCTTCGTGGCAAGGGCGTCATCACCTTGCTCGCTGCGCCATGGCGCCTGCTGCGCGCGCTAATACAGGCGATCGGTGCGATGCGTCGACATCGGCCGCGCGTGGTGGTCGGACTCGGCGGCTATGTCACCGGTCCCGGCGGTCTTGCAGCCTGGCTCACGCGCCGACCGCTCGTGATCCACGAGCAGAATGCAATCGCAGGTTTCACCAATCGGATTTTGGCGCACTTCGCCAGTCGAGTACTCGAGGCTTTTGCCGGGAGCTTCGGACGCAGCCGTATGCGTCGAGGAGTGTTCGGCGCGGCGCGCGACATCATCACGGTCGGCAATCCGGTACGCGCCGAATTCTTTGCCTTGCCCGAGCCCGCGACACGCCTCGCAGCACGCACGGGCGCCCTGCGGGTGCTCGTGGTCGGCGGCAGTCAGGGTGCACGGCGCTTGAATGAACTCGTGCCGGCTGCGGTCGCGTCCCTGCTCGACAAGCTCGACGTACAGATCCGCCATCAAACCGGCACGCGCATGTACGAGTCCACGCGCGCTGCCTACGCAGAGCACGATCGGCGTACGGGACTCGAGGTGCGGGTCGAGCCGTTCATCGACGACATTGCCGCCGCGTATGCCGAGGCCGATCTCGTCATTTGCCGTGCGGGTGCGCTGACCGTATCCGAACTTGCAGCAGCCGGCGTGGCGGCGATTCTCGTGCCCTTTCCGGCCGCGGTCGACGATCATCAGACGCACAACGCCCGCTTTCTCCTCGAGCGTGGAGCCGCGGTCCTGCTGCCCGAGCGCGAACTGACGGCAGAGCGATTGGCTGCGGAATTATTGAGACTGGGCAGCGATCGCGCCGGCTTGCAGCAAATGGCCGAGCGCGCGCGCAGTCTGGCACGCCCGTCCTCGGCCGAGGATGTCGCCGCGATCTGCCTCGCGATCGCGAATCGTGGAGGTGCCGCGTGACCGGTGCAGAGCGGATGCGCCGCATCAATACCATCCACTTCATCGGTATCGGTGGCAGTGGCATGGGTGGCATCGCCGAGGTGCTGCTTAATCTCGGCTATCGCGTGCAGGGCAGTGACCTCAAGCCGAACGCCGTGACGCAGCGCCTGACGGAGCTCGGCGCACGGGTCGCCTTTGGCCACGAGCCCGCCAACGTCGATGGCGCGGATGTGGTGGTGGTCTCGACGGCCGTCGCGCACGATAACCCCGAAGTGGCGCGTGCACTCGAGCGTCGTATCCCGGTCGTGCCGCGCGCCGAGATGCTCGGTGAACTCATGCGATTTCGCTCGGCCATTGCCGTCGCCGGAACGCACGGCAAGACCACGACCACGAGCCTCGTGGCGTCGGTGCTCGCCGAGGGTGGCGAGGATCCGACCTTCGTCATCGGTGGTCGTCTGAAGAGTGCCGGTACCAATGCGCGTCTCGGCGCCGGTCGGTATCTCGTGGCCGAGGCCGATGAGAGCGATGCGTCGTTTCTGCACCTGCAGCCGCTGATCGCGGTGGTCACCAATATCGACAACGATCACCTTGGCACGCACGAAGGCGACTTCAATCGTCTACGTCAAAGCTTCGTCGATTTTTTGCATAACCTGCCTTTTTACGGACTCGCGGTGCTGTGCGCCGACGATCCCGAAGTGCGCGGCATCCTGCCGCGGGTCGGTCGGCCGATCACGACTTACGGCATCGAGCCCGGCGCCGATATCCAAGCGATCAACCTCATCCGCAAGGGCGCACAGACGTCTTTCGAGGTGCAGCGACCCGGTCATGCATCGCCGCTGCCCATCACGGTGAATTTGCCCGGTCGACACAATGTGCAGAATGCGCTCGCTGCTGTTGCGGTGGCCAACGAACTCGGTATCGACGATGCGGCGATCCAGCGCGCACTCGCCCGATTTCAGGGCGTCGACCGACGCCTGCAGTACGTCGGTCACGTGCCTGCGGGCACAGGCCGTGCCGATATCATTGACGACTACGGTCATCATCCGACCGAGATCCGCGCCACGCTCGATGCAGTACGCCAAGCGTATGCCGGGCGGCGTATCGTGCTCGCCTTCCAGCCGCATCGCTACACGCGTACCCGTGATCTGCTCGATGATTTCGCGGGCGTGCTCTCGGATGCCGATGTGCTGCTGGTGAGCGAGGTGTACGCCGCCGGTGAGGCGCCGATCGCGGGCGCTGATGGCCGGGCGATCTGTCGCGCTGTACGAGGTCGCGGCCATCTCGAGCCAGTCTTCGTACCGCGCGTCGAAGAACTGGCCGCCAGCCTGCGCGATCTGTTGCGTGATGGCGATGTGCTGCTTGCGATGGGCGCCGGCAATATCAGCGCCGTGGCTCACGAGCTGCCGAAGCGTCTCGGGGGGCAGCACGCATGAGCGCTGCAGGCACGAACGTGACGACAATCCAGGCGGCGCCTCTGGCGCGTGAACTGCGCGATGCATTGAGCATGCAGTTCGCGCCGCGCATCCGTTTCGATGAACCGATGTCACGGCATACCTCCTGGCATGTCGGCGGTCCCGCAGATATTTTTTTCGAGCCGCATGATCGCGCCGATCTCGCCGCTTTCCTGCAAGCGATGCCGCGCTCGATGCCGCTTTACTGGGTGGGGCTCGGTAGCAATCTATTGGTGCGCGACGGCGGGCTTCGCGGTGCGGTGGTCACGCTGCACGGTGCGCTCGGAATGCTCGAGCGACGCGGCGAGACGGCGGTGTGGTGCGAGGCCGGCGTGCCGTGCGCGCGTATCGCCCGGCAGTGCGTGCGCTGGGGTCTCGGTCCCGCCGAATTCTTTGCCGGAATTCCGGGTACGCTGGGTGGTGCGCTCGCGATGAACGCGGGAGCGTTCGGCGGCGAAACCTGGCGGCATGTGCGCGAGGTCGAAGTGATCGATCGCAGCGGTACCATCCGCCTGCGTCAGGCCGGCGAGTATCGCGTGTCCTATCGCCACGTCGAGCCGCCGGTTGCCGACGAAGCATTTCTCGGCGCGACACTTCAGTTCGAAACACGCGCGACGGCCGATCAGGAGTCGATCCGCGATCTGCTGGTCGAGCGCAAGCGCAAGCAACCGATTGGCGAGTGGAGTTGCGGCTCTGTGTTTACCAATCCGTCCGGCGATCATGCCGCGCGGCTAATCGAGGCTGCCGACTTGAAGGGCAGGCGGATCGGCGGAGCACTCGTGTCGCCGAAGCATGCGAACTTCATCGTCAACGATGAAGACGCCAGTGCCGCCGATCTCGAGCAGCTGATCGGCGAGGTTCGCGAGACGGTATGGCAGCGTTTCGGCGTGCGCCTCGAGACCGAAGTGCGCATCGTCGGGGAGGCTGCCTGATGCGCCTCGTCCACGACGTCTCTGCGGTGCGCGAGATCACCGACGCCCGCGAGTTCGGCAAGGTTGCCGTGCTGCTGGGCGGTCAATCGAGCGAGCGCGAGATTTCGCTGCTCAGTGGTGGCGCGGTACACGCCGCGTTGCAGCGTCGCGGTGTCGATGCGCAGGCGATCGATCCGCGCGATGTGCCGCTCGCAGAGCTTGTGGCGCAGAACTTTGATCGCGTGTGGATTGCGCTGCATGGGCCGGGTGGCGAGGACGGCACGCTGCAGGGCGCACTCGAGTGCCTCGGCTTGCCCTACACCGGCAGCGGCGTGCTCGGTTCGGCGATCTGCATGGACAAGGTGCGTACCAAGCGTCTTGCAGCCGCGGTCGGTATCGCCACGGCCGACTTCGTCGTGCTGCGCAGCGCCGCCGATTTCGATACTGCGCTCGAACAACTCGGCTTGCCTCTCTTCGTCAAGCCCGCCACCCAAGGCTCTTCGGTCGGCATGAGCAAGGTCGAACACGCCGCGGATTTGCCGGCGGCCTTCGCCGCTGCCGCTGCGACCGACGATGTTGTGCTCGCTGAGGCCTTCATCAGCGGCGCCGAGTACACCGTCGCCGTACTGCAGGGCAGGGCGCTGCCCTCGATACGTATCGCCACGCCAAAGAATTTCTACGACTATGAAGCCAAATATTTTCGCGACGATACGCAGTACCACTGTCCCTCGGGCCTCTCGCCGGAGACAGAGCGACACCTCGGAGCGTTGGCAATCGGCGCGTTCGCGGCGGCGGGCGCCGAGGGCTGGGGGCGAGTGGATTTCATGATGGACTCGACCGGACGACCGTTGTTGCTCGAGATCAACACGGTGCCCGGAATGACGGATCACAGTCTCGTGCCGATGGCGGCACGTGCGATCAACATGGATTTCGACACTCTGGTGTGGCGCGTGCTCGAGACGAGTCTCGCGCGACGCCCGCGGAGTTGAGGCAGATCGATGGAGATCACGCAGATGTTCGGCAATCGCAAACCACGCAACCGGCGGCGCGCAGAGTCGACGGGCTGGCAGATGCCCGCAGTCGACTGGCGGCGAGTCGGTTCGGGTTTGCTCGGGTTCGCTGTGGTGGCGGCCTTTGCGTGGCTCATCGTTGCAGCGCTTGATCAGCCGATCGATCGGGTCGCCGTGCAGGGTCGATTCCAGCGTGTCTCTGCCATGGAAGTTGAACAGGCTGTGCGTGAGCGCACTCAGGAAGCAGGACTCGTGACGGTCGATCTCGAGACGCTGCAAACCGCAATCGAGGCACTGCCCTGGGTCGACACCGCAAGCGTCGGTCGCGCTTGGCCGCGGGGTTTGCAGGTGCGCATCGTCGAGCAAGTCGCGGCGGCGCGCTGGGGTGCCAATGGTCTACTCAATGCGCGCGGTGAACTCTTCCTGTCCGAGTCGCGTTTCATCCCGCCCGAGTTGCCGCGGCTCTTAGGGCCGCGCGGCACCGAAGGTCTGGTCGCGCAGCGCTACCTCGCCATTCAGGGGCGATTGATCGAGGGCGGCGTGCGCATCGCAGCGCTGCGTCTTGATGCGCGCGGTGCCTGGGAAATCGATCTCGACAACGGCGTACGCGTGCGACTTGGTCGACGTCAGGTTGATGAACGCTTCGAGCGGTTCGTGGCGGCGGCCTTGCGGCTCGTCGTGCAGCGCTCTGCGGAGATGGCGTACGTGGATATGCGCTACACCAACGGCTTTGCGGTCGGTTGGCGTGGCAACACCAAAGTGGCGGTCGTCGATGAGTTCGACGATACGAACGAAGGCTGACGGACGGAAGGACATGGCGAAAAAACCGGAACGGCAACTCATCGTCGGACTCGACATCGGCACCTCGAAGGTGGTGGCGCTGGTCGGCGAGATCGCGGCCGACAACAGCATCGAGATCATCGGTATCGGTTCGCAGCCTTCGCGGGGTCTGAAGCGCGGCGTGGTGGTCAACATCGAATCGACCGTGCAATCGATCCAGCGTGCCGTCGAAGAAGCGGAGCTGATGGCCGGCTGCGAGATCCACTCGGTCTACGCGGGCATCGCCGGCAGTCACGTGCGCAGTCTCAACTCGCACGGTGTGGTGGCGATCCGCGATCGCGAAGTGCAGCTCGCCGACGTCGAACACGTGATCGATGCCGCCAAGGCTGTGGCCATCCCGGCCGATCAAAAAATTCTGCATGTCCTGCCGCAGGAATTCATCATCGACGGCCAGGAAGGCATCCGCGATCCGGTCGGCATGTCGGGCGTACGTCTCGAGGCCAAGGTGCACATCGTCACTGGCGCCGACAGCGCCGCGCAGAACATCGAGAAATGCATCCAGCGCTGCGGTCTCGATGTCGATGATGTCGTCCTCGAGCAACTCGCCTCGAGTCATGCCGTCCTCACGGAAGACGAAAAAGATCTCGGCGTCTGCCTCGTCGACATCGGTGGTGGCACGACCGACATCGCCGTGTTTTCCCACGGCGCCATTCGGCATACCGCGGTCATCCCGATCGCGGGCGATCAGGTCACCAACGATATCGCGGTGTCGATGCGCACGCCGACGCAGAACGCCGAGGAGATCAAGCTGCGCTACGCCTGTGCGCTCTCGCAGCTCGCCAATCCCGATGAGACCATCGAGGTGCCGAGTGTTGGCGATCGACCGGCGCGACGCCTCGCGCGCCAGACGCTCGCGGAGATCGTCGAGCCGCGGTATGAAGAGCTCTTCGGACTCATCAAAGAAGAGCTGCGCCGCAGCGGCTTCGAGGAAGTGGTCGCCGCGGGCATCGTGCTGACGGGCGGCAGCGCCAAGATGGAGGGCGCGATCGAGCTCGCCGAAGAAGTGTTTCATCTGCCCGTCCGACTCGGCATGCCGGTCGGCGTGCGCGGGCTCGCCGACGTAACCAGCAACCCCATTCATTCCACCGGCGTCGGTTTGCTGCTTTACGGGCGGGATCATCTCGTTCCCGGACGCTCGCGCAGCCGCGCAATCGCCGGCAATGCACGCAGCATGGTTGAGCGCATGCGTGACTGGTTTCAGGGCAATTTTTGATTTTCTTTTCGACTTTGCACACTTTTGACAGAGGAGCGAATGACGATGTTTGAACTGATGGACTCGTACAGCCAGAGCGCAGTGATCAAGGTTCTCGGCGTCGGCGGCGGCGGCGGCAACGCGGTCTCGCACATGGTCAACAGCGGCATCGAGGGCGTGGACTTCATGTGCATCAACACCGATGCGCAGGCGCTGAAGAACTCCAGCGTGAAGACAGCCCTGCAGATCGGCTCCAACATTACAAAGGGTCTCGGCGCCGGCGCCAACCCGGATGTCGGCCGTCAGGCCGCGATGGAAGATCGCGATCGCATCATCGAGCTGATCGATGGGGCGGATATGCTGTTCATCACCGCTGGCATGGGCGGTGGCACGGGCACGGGCGCGGCACCGGTGGTTGCGCAAATTGCCAAGGAACTCGGCATCCTGACGGTCGCCGTGGTGACGCGTCCCTTCAATATGGAGGGTGGTAAGCGTTCGGCGATTGCTGATCACGGCATGTCAGAGCTTGCCAAGCATGTCGATTCTTTGATCACCATCCCGAACCAGAAGCTGCTCACGGTACTCGGTCCCAAGACCACGCTGCTCGAGGCTTTCAAGAGCGCGAACGGCGTGCTGCAGGGCGCCGTGCAGGGTATTGCCGAGCTCATTACCCGGCCGGGTCTCATCAACGTCGACTTCGCCGATGTACGCACGGTGATGAGTGAGACCGGCATGGCCATGATGGGCTCGGGCTTCGCCAGCGGCGAGGATCGTGCACGGGTCGCCGCGCAGATGGCGGTGTCTTCGCCACTGCTCGAGGATGTGAATCTAGCCGGCGCGCGCGGCATTCTCGTCAACGTCACCGCTGGCCTCGATCTCAGCATCGGCGAGTTCGAGGAAGTCGGCAACGTCGTCAAAGAATTCGCCTCGGAGGACGCGACCGTTGTGGTTGGCACGGTGATCGATCCGTCGATCACCGACGAGTTGCGTGTCACGGTGGTGGCGACGGGGCTCGGTCGTCCTCTTGCGCAACTGTCGGCCGCACCGCAGGTCGCGCAAGCGGCCGCCGCGGTAGCGATGCCTGCGGGCGGTGCACGCGTGGTGCGCGGTGCTGCGGTGGATGCGCCGCGCGGCCCGCGTCGTCCGGTGGTCGTTCCCTCGGACTACAGCAAGCTCGATGTCCCCGCTTACGAGCGCTTCAAGGCTGCTGCGGGCGATGGCTTGCGGCACGAACCGGAGCCGGTCGAGGACATCCTCGACATCCCGGCCTTCCTGCGCCGTCAGGCTGACTGAGCACAAACCGGCGGGCGCGGTATTTGAGTTACACTCGCGCCCTTCTGTGATCCGCCCCGGCGTGTCGTCTGCGTGACGACACGCCTTGGGGTACGGGTCGAGGGCTGGCATGGTCGGACAACGCACCTTAAAAAACATCATCCGCGCGAGCGGCGTGGGTTTGCACACCGGCAAACGCATTCTGATGACCATCCGCCCGGCCGCGCCCGACACCGGTATCGTCTTTCGACGCACGGATCTCGCGGTGCCGGTCGATCTGCCGGCGCGCGCCGAGAACGTCGGTGAAACCACGCTCGGCACCTCGCTCGTCAAGGGCGACACGCGCGTCTCCACGGTCGAACATCTGTTGTCCGCCTTTGCCGGCCTCGGCATCGACAACGCGCTGGTCGAACTGACCGGTGCCGAGGTGCCGATCATGGATGGCAGCGCCGGGCCGTTCGTCTTCCTGCTGCAGTCGGCGGGCATCGAGCAGCAGCGTACCCCGAAGCGTTTCGTGCGCATTCGCAAGTCGGTGCGTGTCGAGGACGGCGACAAGTGGGCGGAGTTCCACCCCTTCGACGGTTTCAAGGTGAACTTCGAAATCGAGTTCAATCACCCGATCTTCAAGCGCCGTGCGCAGCGCGCCAGCATGGATTTTTCCACGACCTCGTTTCTCAAAGAAATTAGCCGTGCACGGACCTTCGGTTTCATGCGTGATCTCGAGACGATGCGTGCGCGCAATCTCGCGCTCGGCGGCAACCTCGACAACGCGATCGTGCTCGATGATTCCAAAGTCCTGAACGAGGGCGGCCTTCGCTACGAGGACGAGTTCGTCAAGCACAAGATCCTCGATGCGATCGGCGATCTTTATTTGCTCGGCCACAGCCTGATCGGTGAGTTCTCGGCCTACAAATCCGGACATGGCCTCAACAATCGATTGCTGCGCACACTGCTGGCGGACGAATCGGCCTGGGAAGCAATCGTGTTCGAGCGTCCCGAGGACGCACCGATTTCTTACGTGCGTGCGCCGGTGCTCGCTGCTGCGGGCTGAACCTTCACCACCCATCGCTTGAGCCCAGGCCGAAACTCCTGCGCAGCTGCCCAGAGTGGCGGCAGGCTGTACCGCAAGCGCGCCGCCCATTCCGCTGAACGCACGAGGATGCTGAGGGTGCCGTCACGTTCCACGTAGTGGCTCACAGCTCCCAGTTGCTCGGGTGAGAGATATGCGGCGAAAAACCCCGACCAGTCCGCCTGTCGGTTCGCAAAAACGCGGACCGACGTGCCCCCGATCAATGACTTCGCGAGCAAGTCATTGATTTTATTAGGTTGACCTGACCGGATAAGCCCGTTTTGGGTCAACTTTGCGGATTTTGGGTTGTGTCGTCGGGGAGCTTTGGGCATAGTCGCGGCCTGTCTTCCGGTTGGCTTTCCCCCGTGGGGGCGGGTCGGCTACCGTCCAACAACGATCGAGCGATTATGGCACCGGCATTGCGGGTGGGGCTCAGTCTTCGCCCCCGACAATCTGGACCTTGCCCGTCGGCGTCTCTGCGGAGTGCCGCATGAGGTTCGTCGTGTTGCTGCGCCGTGCGACTGGTGCATCGAGCATCAATGTGTCCGGGCGCTGGGCGTTCGGCGCGGCGGCGGTGGCGCTGCTCTGTCTGATGGGATCGGCCTTTTACGCGGGTGTCAGTCTCGGCGATCGCTCGGGCGGCCTCGGTGATGGCAGTCCGGCCGCGCTCGCGCGGGCTGCGCTGCAGCAGAAAACCGAAGTCGAGGAACTGCGGGCGCGGGTGCAGGAGCGGGTCGATATGCTCTCGGCTCGGCTCGGTCAACTCAACGCGCACGTCGTTCGGCTCGATGCGCTCGGCAAGCGTCTTGCCGAGATGGCGGATGTCAACTCGCACGAATTCGACTTCTCTGCGGCCCCGTCGACGGGCGGCCCCGAGGGTGAGGCGGGCATACCGGTGCAAGCCGTCGATCTCGCCAATCTGCTCGATGATTTCGAGTCGCGGCTCGCGCAGCGTGACGCGCAGCTCGGCGTACTTGAGCAGGTGATTCTGCAGCGTGAGCTGCGTCGTCAGACGATGCCCGAAGGGCGTCCTGTGCAGCGCGGCTTTCTCTCCTCGGGCTTCGGTCTGCGGCAAGATCCGCTCTCCGGCAACACGGCCTTCCACCGCGGCGTCGATTTCGCCGGCAATGTGGGCGATGGCGTGATCGCGGTCGGAGCGGGGGTGGTCACTTTCGCCGGCTACAAAGCGGGCTACGGCTACCTGGTCGATGTCACGCACGGCGACGGCTACGTGACCCGTTACGCACACAATGCGCGCGTGCTCGTCAAACAGGGCGATACCGTGGCACGTGGTCAGCGGCTCGCGACCATGGGCTCGAGCGGACGCTCGACGGGTCCGCACGTGCACTTCGAAGTGCTGCGCAACGGCCGCCCCGTCAATCCGCTGTCCTATATCGACGGCTGACCGCCCGCCGTCCGCGTTGCCGACCTCCATGGCGCCCCCATGGCGCTCATCGCGCCCGTGGCGCCCGCGCAACGGTCGTCGCCTCGATTCGACCGGCCGCCCCCTCGCAACGTAAAATAGCGGTCTTTTTACCAGCGCCCCCGCAAGGTCATTCACTGTGCTCAATTTTCTCACGCGCATTTTCGGCAGCCGCAACGAGCGGATGCTCAAGACCATGGCTCGCGAAGTGCGTGCCGCAGCCGGCTTCGAGCCGGCGCTGCAGGCGCTGGATGACGCCGCCCTGCGCGCCAAGACCGACGAGTTTCGCGCTCGTTTGCAGGCGGGCGAGGCCCTGGATGCGCTGTTGCCCGAGGCCTTCGCCGTGGTACGCGAAGCCGCGCGTCGCGCGCTCGGCATGCGGCACTTCGACGTGCAGTTGATCGGCGGCATCGCTCTGCACAGTGGGCGCATCGCCGAAATGCGCACGGGCGAAGGCAAGACCCTCGTCGCCACGCTGCCTGCCTACCTCAACGCCCTCACCGGCGAGGGCGTGCACGTGGTCACGGTCAATGAATACCTCGCGCAGCGCGATGCCGACTGGATGGGGCCCGTCTATCGGTTTCTCGGGCTCACGGTAGGCGTGATCCGCAACTCGCAGACGCCCGCCGAGAAGCGCGCGGCCTACGCCTGCGACATCACCTACGGTACCAATAACGAGTTCGGCTTCGACTATCTGCGCGACAACCTCGCCTTTCGACTCGAGGATCGTGTGCAGCGTGCGCTTAGCTTCGCGATCGTCGACGAAGTCGACTCGATCCTCATCGACGAAGCGCGTACGCCGCTCATCATCTCGGGGCCGGCCGAAGAAACCACCGACACTTATCTCGCGATCAACAAACTCGTGCCGCGACTCGAGCGCGCCGAAGGGCCGCCGCCTCGTACCGGCAACATGCTCACTGGGCCGGACGAGCCGGAGCCCGCCGGCGACTACCTCGTCGATGAAAAACAGCGTCAGGTGCATCTCACCGAAGCGGGCCACGAGAAAGTCGAAGCCTTGATGATCGATGCGGGGCTGCTGCGCGAAGGCGAGAGTCTCTACGATCCCTCGAATATTCGTTTGATGCACCACCTGAATGCCGCTTTGCGCGCGCACTCGCTCTACAAGCGCGACGTCGAGTACATCGTGCGCAACGGCGAGGTGGTGATCGTCGACGAATTCACTGGCCGAACGATGCCGGGACGCCGCTGGTCCGAGGGGCTGCATCAGGCGGTCGAGGCCAAGGAAGGCGTGAAGGTTCGTGAAGAGAACCAGACTATCGCCTCGATCACCTTCCAGAATTATTTCCGCCTCTATCGAAAGCTCTCGGGCATGACCGGCACCGCCGACACCGAGGCACCGGAATTTCTGCAGATCTACAACCTCGAGGTGAACATCATCCCGACGCACCGGCCGATGATTCGCAAGGACATGGCGGATCTCGTGCACCTCACTCAAGAGGACAAATTCAAGGCGATCGTCGAGGACATCCGCGACTGCGCGGCGCGCCAGCAGCCCGTGCTAGTCGGCACCACTTCGATCGAGACCTCTGAACTCATCTCGGGCGTACTCAAAACTGAAGGCATCGCCCACGAGGTGCTCAATGCCAAGCAGCATGAGCGCGAAGCGCATGTGGTGGCGCAGGCAGGGCGCCCCGGAGCGGTGACCATCGCCACCAACATGGCCGGCCGCGGTACCGACATCGTGCTCGG
>JBILGD010000068.1:0-13925 GCA_044351225.1 Steroidobacteraceae bacterium
AATTTTGAAAGATATTCGTCCTGATAAAGCTGTGGTGATTGACCAATTAGCGTCGAGCGTCAACATCACGTTGACCGGCAATGACGTTCTCGGATCAACGGAGCGCATCCGGGGTGACAGGACGGATAAACAAACGTTCCCTGTTATTACGACAGTACCCTTGAGTGGAACGGTTGAGGTCTGTAGTGCCGGAAAGCCCTACGAATATAACAAGTCAAGCAATCGCCGCTACTTGCAGATCTTGGGCGATGGAAAGGCTCGTAAATTCACGATTACGGGCCCGGAAGGTACCGTGCCGACTTTATTTGTGGAATCCGGCCCTTACTTTGAGAAAGGTAAAAACAGCTTCTCGTTTACGCAGATCGTTCCATCTGCAGGAATATGGGCTGCGTTAGGTGAGTGTCGGGTTGCCAACTATGAATCTAAAAATAGTGAGGACGGTGCGTGCGCTGATAGTGATTACACGCCGCCATCAGAACAGTGCTGGACCATTAAAGTAGAATGAAAAATATCATGATATTCTCAGGGACGATCAAAACGGCCATAGCGTTAGCGTTCACATCCGTTATCACGCTGAACTCGATTGAATCGGCTATTGCTCATCCCACCCCGGTAGATGATTTAATGCGACCTCGCCTTAAGGTGTTGTCACGCAGTCCGATGTCCGTGATAGTTACAATTCAGCCTCGAGAAAATCTATCGTCTGCAACAGTGGAGACACCCAATAATATTGGCGGTCCGCTGATCCAATGTGCGTTCGGATCATTAGTTGCCAACCAATCGTACGAGTGTAGGCTGCAGGGTGCGGTTGACGCGGACGAGCCGGCGTTCACGATTAAAGTGAACGGGGTCATAACAGAACAAAGCGGAGGTCGACATTTCTCGAGCCGAAGCTTCGCTGTCACAAATCCATCATTTGACAGAGAGCGATTCAGGGCTGAGCGTCGTGAAGAGGCATCACGGGGGGCTCTTTTGGAGCAGTCGATTCGGCGACCAAGGCAGTGACTCGACCGAAATTAGCTTGTCTCGTGCGAGAATTTTGCAATCGAACACACAGCCTGTTAGCGCTGGTAGCGCATCTATAAGGCTCAAATAACCGAGAGTCGCGGAGCTTCAGCCCTCAGACGAAGCAGCGTCACTCAGACTGCGCCTATCGGACGGAATGACAAAAACCTCCCATTTACGCGCACGAGCGGCTACTCAGCGCGTACCTCTTGAGGCGCAGGCTTCTCTATAACGTCTTTGCCTCAAGCACGCGCCGCTCCGCCTCTGCTAACGCCGCAGTAATTGAGATTGACGTATGGCGCACCTCTAGATCGAGACGATCACCATATTGGCGAGGTTTCAACTTACAGGCCACCCATTTTCGAGCGTCGACCTTGAGCCGCAACCGCTGCACCCAGGCGGACTTTCCGGGACCGTCTAGTCCTTCCGGGATTGGCGTATCAGCAAGCTCTAGCAGTTCCTCTGCAAGTCGATCAGCGCGATCCTCGCAGGCCTCGGCGTATCTCGCACGAAGCTTAGGATTACGACGAAGCTGATCTTTGGCCCACCAGTAACTCGGCGATGGACGTAGACGCTGAAGCGCTGCTGTAAGCGATGCGCCGCCGGCGATGTCCTGCAAAAGCTTCGGCCAAATCGATTCAGCGTCGAACACTATTGGACGAGTCACTTTGCACCTCGGCAACGCGGGTTCCGTTACTCCACAAGGTACGGAAGTAGGCTGCGGCAGGCTTAGGACCGCTAGCCCGTATCTCAGGCTCATAGCGGGCCAGCCGCCCGTCATACTGCATGATGGCTGCTCGCTCTTCGATAGCCTCAGCTGAAGAAACCGAAGATCCCACCTCTTGATCCATGAGATCTTCGGGATCTTTGGGATCTTCGGGCTGTTTGGGCGCAACGTGTGACGCTGATCGTTCGTCTGGGAGGCTCCAAACCCAGCCGCCGTCCATGCCTTGGGCTTGAGAGCGCGGATCGCTTTGTCGGTCAGAATTGGGGTATCTCCGCTGCGGGAGTACCGCCTTACCCCCAGATCTACCCCCAAAACGCTCCGGATACCCCCGGATGTCAACAGACTACTGCGGACGCCAGTCCACGCGAAAACCCTTTTTTATCAGGGCTTTCTGCACTTCTCTGGACGTTCTCGGATGGAAGTTTGGTGGAAAGGGAGGGACTCGAACCCTCGACCCCGGCATTATGAGTGCCGTGCTCTAACCAGCTGAGCTACCTTTCCACGGACGCCGGGTGGCGTTTCGGGCTGGTGCCGAAAGGGCCGCGAGTTTGGGTGGCCGCGCCCCGCCCTGTCAAGGCAGGCTCAGACCCGGGTCAGCCAGCCTTCGGGGTCTGGAGCGAGGCCCTGCTGGATGGCGACCAGCGCCGCGCGCAGACGCTGCGTCTCGGGGCCGATCTGGCCGCCTGCGACCTTGTGCTCGACGCCATCGCGCACCAGCGTGCCGACGCCCGCCAACACCGCCGCCGTGCCCGACAGCGCCGCCTCGCCGGTCTGCACCCATTCGAGCATCTCGCTCACCGTAAAGATGCGCTCCTCGATGCGATAGCCCAGCGTCGAGGCAAGCGTCAGCAATGAATCACGGGTGACCCCATGCAGGAAGCTGCTGTCGAGGCCGCGCGTGAGGATGTGGCCCGGACGGATCAAGAGGAAGTTGGCCGCACCCGTCTCCTGCACTTCGCCGCCCGGACAGAACAGCACCTGATCGACCCCGTAGGTCTTGCGCGCGGCGAGCGTCGGGCCCATCGCCGCGGCGTAGTTGCCGCCGGTCTTGACCATACCGAGGTGCGGCGCGCAGCGCTGCGCGTGCTCCTCGACCAGGATCTTGAGCGGCTTCATGCCACCGGCAAAGTAATCCCACACCGGGCTCGCGAGCACGACGAGGCAGGCTTCGTTCGAGGGCACCGCTGCGGCACCGATGTTGGGCATGGTGCCGAAGAGCAAAGGCCGCAGGTAGAGCGCACCCGGTGCCTCGGGCACGTCGCTGCGTACGCGATCGATAAGCGCGTTGACCATCGAGGTGAGCATGGCCGCATCGGGTTCTGGCAACACGAGCGCGCGGGCGCTTTGCTGCATGCGCGCGATATGCCGCGCAAGTCGAAAGACATGCACGGAGCCGTCGGCGTGACGATACGCCTTGAAGCCCTCGAAGCATTCGCTACCGTAGTGCAGCACATGCGCCGCGGGGTGCAGTTCGATCGGCCCCGTCTTGCGCAGCTCCATCGGGGTCCAGGCACCGTCGCGATACCACGCGATCGCCATCGTGTCGGTAAGAATGCTGCCGAATGGCGCTGTCTTCGGATTGCCGGTCATCGTCGTCTACTCCAGAAACCACTCGCCGGGGGCTTCGAGTCTCGCCTTCAGGGCCTGGATCATCGCAGCAGCATCATAGCCATCAACGAAGCGATGATCGAAGGACGAGGAGAGATTCATTATCCGGCGGATTGTGATCTTGCCATCATGCACGACGACGCGCTCGATCGCCTTGTTGACCCCGATGATGGCCACCTCGGGGAGATTCAGGATCGGCGTCGAGACGATGCCGCCGAGCTTGCCTAGGCTCGTCACCGTGATGGTCGAGCCGGAGAGTTCTTCGCGCTTGGCGCGACCCGTGCGCGCCGCTTCGCTCACGCGGCGGATCTCGCTCGCGAGTTCGTCGATACCGAGTACCTTACCGTCGCGCCCGGCCACATCCCGCACCACGGGTACCTTCAAACCATCGGGCGTTTGCGTTGCGATGCCGACATGCACCGCGGCATGACGGAGGATGACGTTGCGCGCCTCGTCGTAGTGCGCGTTGCACTGCGGAAAATCGTGCAGCACCAGACCCAGGGCGCGAACGACAAACGGCAGATAAGTCAGCGCGGGGGAGTCGGCAGAGCGCTGCGCATTGCAACGAACCCGTAGCGCTTCGAGTTCGGTGACATCGACTTCTTCGACGTAGGCGAAGTGGGGGGCCACACGCTTGGCCTCGCTCATACGCTGCGCAATCAAGCGACGGATCCCGATCACCGGAATCTCGGTGACGCCGGGCGCGGCCTCCTGCGCACGCTCGAGATCGAGATTCAGATCGCGGGCCAGAATGCGTCCCTGCGGTCCCGAGCCTTGCACGGTCGCAAGATCGATGCCGGCCTCGAAGGCGCGCCGCCGCGTTGCCGGTGAAGCCATGATCCGCGCAGCGCGCGGCACAGGCCGCGACTCGGCAACCACAGCCGCCGCGACGGCCACCGCTGGCGTGGATTCATTGGCGGCTGCAGATTCTTTGGGAGCATCTTCGGCGGTAGGCCCGCCTTCGGTCATCGTCTCGATCGCGAAGACCGCGAGCTCTGCGCCGACGGCGATCGTGTCGCCGGGTTTTCCGCCCAAGGAAATCACGCGACCGCTGACGGGCGATGGCACTTCGACCACCGCCTTCTCGGTCGACATCTCGACGAGCGGCGCATCCTCGCGCACGAGATCTCCGGGCGCGACCTTCCACGCGATCACTTCCGCCGACACGGTACCCTCGCCGAGATCGGGGAGTTTCATGATGTGACGCGTCGTGGTGGACATCACGCCGCCTCGGCCAGGAGACGCTCGATGGCGCGCATCACCCGTCGCTTGCCGGGAAAGTACTCCCACTCGAAGGCATGTGGATAAGGGGTGTCCCAGCCCGCCACGCGCGCGATCGGCGCCTCGAGGTGCCAAAAGCACCGCTGCTGGATCTGTGCCACAAGCTCGGCGCCAAAGCCGGCAAAACCCGTTGCCTCGTGCACGATCAGACAGCGCCCCGTCTTGCTCACCGAGGCGGTGAGCGTCTCGGTGTCGAGCGGCACCATGCTGCGCAGATCGATCACCTCGGCGTCGATGCCCAGCGTCTCCACGGCCGCAAGACACACATGCACCATCGTGCCGTAGGTGATGAGGCTGAGCGCAGCGCCCTCGCGCACCACGGCAGCCTTGCCGATCGGAACGGTGTAGTAACCCTCGGGCACCTCACCCTGCGGATGACCGCTCCAGGATTGCGCAGGCTTGTCGGGCTCGCCATCGAAAGGGCCGTTATAGAGCCGCTTCGGTTCAAAGAAAACGACCGGATCGTCGTCCTCGATAGCCGCAATCAAGAGCCCCTTGGCATCGTACGGATTGGAGGGCATCACGACCTTGAGGCCACTCACATGCGCGAATACACCCTCGGGACTCTGCGAATGCGTCTGTCCGCCGCGAATGCCACCACCGCAGGGCGTGCGAATGGTCAGCGGTGCGGTAAAAGCGGCTGCGCTGCGATACCGCAGACGCGCGAGCTCGCTGACCATCTGGTCGTAGGCCGGATAGATGTAATCGGCGAACTGGATCTCGGCGACGGGTCGCAGGCCGTTGACCGCCATGCCGATCGCCGCCCCCACGATACCGCCCTCGGCGATCGGTGTATCGAGCACCCGATGCGCGCCGAATTTCTTTTGCAAGCCATCGGTGACGCGGAACACGCCGCCGAAATAGCCGATGTCCTCGCCTAGCAGCACAACAGCCGGATCGCGGGCGAGCATGACCTCCATTGCGGAGTTGAGCGCCTGAACCATATTCATCGAACGCGTGGACATCGGGGCGATCTCCTCAGCGCCGGTCGCCAGACGTCGCTGCAAGTTCCGCAAGCAGCGCTTCGCGCTGCACGCGCAGATGCTCCGGTAATTCCTTGAATACGTCCTCGAACATGCTTGCCGGATCCAACTTCGGACCGTCACCCATCGACCCGAAGCGCACCGCCTCGCGCCAGGCGGTCGCGAGTTCTTCTTCGATCTGCGCGGTAAGAGCGACATGTCGCGCCTCGTCCCAGGCACCGAGACGCAGCAGATGCGTCTTCAGGCGTTCGATCGGGTCGCCGAGCGGCCAGTGCTCGAACTCCTCGCGCGGCCGATAGCGCGAGGGGTCATCGCTCGTGGAATGTGCACCCGCGCGGTAGGTCACGAGCTCGATGACGGTGGCGCCATGCCCCGCCCGCGCGCGCTCGGCAGCCCACGCCGTCGCCGCATGGACAGCAAGAAAATCATTACCGTCGACCCGTAACCCGGCGAGCCCGATCCCGGGACCGCGCGCGGCGAAGGAGCGTTGTTCGCCCCCCGCGTACCCCTGAAAGGTGGAGATCGCCCACTGATTATTGACGACGTTAAGGATCACCGGCGCCTTGTAGACCTTGGCGAACGTGAGCGCGTGGTGAAAATCCGCCGCCGCCGTGCTGCCCTCGCCGATCCACGCTGCCGCGACATCATCCGTTCCCTGGATCGCCGCGGCCATCGCCCAACCGACGGCTTGCGGATACTGCGTGGCGAGATTGCCGGAGATCGAGAACAAGCGTCGCGGCGCCGAGTGATACATCACGGGCAATTGCCGACCTTTGCACATGTCCCGCGTGTTCGAGAGCAGCTGCGACATCAGCTCGATGAGCGGCAAGCCGCGCGCCACGAAGAGGCCCTGATTGCGATACGAGGGAAACAGCATGTCGGTCTCACGCAGCGCCATGGCGGCGGCGACCGACACGGCCTCTTCGCCGAGGCTGCGCACATAAAAGGTGATGCGCCCCTGTCGCTGCGTGCGCTGCATGCGCTCATCGAAGAGCCGCGTGAGCAGCATCAGCCGCAGCCCCTTCAAGAGTTCATCGACCGACAGCCGCGGATTCCACGGCCCGACCGCCTGCCCGGCCTCATCGAGCACGCGCACCAAAGATTCGGCGAGCGGCGCCGTCTCCGCAACCGCCACCGCCGGGTTCGGCCGGTCCACCTCGCCCGCTGCGGCGATTCGGACATAGCTGAAATCCGGCGCCTCACCCGGCCGCGCCGGCACGGCGGGGACATGCAGTTTTGGTGCGCGCGTGTTCGGACTGCTCATGGCGAGTCAGCATAAGCGAGCGCCGAGCCGCTGCCATCGCCAAGACGCACACTTGAGGCGCAATTTTTGGAATAGGTTATTCTTACATCGGTCGTTACTAGGAGACCCTATCCATGAAACTCGACAAGCAGGACATCGCCATCCTGAAGGTGTTGCAGCAAGACGCCGCCATCCCGACCACGGACCTTGCCGAGCGCGTGGGTCTCTCGCAATCGCCCTGCTGGCGGCGCGTGAACCAGCTCGAGGAAGCCGGCGTGATTCAGAGCCGGGTCGCGCGCCTCGCACGCAAGAAGCTGGGTCTCGAGGTGCTGGTTGTGGTCAACGTGAAGCTCGCGAGCCACGGCTGGCAGTCGCTGCCCAAGTTCAAGCAGCGCGTGGTGAGCTTTCCCGAAGTGCTGCAGTGCTTTCTCGTGATGGGCGATATCGACTTCATCCTGCTCGTCGCCACCCGCTCGGTCGAGGAATACAACAGTTTTGTGCAGGGCAAGCTCGCGCAGATCCCGGGCGTGCAGTCGATCGACTCACGCATCGTCATCGAAGAGACCAAGAACACCACGGAGCTGCCGCTCGGTCTCGTCTGATCCAGCTCAACTCATGCTGCGCGGTCAGCCGGCGAGGTTGGAGCCGACGCCGAGCAATACGAGGATACCGAGGAACGCGAAGATGGCCGCGGCCGTGCCGTGCACGAGACGCATGGGTAATTTTTTGGCCGCTACCTCGCCAAGCAGCACCGCCGGCACATTAGCGAGCATCATGCCGAACGTGGTGCCGCCGACCACCGCGAGCAGCGAACCGTACTTCGCCGCGAGCGCGACGGTCGCAATCTGCGTCTTGTCGCCCATCTCGACGATGAAGAACGCGATCAGCGTCGTGAGGAACACGCCGTAACGCGCGGGCTTGTCTTCCTCGTCATCGAGCTTGTCGGGAATGAGCATCCACCCCGCCATGGCGAGGAAGGAAATGCCGAGGATCCAACGCATCAGTTCGGCACCCACGGCCGAGGCGACCCACGCACCCACATACCCTGCGACCGCGTGATTGACGAGCGTCGCGACCAGAATGCCAAGCACGATCGGCACCGGCTTGCGGTATTTGGCAGCGAGCACGAGCGCGAGCAACTGCGTCTTGTCGCCGATCTCGGCGAGTGCAACGATGCCGGTGGAAACAAGAAACGCTTCCATCAACCCTTCAGACGTTGAAGCGGAAGTGCATGACGTCGCCCTCGCGGACGAGATACTCCTTGCCCTCAAGGCGCAGCTTGCCGGCTTCCTTGGCGCCCTGCTCGCCCTTGAGTGCAATGAAATCATCGAACGCGATCACTTCGGCGCGAATGAAGCCGCGCTCGAAGTCGGTGTGAATGACACCTGCCGCTTGTGGCGCGGTGGCACCTTTCTTGACTGTCCAGGCGCGTACCTCCTTCTCACCGGCGGTGAAGTAGGTCTGCAGACCGAGCAACGCGTAGCCGGCGCGGATGACGCGATTCAGACCCGGCTCCTCGAGACCCAAATCTTTGAGGAACTCGGCGCGATCGGCGTCCTCGAGTTGCGAGATCTCGGCCTCGATCGCCGCGCACACCGCGACCACCTGCGAGCCTTCGCTCGCCGCAAGCTTCTGTACCGCCTCGAGCATCGGGTTATTTGTGAAGCCGCTCTCCTGCACGTTGGCCACGTAGAGCACGGGCTTGTAGGTGAGCAGTTGCATCTCGCGCACGATCGGCCGCTCGGTGTCATCGAGCTCGATGGCACGCGCCGGTTTGCCCTCGTTGAGCGCATCGCGCACGCGGCGAATCACCTCGCGCGCCTTGATCGCTTCCTTGTCCATGGCTTTGGCCGCTTTCTCGGCGCGCTGCAGCGCTTTGTCGGCGGTGTCGAGATCGGCGAGTGCAAGCTCGGTGTTGATGGTCTCGATGTCGGCGAGCGGATCAATGCGCCCCGACACATGCACGATGTCGTCATTGACGAAGCAACGCACCACGTGGGTGATGGCGTCGACTTCACGGATGTTGGCGAGGAACTTGTTGCCGAGTCCTTCGCCGGTGGAGGCACCTTTGACGATGCCCGCGATATCGACGAACTCGACCGTGGTCGGCACGATGCGTTCGGGCTGCACAATGGCCGCGAGCTGATCGAGCCGCGGATCGGGTACGGGCACGATGCCCACATTGGGATCGATGGTGCAGAACGGATAGTTCTCGGCAGCGATCGCCGAGCGCGTCAGCGCATTGAAGAGAGTCGACTTGCCGACATTGGGCAGGCCGACGATACCGCACTTGATTCCCATGATTGATTCAGTCCTGTGTATGCAAACGGTTCATCGCCTTCTCGGCCCCCTGACCGAGAAGCACGGGCAGCGCATCGGCCGCCTTGTTGATCGAGCTCTCGATGGCGCGCTCATCCGCTGCGGACGCGCGCTGCAGCACGTAATCGAGCACGAGATCCTTGTGACCGGGATGCCCGATACCGAGCCGCAGTCGCCAGAACTCCGCGCCGATCGCCGCAATGGTATCGCGCAAACCGTTATGCCCGCCGTGGCCGCCACCCAACTTCAAGCGCGCGGTGCCGGCGGATAAATCGAGCTCGTCGTGCGCGACCAGCAACTCGCCCGGCGTCACCTTGTAAAAATGACTGAGGGAGGCAATCGCGCCACCACTTTTGTTCATGTACGTGCTGGGCTTCAAGAGCCAGATCTCGAGCGCAGCACCGCCCTCTGCGGGCACACGAATCCGCGCGATCTCGCCCTGATGCTTCGACTCGCTGCGAAACTGCCCGCCGTGACGCCGCGCGAGTTCATCGACGAACCAAAAGCCCGCGTTGTGTCGCGTGCGCGCGTATTTATCGCCCGGATTGCCGAGTCCCACGATGAGCTTGAGCGTCGTACCGGCCATTCAGCCTCCACAAAAACGGAGGCCGCCCATATAGGCGGCCTCCATTCGCATCTGCCGGTGACGAGTACATCGCCACCCGCAGATCCGTCACCGAAGCGCGCTTATTTCTTTGCGGCTTCCTTCTTGGGCTCTTCCTTCTTGGCATCGGCCGCCGCCGGCGCTGCCGCCGCAGTCGCCTCCGCCGCCACGGCTTCCGGCTCCTGAGCGCGCGGGCTGTGGATCGAGACGACCACCTGATCCTTGCCTTGCAGCACGGCGCTGGCCACCACACCCGCGGGCAGCGGAATGTCGGAGATGTACTTCGATTCGTTGAGCTTCATCTGCGAGAGATCCAGCGCAATCTCCTCCGGCAGATCTTTCGGCAGACAGGTCACTTCGATGTCGGTGATGCGATGCGAGACGAGGCCACCCTGCGTCTTCACGCCCGGCGATGCGGCCTCGCCCTTGAAGTGGATCGGCAGACGGATGCGGATCTTCTCGTCGTCGAGCACGCGCTGCAGATCGACATGCAATACCTGGTTGCGCGCCGGATGCATCTGCAGATCCTTGACGATCGCCGCCTGCGTCTCTTCACCGACCTTCAGGCCGATGATGGTCGAGTAGAACTTTTCGTCCTCGACCAGCGTGATCAGTTTTTCGTGGTTGAGCGTCAGCGTGCGCGGATCGCGCTTGCCGCCGTAGAGGATGGCCGGGACCTTGCCCGCGTGACGCAGGCGGCGGCTCGCACCTTTGCCTTCGTCGTTGCGGAGTTCCGCGGCCAGTTCGAACGAGATTTTCATTGACTTGCTCCTGGTTGATGTCTTTCCGTTCCGCGACCAGAACGGACTCAATCGACGTACAGCGAACTCACCGACTCTTCGTCGCGAATTCGCCGTATCGTCTCGCCGAGCAGGCCCGCCACCGAAAGCTGACGGATCCGCCCACACTGCTGCGCCGCCGCCGACAGCGGGATGGTGTCGGTCACCACCAGCTGATCGAGCGCGGAATGGGTAATCTTCTCGACGGCACCGCCGGAGAGGATGGGATGGGTGATATAGGCGACGACCTTGACCGCGCCCTCGTCCTTGAGCGCCTGCGCCCCAAGGCAGAGCGTGCCCGCGGTATCGACCATGTCGTCGATCAGCACGCAGGTCTTGCCGGCAACCTCGCCGATGATGTTCATCACCTTCGATTCGTTCGGTCGCGGACGCCGCTTGTCGATGATCGCGAGTTCGACATCATCGAGCCGTTTGGCGAGCGCGCGGGCGCGCACCACGCCACCGACGTCTGGCGAGACCACAATCATGTTCTCGTAGCGCTGGCGCCAGGCATCGCCGAGCAATACCGGCGAGGCGTAGACGTTGTCGACGGGGATATCAAAGAAACCCTGGATCTGCTCGGCATGCAGATCGACCGTGAGCACGCGGCTGATGCCCGCTTCGGTCATCATGTTGGCGACCAGCTTGGCGGAGATGGCCGAGCGCGTCGCACGCGGCCGACGGTCCTGGCGCGAATAGCCCATGTAGGGCACGACTGCCGTGACGCTCGCTGCCGAGGCACGACGACAGGCATCGGCCATCACGAGCAGTTCCATCAAGTGATCGTTGACCGGCGGGCAGGTCGGCTGCACGAGGAAGACGTCGCGGCCGCGCACGTTTTCCATGAGCTCGACGTTCACTTCACCATCGCTGAAGCGGCTCACGACGGCACGGCCGAGCGGCACCATCAGGTGTCGGGCGATCTCCTGGGCCAACGCGGGATTCGCATTGCCGGTGAACACGGCCAGGGTCTGGCTATCCAAGCGGGCCTCTCGAGCGCTACATCAACCGAACGACAGCGGCGACACCGAATGGCTGGGGTGGAAGGATTCGAACCTCCGAATGGCGGGATCAAAACCCGCTGCCTTACCACTTGGCGACACCCCAGCAGACGCGGTGTCTGAAAAACTTCAAAGCGAGGTCGGTTCCGGCAGACGGTCGAGCAGCGGGGAGCGCGACAGCGAACGCGCCACCCAAGCCCGCCAGCAATCCGGCACGCGCGCAGCGACTCGTTCCGCCGCAGCGGCCGAGTCGAAGCTCGCGAAGATGCAGGACCCTGTACCCGTCAACCGCGCCGGGGCGAACCTCGCCAACCAGTCGATCGCCTCTGCAACTTCCGGATAGCGCTCGCGCACCACCGGCTCGCAGTCGTTTCGACCCCCCGACGCCAAAAGGGCCGGTATTGTGAGGACCGGGGAATTTCGTGTCAATTCAGGCGCCTGGAACACCGTTGCGGTGGGTACCGAGACCCCGGGGTGGATGACGAGGAACCAGCGATCCGGCGGCGATACCGGCGTCAACCGCTCACCCACCCCCTCGCCCACGGCAGCGAGCCCATGGACGAATACCGGCACATCAGCGCCGAGCTTGACGCCGACCGCCGCGAGCGTCGCCCGATCGAAACCGAGGCCCCACAGCGCATTGAGCGCGAGCAAGGTCGTCGCCGCGTCCGAACTGCCCCCGCCGAGGCCGCCGCCCATCGGGATCCGCTTGCGGATGCGGATGATCGCGCCGGGCACCGTTCGCGCGAGTCGCTCGGCCGCAAGCTCGGTCAGCGCCCGCGCCGCGCGTACGCAGAGATCCTCGGCCGAGGGGATCGCGGCCAGCGCCCCGGGCTTCGCCCGCGCATCATCGCGCCGCTCGATTACGCCCGCAGCAGTCACCTCGAACGCCAGCTCATCCTGCAGGTCGATCGGCTGAAAAATGGTCTGCAGCTCGTGATAACCGTCAGCGCGTCGACCCGTCACATGCAGACAAAGATTGAGTTTGGCGGGCGCCGGCCACCAGGCGTCGATCGTCATTGCCTAACCCTGCCCCAACGCTCGATCAGCAGCCGCACGCGCACCGACTCGCGAGTCACCTCGATCCGCTGTGGCAGCTCGTAATCGCCGTCCGCGACTCGTGCATACCGCGTATACAAAACAGTCCAGCCATCCTGAGTCAGCGCGGCGAGCGTCGGACTGTCGGCGTCTCTTCGCTCCTCGGCGGCGCGGGCAGGATCGGGCACCCCGAGCATCCAGTAGCGCAGGGACTCGAGTGGCAAGGCGAAGCCGAGGCGTTGCTCGAGCTCGGCGCGCACGGCCTCATCCGGCAGCCGCCCCCGTTCAAGGTCGACTCGCAAGCCACCGACACCGAGAGGTCCGTCCACTTCGAGGCGAGCCCGATCGGACCGTTGCGACCAACGCAGCGCCGCGCTGAAGCCCTGCTCGCCGCTGGCCACGGCCAGCCGCCCTTGCAGGTCGAAGCGGGTCAGCGCCTGCAGTTCGCCGCGTCGGTCGTCCCAATTGCTGGGCAAGGCCCGCGGCATGGCGGCGTGATCGCGCAGCGTTACACAGGCCGGCAACAGCGCTGCGCATGCCAAGAGCAGACCCGCGCCACGAAGGCGCATCCTCAATCCGGTCACGGCGTCCCGGGCACGCCGAGCTCGATCGATCCGGCAAGCCGCTCGACCGTGCTGCGCAGCGGCTTCGAGTCGGGCGCGATGGCAAGCGCACGCGCCCACACCACCCGAGCCTGCGCCTTCTCGCCCGAGGCCCACAATACCTCGCCCCAGTGGGCAGCGATCTCGGGCTCGCGTGACACCCGCCAGGCGCGCTCGAGCAGCGGCAGCGCCGTCGCCCGATCGCCGCGCCGGAAGCGTACCCAGGCGAGGCTGTCGAGGAACGCGGCACTGTCCGGGCGCTGCATCAGCGCCTCGCGGATCAAGCGCTCGGCGCGGGGCAACTGCTGCTTGCGATCCGCCAGCGTATAGCCAAGCGCGTTCAGCACGTTGCCATCGCCCGGACGCTGCGCGAGCAGGGCTTCGAAGACGCGCACGCCCTCACGCGTGCGACCGGCCCCATCAAGGAGCACAGCGCGGTGATAGAGCAGCGCCGGATGGGACGGATAACGCTCGAGCGCGGCATCGACACTCGCGATCGCCTCGCTGCCGAAGCCAGCGTCGAGCAGCGCCCGCGAGCGCGCGATTTCGACTTCGATGGCATCGGTTCTGCCACCCTTCTGCAGTTCATCAAAGAATTTGAGTGCCTCATCGCGTTCGCCGCGCTCGAGCAGCAAACGCGCCGCCCGGACTCGCGGCGGCAGACCGACACCTGCGGCGATCAGTTGTCGATAGCCCTGCAGGGCGACATCCTTGCGACCGCGACGTTCGGCGATG
>JBILGD010000069.1:0-13871 GCA_044351225.1 Steroidobacteraceae bacterium
GCGTAACCGCCCCTCCGCGAGCTGCTCGACGAGATCGGTCAGATCGCCATCGAGCACGTCGTTCGTCGGCTTCGCTGTCGCGGCACGACGCAGCAAACTCGTCGACCCGCCAAGCTCGAGCAGCTTTTCGCCCTGCACTGCCGGGTTCGTCAAGGATTCCAGCAGCGGCAGATAGTCGGACGGCTCACAGTCAAAGATTTTGCCGTCGCTGCCATGTTCCAGCACGGCACGCACCGCCGCCGCGGCGGCTGCTGCGCCCGCGGCGATCCGCTCCGCCGAATCCGCATCGGCCAAAGGAATACCGAGTAGCCGGGATAGCTCGATGACCGAACCCGTCGACAGTGACACCTCCGCGACGACTTGTGCCGGGCGACGCTCTTCGCTGCGCTGACTCATGCTGGAACTTCCATGATCGCGCACACCATACACTGCCCGGTGTAAGCTCGGCAGCCATGACTGCAGTAGCCACCCGGAGCGACGTGCTGGTCCTCGGAGCCGGTCTGTCCGGTCTGGAAACGGCTCTGACCCTCGAAGAAAACGGCCTGGCGGTGCGCGTACTCGAAGGCCGCCAGCGCGTCGGTGGACGCCTTTATTCGCTCTTTGATCTGCCCGGTCAGCCGGAGGTCGGCGGCAACACGGTCTCGCGGGCCTATGGCCGAGTGATCGCGGCAGCGACGCGTTATGGGATTGAACTGCTGAACGTTGCGCCACGCTATGCGCGCTTCCCGGACCCTCAGGCGTTGTTCGTGGGCGGCGAGCACATCACTCGTGATCGCTGGCCGGCGCACCCGCGCAATCCCTTCCGCGGCGAGGCACGAACACTGCTCCCCATGGAATGGGGCCGCACGCTGCTGCGCAGGCATCGACCTTTTACCGATCTGCAGACCTGGCACGACCCCGTGCACGCGCGGCACGACGTCTCGGTCCACGACTTTCTGCGGGGCCTCGGTGCGAGCGCGGCCGAGATCGCACTCGGCTACGAAACCAACATGCCGTATGGAGTCGAGACTGCGCACGATGTATCGACCCTGCAACTGGCCTTCGTCGATCATTGGCAGCAGATCAATCGCAGTCCACCGGATCAGCGGTACGTCGGCGTGTTCCGTCGCGGTAACCAGAATCTGCCGATCGCGATGGCGAGTCGACTGCGCGGCGACCTGCTGCTTGGCCGGCGCGTCGTATCCATCGAAACGCAGGGCGATGCCGTCGAGGTAAGGTGTAGCGATGGCAGTCGGCACCGGGCCAAGGCGGTGGTTTGCTCGCTGCCTTTTCCCGTACTGCGACACGTACGACTCGATCCACTACCGCCCCCCGAGCAGCAGCGCGCCATCCTCACGCTCGGTGCCAAACCCATCACGCAATTTCATCTGCTGCCGACACGCGCTTTTTGGGAAGCGGATGGTCTCAGCCCGGCATTCTGGAGTGATGGCCTTTCGGGTTCGGTGCTCGCCAATCGCGATGGCGTCGAGGGCGGACCGGTGACCACCTTGACCGTCTGGTGCAGTGCGCGCAACGCGCGTTATCTCGATCGGTTCTCGCCTGCCGACGCCGCGCGACTCGTGATCGCGGATATCGAACGCCTGCGGCCGGCCGCCAAGGGTGCCCTGCAGATCGGCGGCGCGCACTCCTGGGAACGCGATCCTTTCGCAGGCGGCACTTGGACTATTTTTGGACCCGGCCAGGTGCAACTCGCCACCAAGCTCGCGCAGCCACACGGCAAATTGTTTTTTTGCGGAGAGCACACGGCGATCGGCTCTCGCGGCATGGAGGCCGCTTTCGAATCCGCAGAGCGCGTCGCACTCGAAGTGCTGGCAGCCCTTGGCTGAGCGCAACGACTGCGCAGCTGCCCGCTCTCACCGAAAATGCGGCAAGACCTCGGTGGCGTACAGCGATGCTTGACGAACCATGGCCTCCTGACGCGCGCCGTGCGGATGCGGCACGGGCGAGCCACCGAGCTGATAGACATGATCGAGTCCCATCGCAAGCAGTTCGGCCAGACGCTCGCGACACTTGGCTGGCGGACCGCAAATCGAAAACCAGTCGACGAAGTCATCGGGTACCGCAGCCAAGTGGCTACCCGACTCCTGCGCGTGATGCTTCATGTCGTACCCGGTCTGCATTTTGGCGGCGAGGTCTTTCAGGCGGGGCGGCAAATGGTCGAGCGGCGCATCCTTCATACCGGCGAAGTGCGCCACCATCCCGGAAATCATGCGACCGAGGTTGATCGCACGCTGCTCGTCCTGATCACACACCAGGTTGACGTACGCGCCGATGCGGATCGAGTCGCGCGCCCTGCCGGTTTCATGCAAGCGCTCGAGCGCCACATCCATCGCCCAGCGCACGCGCTCCGGCGCGCTACCCACGGCAAAACTCACACGATCACCGACATCCACCGCCATACGGATCGTCTGCGGTCCGGTGCAGGCGACATCGATGATGAGCGGCGTCACCGGCAAGGAGTCGTACCAACGCAGGCGCGAGGGCGTGCCATCGCGATCGACCGTTTCGCCCCGCGTGTAGGCATGCAAGCGATCGACGAATCCGCGCAACTGGGCGGTGGTGCCATTGCGCATCCCGATATGCGCAGCGGAAGAATCGCCACGACCGATGCCGCAGATCATGCGACCGCCTGATTCCGCTTGCAGGGTCGAAAATGCGCAAGCTGTCACCGCCACATCGCGCGTGACCGGATTGGTGACACCGGTGCCGAGTCGCAGGGTCGTGGTCGTCTGGGTCGCCAGTGCAAGTTGCGAAAACGGATCGGGGCTGAGGTTCTGTGTGTCGGGGCACAGCAGAATGTCGAAACCCATGGCTTCGATGTCGCGGGCGAGTCGCGCCGTATAGCCGGGCGAAGCCTCCATCACGATACCGAACTCGGTGCGTCGGGGTGTGTCCATAGGCGAAGTGTAACCCTGCAACAAACGCGCTAGCATTCAACACGCACTTTCGGAGGACCCTCATGACTCAGCCGCTTCGTTCCATCGCTCTGCGACTTCTCGCCATGCTGGCCCTGCTGGCCTTGCCGCTGAGCGCAGCCGCAGACGAATATGCGGACACCAAGGAGCTGTTTCGCAATGCCGGTCAAAGCGCTTCGTTCTTCGAGCGCAGTTACGCGTATGCCATCTTCCCGACCGTGGGCAAGGGCGGTCTCGGTGTGGGCGGTGCGCGCGGCGTCGGTCGCGTGTACGAACAAGGTCGTTACATCGGCGATGTCGTGCTCACGCAGGTCAGCATCGGCTTTCAGGCCGGCGGACAGGCCTTCAGCCAGATCGTCTTCCTGCAGGACAAGCGCGCACTAAACGAGTTTACCGGCGGCGAATTCCAGTTCGGCGCCGGGGTCAGTGCAGTCGCCATCACCGCAGCCGCGAGCGCCACGGCGGGGACTTCGGGCGCCAGCGCCGCCGTGAGTGGCGGCAAGAAGGACGCGCGCACGACCGGCGAGTTCTACCGAGGTTTTGCGGTGTTCACCATCACCAAAGGCGGGTTGATGTACGAGGCCGCCGTGTCCGGACAGAAGTTCAACTTCACCCCCGCCGGCGCTGCCAAGACTCAACCCGGTTCAAAGAAAAAATAGCTCCCGGCCCTAGCGGGCTGCAGGCAGCCATGTTGGCGAGTCGTTCACGAAAGGCTTGATGCCGAGTTCGCGAAAGACCGCCGCCGGTTCGATGCTCCGTTCCTGCGTGATCACCAGCGCCACATTGCGGATGGCGCTGATGTCGCGGGTCGGGTCGCCATCGATCAGCACGAGATCGGCGCGCTTGCCGATCTCGATGCTGCCGCGATCCTCGAGCGTGCGACTGTATTTGGCGCCGTTCCAGGTGGCGATGCGCAGGACCTCGGCCGCCGGGATACCCGCCTGCACATAAAGCTCGAGTTCGCGCTGAAGCGTGAATCCCGCGATTTCATCGGTGCCTGCCACCAACGGCACACCGGCCCGATGCAAGCGGCCCACGAAATCGATCATGCGCGCGTACGAGCGATTGTAGAGCGCGTGCAGCCGCTCGTTCGGGATCTCCATGCCACCGCTCAATAGGCCGCGCTGCAAGGTCGCCGGTAAATGCGCGGCGATCGATGCATAGGCCGGCGAGAGTTCGCCATCGCGCTGTCGCAGAAAGTCGAAGGTGGTGAGCGTGGGATCGATCACCGTGCCGCGCGCTTTCAACGACTCGACGAACTCGCGAACGGGACCGCCCTCGAAGTCGAGTCCGGCGGTTTTCTCTGCCGGCAGATAAAAGCGCTGCAAGGTTCGCGTATCGGTCTTGTCATCGACCAGAAAATTCAGCACCACCTGGTTGATGTGATTGAGCTCATCGAATCCGGCCTCCAGCACTTCGCGGGCACGCAGAAACGCCGGTACGTGCCCACTCACACGCAGCCCGCGCTCGTGCGCGTGCTCCACGGTCGCCTTGAGATGCTCGCGCGGAAAGCTGTTGTAAATCTTGATCTGCGGATAACCGTGAGCCGCATACCAGTCGACCGCACGCTTGGCCTCATCGAGCGTGCTGATCACGAAGCCGTTGCGCGCAGAAAAGGGGCTCTCGCCCTCGAGAAACCCCGCTGGCACGATCTGCGGGCCAAATACTCGCCCTGCGCCGGTCTCATCGATGATCTGCTGCACCGTGGCGTTATCACCGCCCATGTCACGCACCGTGGTAACGCCGGTCGCCAGATTGAGTCCGCCTTCCCAGCGCCCCACATGCCCGTGCATGTCAAAGAGACCCGGCAACAGGACGCGCCCTGCGGCATCGAGACTGCGCCGCACCTGCTCGGCACCGCTCGCCACGCCAGCAGGCTGGATGGAGACAATCCGACCGCGCAGCAGATAAACATCGTGCAAACCCTCACGCAGACGCGCCCGCTCGCTGTCGAAGAGACGCGCGTTGCGGATCACGCTCAAACCCTCGAGCGGTACCGACAAGCGATCGCGAAAGCCCGAGAGCAGTTGCGTCTCGGCGGTCGTTTGCCACGCGACGAGCTTCGCGATCTGCGACTCGTAACCGGCAGGCACCGTCGTGCTGTATCCGGGAATGACATAGGCAAAGAATTCGGGCGAGTCGCCGCGCGTGAGCCAGACGAAATCCGGGGTCAACCCAAGACCACTGAAGGCTACGAGCTCGATATCGCGACGAAGCTCACCCTCGCCGACCGCGGCCGTCTGCAAGCTGCGCCGCGAGATTGTGCCGCTCGGCAGCAGATCGGCGGTGTTGCCGCCGCTTGTCAGGCGCGCCATGCGCTCGTAGACCAACGCGCTGCCGTTGAGCGGCAGATAGAGCTTGCCTCGAGCCGAGTCGCTGCGCCCACGCTCGGTGGTCGATTGCCAGCGAGCCTGCCCACCACGGACCTCGAAGCGCTCGGCGATCCGCGAACCAAAAGTCGTGGCGCCCGTAGCGAGATAACGATCGAACGTCCCATCGGCGGCGAGCTTGAATTTTTCGCTGACCTCGGGGCCGCGCCCGTTGTCCTTGAACACGTAGCGCACTTCGCAATCGCCGGCACTCGAGCAAGTTTCGACGATCTCGCCGCCCCGGTTGCCGCTGTCGACGATGATGACCCACTGCCGGGTCGACGGGACCGACGCGTGACCCACCGTCAGGAAAGCATCGAGGGCAACCCATGCCATGACCGTCACGAATCTGCCGAAGTGTTTCATATCTTTGCTGCTCTGCTGCCGGGTGCTCTGCTGCGCCGCGGAAATATTCAGCGGCGATAATCGAGTGGCGGTGCGCGATCGCCCACCACACTCACGTAGCGGAAATCGGCACCGCGACGCTGCTCGAACTCGGTGCGCGCGGCGGTGATCAAGTCCGGCTGCGTGAATAACTCCACCGCCGTGAGCGCTAGCACCTTGCTTGCGTTCTCCATGCCTTTGAAGCCGATGCTCATGCCACCGGCTGCCACGGCCTGCCAGGAATGCGCGGGCGTCCCCGGTACCCAGGTTGCAGTACGAAAGCCGATCGTCGGCACCGTCCAGCTCACATCGCCCACATCGGTCGAACCCGAGGTCCTGCGACGATCAACGGGTTGGATCTCGCGCTCGGAGCCGAGACCAAGTTCGGTCTTGCCGAGTGTCTTGAAGAGCCTTTCGGCAAAGTCCTGTTCCGCCGCATCGTAAGTCACGCCCCCGACCCGACGCAGCTGGGCATCGACCACCTCGGCAAGCGCATCATTCGGCAGCAAGCTATAAGCGCCATGGATGACTTCGTGTTGCACGTTGGTGCCGGTGCCCAGTGCCGCCGCCTCGGCGACCTTCAGCAGCCGATCAAAGATATCGGCCATGATGAGTGGGTTCTGGTGCCGTACGTAATAGAACACTTCGGCCGACTCCGGAACCACGTTTGGCGCATCGCCACCGCGGGTGATGATGTAGTGCATGCGGGCATCGTCCGGCACATGCTCGCGCATCAGGTTCGACATGTAGTTCATGGCCTCGACGCCATCGAGTGCGGAGCGGCCGCGCTCGGGCGCAGCCGCAGCATGCGCCGCGATCCCTGCGAAGCGGAACTTGGCGCTCTTGTTCGACAGCGTTGGCTCGTTGGTCACGCTATTGCGATCACCCGCGTGCCAATGCAAGGCGATATCGACATCCCCGAACAGCCCCTCGCGCACCATGTAAGCCTTGCCTGCGCCGCCTTCCTCCGCCGGGGTGCCATAGACGCGGATCGTACCGCTGCGTCGATTTGTCGCGAGCCACTGACGAATCGCAATGCCCGCCGAAACCGAACCGGTGCCGAAGAGATGATGGCCACAGGCATGCCCCGAGATACGCCCACGCAGCGGGGAACGCTCGGGCACGGCAGCCTGCGAAACACCGGGCAACGCGTCCATCTCGGCGAGGATGGCGATCACCGGTTTGCCACTGCCGTATTCGGCGACGAAAGCCGTCGGCATGCCGGCAACGCCCGCGCGAACGGTGAATCCCGCGGCACGCAATTCCTTCTGCAGGCGCGCACTGCTCTGCTCTTCCTGATAGCCGACCTCGGCCCAGTTCCAGAGATCCTGCGCCACGGCACGATCGACGGCACGACGCGACTCGACGAAACGCAGCAGCGTCTCGTCAGCCCAAACCCGAGTGCCCGTCAACAAGGAAATCAGCATGATCAAAGACAAGGTCAGTCGACGCATCGGGATTTCACTCCGGTTTTGGCGAGCGACCGCTCGCGGATCAGTAGGACAGACCGAGCTTGCGATACGCCTTGGCGAGTACCCAAGGTGGCCCGATCAAGAGATAAACGAGGTCAGTGAAAAAACTCGGTCGACGCCCCTCGATATGGTGACCGATGAACTGCCCGATCCAGGCCACGACGAACACCGTCGCCGCCACGACCAGCAGACCCGGCACGCCCAGCGCTTCAAGGATCACCTGCGCGAGCCAGAAGCTCAGCACGGCAAGCAGCAGGATGCCGACACCCAGCGGCACCGACAGCCAAAGCCAGAAGCCGAGCGCAAACAGCATCAAGAGCGCTGCCACCACGCCGTGCGACGGCAGTACTTCACCCCAGCCGACCGGCGTCGGTACGGCATAGAGAAGCGCAACCAGCGACCAGACGATCGCCGGAACACAAATCACGTGCAGTTGTTGATTGAGCGGGTTTTGGTGATCCGCAGCATAGGCGGCGAACCACCGATCGGTCGGTCTCGCAAGGGCCGTCGAATCTTGGGCGCTCATAGGGTTCAGCTTACCGCAAGCGCCGCGAGGTAGCCTCGCTCGAGCTGTGCGAGGCGCTCATCGAGCGAACCGGTATAACCGACCGACAATCGCACCCAACCGGGACTGATGCCGGCCGCACGCAACGAGACCTCGTCAAGCTCGCTCGACGTGCTGGAGGCGCTCGCACTCATCAAGGTGTCGCTGAACCCGAGACTTACGGCCATGTAACCGAAATCTTCCACGTTCTGCAGGTGCTCCATGAATCGATTGGCGCGTGCGGCGGTGCCAAAGTCCACGCTCAATAAACCCCCAGCCCCGTACCCGCGATTGGCGAGCTGATCGAACAGGGCATGATCGACATGACTACTCAATCCCGGATAGATCACCTTGGCGCCCAGCGCCTCAAGCCGTTGTGCGAAAGCGAGTGCTCGCTCCGCGTGGTTCTGCATGCGCAGCCCAAGACTGGGCAAACGAGTCGCGACCTCGTAAGCCGCGCGAGGATCCATCGCCGGACCGAGCAACATGAGGCTGCCGAGGTGCAGGTCGTACATGCCATCAATGAAGGCACCACTCGCGCAGACGCAGCCGGCCACGATATCCGAGGCCCCGTTGATGAACTTGGTGAGGCTGTGAATGACGACATCGGCACCATGACGCGCCGGAGTCATCGCGAGTGGCGAAAAAGTATTGTCGACGATGAGCAAGGCATCGTGCTTGTGGGCGATCTCAGCCAGCGCCGGCAGATTGGCGACCCGCAGCGTCGGGTTGGAGAGCGTTTCGCAGTAGAGCACCCGCGTGTTGCCGCGAAAGGCGGCCGCCACCGCGCGCAGATCCGCCAGGTCGACGAAGCTTGTTTCGATGCGCGCCTTGCGCGGCAGAAAATCGTGCAGCAACGCCCAGGTGCCACCGTACAGGGCCTGACCCGCGACGATGTGATCGCCTGCGTCACAGGCATGCAGCAGCGCGCCGGAAATCGCCGCCATGCCACTCGCGGTGCAGTAGGCGCTCGGCATCGCCTCGATGGCCGCGAGGTGCCGCGCCAACACCATCACGGTGGGATTGAAATGCCGACCGTAGAGGAAGCAACCGCCGCGCGGACCCTCGCGCCCCTCGAAGATCGCCGGCATCTTGCCGGCCTCCAGCACGGTGAAGGTCGCACTGGTTTCGATCGACAAGTTGACGCCGCCGTGCTCCCCAAATTCGTGTCGGGAACGTGCCAGCCGAGCCATTGGATCCGGGGACGAGGCAGAGTCGGTCTTGTCGATCATTAGAACCTCGCAGCTGGGGTCGCAGTAATATTCTCCGCCATGAACTCCGCCAATAAAACCTGGATTTCGGTCTTCGCCTTCAGCCTCATCGCCTGGACGATGAGCAATCTCGACCAGTCGCTCTTCGGCTATGCGATCCCCGGCATCCTTGGGGAGTATGGCGTCGGCCTCGATGTGGTGGGACTGATGCTGACGGCGGGCTTCATTACCGCTGCCATCACGGTCGTGTTCGCCGGGCTCGCCGCGGACACCTGGGGGCGCCGCTGGACGCTGGCGGGTCTGCTCGCCTCGTCCGCTTTCTTTGTCGGTCTGCACGGTGTGGTTGGTGATCTGACCCAACTCGGCATCTTGCGCGCCCTCGCCTTCGGACTGGCCGCCGGCCTCGCACCGATCACAGCCGCCTACGTCGCCGAGACCGCTCCGGCACGGCATCGAGGCATGCTGATGGGCGTGCTGCAATGCGGCTATCCATTGGGCTGGTTTCTTGCTGCGATGCTCGCCGCACCCTTGCTCGAATCGAGCGGCTGGCGCTCGATCTTTTTCATCGGCTTCGCCGTGGTCCCGCTCGCTTTCCTCATCGCCTGGCGCCTGCCCGAGAGCACTCGCTTCGAAAAAGCCGCATCGGCCCGCGAAAGCACCGCATCCGGTCTCGATTGGAGTTTACTGGGCGAGCTCTTCCGAGGCGACTATCGGCGCCGCTCGCTCGCCACTGTGGTGCTTTTCTTTGCCTTTGGTTGTGCCTATGCAGGTACGGCATTTTTCTTTCCGACCTTCTTCATCGAGGTCCGCGGATACTCGCCAGCCGAGGCGACGACGCTCGTCGGTCTTTCCAACGGCATCGCCATCATTGGCTATCTCGCTGCAGCCTGGGTGGGCGAGTACCGCTTGCCGCGCCGCGACACCTTCGCCCTGTGGACCCTGCTCGGCGCGCTGGCACTCGTTGGTCTGATGTGGCTGCCGCAGGCGCGTTGGCAGGATCTCGCGCTCTTTGGTCTGACCGGCGCATTTTTTTACGGCAGCAATGCCGTGGTCGGCGCGCTACTCACCGATCTTTACCCGACGCGGATGCGCACCACAGCCTACGCAGCCTGCGGCTCGGCGCCACTCAGTCTCGGCTTTGCGCTTTTCCCGGCGATCGTACCGCTCGCCGTGCAATCAATCGGCTGGCAGTGGGCCTTCTCGGTGATGATCGCGCCCTTGCTCGGGATCGCGGCCATCGCCGCCTTGGCACTGCCGCGGATCGCCTCGGGCAGCGAGATCGACTGACCGGCTGCTAACCGTGTCCCACGGTATCGTCGAGCGGCTCGGGTCTTGAACTTGCACTGCCGAGCGGCTCGGCACCGCGTGGCCGCTCTATGAAACGCCGTACCGTGCCGCGCTCGCCTTCAATGAGTTCGCTCAATCGGCGACGAATTTCCTGATCGGCAAGCGTCGGCCGAGTCTGCCGCCGCAGGTAATCGAGCCAGGTCGGGCTTTCGAAACGTTCGATCCACCGCGTCGGATCGTCGAGGTCCTGACATACGGACCAGGCACGCGCACCGTCGCGACGTCGCACTCGGCCTAATTCATTGACGATATCAATGAATTTCGCAGCGTTGTCTTCCGGAACCTTGTATTCGATGGTCACCACAATAGGCCCAGCGGAATCGTGCATTTCGACCCGGGGTGCTTCGAGCGCGGTTGCCACATGCGGATCGAGCGAACCCGAGCGCGCAACGTAAACCGGCAGCCAATGGGCGACCGCGAAAGTGGTCAATGCGGAAAACCCGGAGATCGCCAGGGTCTCGCGCAGACCCATCGCAGTGGCGAGGTTACCCCACATCCAGGCACCGGCTGCCATGCCCGCAAACGCGAATGTCTGATAGAGCGCAAGCGTGCGACCCGTGACCCAGCGTGGCGAGGACAATTGGACCGCGATGTTGAAATTGGCGAGACCCAGTGTCCACACGGAACCGGCAAGCACATGCGCCAGCAGCGAGGTCCACGCCCAGGGGCTCTGCGAAATTCCCAGCATCGCGACCATCGCCACCGCGCACACTGCACGCAAAAGTTGGTCGCTGGAAAATCGGCTACGCAACGCCGAGCTCGACAACGCGCCGAGCATTGCGCCCACGCCGAAGCCACCCAGCAGCAGACCGTAGGTCGGCGCACCACCACCCAACAGATCGCGCGCCACCACGGGCATCAGCGCAGGTACTGCAGAAATGGGCACAGTGAACAACACCGCACGGATCATGATGGCCGTGAGATTGGGCGACAGCCTGACATAGCGAATGCCGGCAGCGATTGCCGACCCCAGCGGTTCGGGAGGCAGTTCACGCTTGGGCTTGGGCAGCTTCCAGCGCAACAGGGCAAAGATAAGTCCCAGATAGGACACGGCGTTGATGATGAACGCCGCCGCTGCACCGGCTGCGGCAACGATCACGCCACCGATGGCGGGACCGACGCTGCGGGCCATGTTGAAACTCATCGCATTGGCCATCACCGCAGCCGGGATGATCTCGCGCGGCACCTGCTCGCCGATCGATGCCTGCCAGGCTGGCGCAAACGCGGCGGCGCCACAGCCGATGATGAAAGTCAGCGTCAGCAGCGTTGCCGGGGTGATTTCGCCGAAGAATGTGATGAGCGCGAGGACCAGGGAAGCGAACAGCGCCACGAGCTGCGAGACCAGCATCAACAGACGCCGGTCGTAGTTATCGGCGAGTGCGCCTGCGATCAAAGAGAGCACAAAGAAAGGCAAGGCACCCACCGCCTGCACTAGCGCGACCTGATCCGGCGCCGGGGCGATCAACGCCATCTGCCATGAGGCACCGACCGTCTGGATCAGACTGCCGAACGAAGAGGCCAGCGACGCAAACCAGAACGTCGCGAACACGCGGTGCTGGAAGGGCGCGAGCGTGGTGGCGCGCCAACGCTGGAAACGGGACTGTGCGGGAGGACTCATGGGCGGGCAGCTGCAGGTGAGGGCTAGTGTACCCCGCCGACCGCCTGGGCAGTCACCGAGCCGGTATCATTGCGCACGTGAGCGTCACCCTGGAACGAATTCGTGAAGCCGCCGCACTGCTGCGCGGTCATATCCTGCGCACGGACTGCAGGCGATCGGTCACGCTCTCGCGCATCACGGGTGCCGATCTCTACCTGAAATTCGAGAACCATCAATTCACCGCCTCCTTCAAGGAGCGCGGTGCATTGATCAAGCTGCAAAAACTCGACGATGCCCAGCGCCGGCGCGGCGTGATCGCCATGTCTGCCGGCAACCATGCGCAGGGTGTCGCGCATCACGCGACGCACATGGGTATTCCGGCCACCATCGTCATGCCGGTCAACACGCCGTTCAACAAAGTGCAACAAACCCGGCTGCTCGGCGCCCGCGTCGTGCTGCACGGAGCGCAACTCGCCGAAGCCGAGAGTCACGCGCTCGAACTCGCCGCGCGCGAGAACCTGGTCTTCATTCACCCCTACGACGACGAAGACATCATCGCCGGTCAGGGCACCATCGCCCTCGAAATGCTGGAGGAGCATCCGGACATCGAGTGCTTGTGCGTGCCGATCGGCGGCGGTGGACTGCTTGCCGGCATGGCCGTCGCTGCGCGCGCGATCAATCCCGACATCGAACTCATCGGTGTGCAGACGCGCGCATTTCCGGGGATGCTGGCCGCGATCCGCAACGAGGCGATGCCCTTTGGCACACAAACGATCGCCGAGGGCATCGCCGTGCGCAATGTCGGCCGTCTCACGCAGGACATCATCGGTCGACTTGTCGACGACATCCTGCTCATCGACGAAGCCGACATCGAGCACGCCATCAGTCTGCTCGTCTCCATCGAAAAAACCGTGGTTGAAGGCGCCGGTGCTGCGGGTCTCGCCGCCGTGCTCGCGCACCCGCAGCGCTTCCGCGGTCGCAAAGTGGGACTCGTGCTCTGTGGCGGCAATATCGACACGCGACTGCTCGGTATCGTCTTGCAGCGACAACTCGTACGCGAGCATCGACTCATCACGCTGCGCTTCGAAAGCGCCGATCAGCCCGGCGCCCTCGCCCGCATCGCCGGCCTGATCGGCGAAGCGGGCGGCAACATCATCGAAGTCACCCACCATCGGTTGTTTCTCGATGTACCTGTCAAAGCCGCCGATCTCGATTTCACCATCGAGACGCGTGATGCCACGCACACCGAGAGTCTGCTCGCCGCGCTACGCGAGGCGGGGCTCATGCCGCGCGTGCTGGCTGCGAGCGGTCACTGACAACGTCGAGGCGGTAAACCCGTTGCCGCAGTAACGTCTGCGCCCGCGGGCAGCGCACGCACCCTGAGGTACTGGATCGCCGGCGGGACCGTGGGCGAGAGCGTGATCGAAGCCTGCACCGTGCCCCGCTCGCAGTCGAGCAACCAATCGCCGCGCAGCGCATTTTCGCTGTAGAGATAGCCCGGGCGCTCGCGACAAGCGCCGACCGTCGCGCGTAACGCGGCAAATTCGGCGCGTCGTCGCTCGAGCGAGCGATCGAGGAAGAGATTCATCGCAGCGAGCCGTGCCGCAGCAGCATCGTCCCAGCGTTCGAGCAGTGCATTGACCCCTTGGCGTGCTGCGCTCAGTGCTGGTGCAGGCTGAACCTCGCGCGGTACAAACCCACCCGAGCGCGACAGCGTCACCAAGGCCTCATCGAAAATCCCGCCCCAGCCGGTGTAGGTGCGATTGCCGAAAGCGATCAGACCGACACCGTACTCCGGCAGCCAGCGCATCTGCGAGCCGAAACCCGGCAGTCCGCCGCTGTGCGCCACCACATGACCGAAGTCGCAACTCTCGGACACGCGCAGACCGTAGCCGTAACCGCCGGCGTTGAGCTGCGACGCGCCGGCCGAGTCGCGCGTGACACTTGTAGGACGCGCCCGCCACAGTTGCTGCATCTCGCGCAGCGAGGCGCGCGACAGCGGCGCCCGCTCCACGCCATCGCGCGCGGGCCA
>JBILGD010000155.1:0-4397 GCA_044351225.1 Steroidobacteraceae bacterium
CATCCCGCTCTTCGTGGGCCGCGAGAAGTCCATCCTCGCGCTCGAGGCGGCCATGAAGGGCGACAAGCGCATCATGCTGGTCGCGCAGCGTCAGGCCGAGGTCGATGACCCGAAGCAGGACGACCTCTATCGCATCGGCACCATCGCCACGATCCTGCAGCTGCTCAAGCTCCCGGACGGCACGGTCAAGGTGCTGGTCGAGGGTGTTGATCGCGGCGCCGTCGAAAAGCTCTTGGGTGGCCCGTTCTACACCGCGCAGGTGTCGCTCGCCGTCGAGATCGACAAGTACGAAGAGAAAGAACTCGAGGTGCTCTCGCGCTCGGTGGTCTCGCAGTTCGAGCAGTACGTCAAACTGAACAAGAAAGTCCCGCCCGAGGTGCTCACCGCGCTCGCGGGCATTGAGGATGCCGGGCGGCTCGCCGATACGGTCGCCGCGCACATGGCGCTCAAGCTTGGCGACAAGCAAAAGGTGCTCGAGATCCTCGATGTGCGTCAGCGCCTCGAGCACATCCTCGTGGCCATCGAAGGCGAGATGGATGTGCTGCAGATCGAAAAGCGCATCCGCGGGCGCGTCAAGGCGCAGATGGAAAAATCGCAGCGCGAGTACTACCTGAATGAGCAGATGAAGGCTATCCAGAAAGAACTCGGCGAGATGGAAGACGGCGTCAACGAGGTCCAGGAACTCGAGAACAAGATCAACGAAGCCGGTATGCCGAAGGAGGCCAAGGATAAGGCCACCGCCGAGCTCAACAAGCTCAAGATGATGTCGCCGATGTCGGCGGAAGCCACGGTCGTGCGCAACTACATCGACTGGCTCGTCAAGGTTCCCTGGAAGAAGCGCACCAAGGTACTCAAAGATTTGCTGCGTGCCGAAGAGGTGCTGGACGAGGATCACTACGGACTCGACAAGGTCAAGGAGCGCATCCTCGAGTACCTCGCCGTGCAGCAGCGTGTCGAGAAGATCAAAGGGCCGATTCTGTGTCTCGTTGGGCCGCCGGGCGTCGGCAAAACCTCGCTTGGTCAAAGTATTGCCCGCGCCACGAACCGCAAGTTCGTGCGCATGAGTCTGGGTGGCGTGCGCGATGAGGCCGAGATCCGTGGCCACCGCCGTACCTACATCGGCTCGCTCCCGGGCAAGGTCGTGCAGAACATGTCGAAGACGGGCGTCACCAACCCGCTCTTTTTGCTCGATGAAATCGACAAGATGTCGATGGATTTTCGTGGCGATCCGTCATCGGCGCTGCTCGAGGTACTCGACCCCGAGCAGAACAGCGCCTTCAACGACCACTACCTCGAGGTCGATCTTGACCTCTCGCAGGTGATGTTCGTGTGCACGGCGAACAGCCTCAACATTCCCGCGCCGCTGCTCGATCGCATGGAAGTCATCCGTCTGCCGGGTTACACCGAAGACGAGAAGATGAACATCGCCAAGAAATATCTGCTGCCGAAGCAGATGAAGAACAACGGCCTGAAGGACGGCGAGCTCAAGGTCGGCGAGGACGTGCTCCTCGACATCATTCGTCACTACACCCGCGAGGCGGGTGTGCGCAGCCTCGAGCGCGAGATCGCCAAGATCTGCCGCAAGGCGGTGCGTGAGCTGCTCACCGGCAAGGGCAAAGGCAAGGATAAGGACAAGGCGAAGGGTAAGACCGCCACGGTGCAGGTCACCTCGAAATCGCTCGAGAAATATCTTGGTGTGCAGCGCTTTCGCTTCGGCAAGGCCGAAGAGGAAAACCGCGTCGGTCAGGTCACGGGTCTCGCCTGGACCGAGGTCGGCGGCGAGTTGCTGACCATCGAAGCGGCCACCGTGCCCGGCAAGGGCAAGCTGCAGCACACGGGCCAGCTTGGCGAGGTGATGCAGGAATCCATCCAGGCGGCGATGACCGTGGTGCGCAGTCGTGCGCAAAACCTCGGACTCGAGGCGGACTTCTACCAGAAGCTCGATATCCACTTGCACGTACCCGAGGGCGCTACCCCGAAGGACGGTCCTTCGGCCGGCATCGGAATGTGCACGGCGCTGGTCTCGGCGCTCACCAAGATCCCGGTGCGCTCCGAGGTCGCGATGACGGGCGAGATCACGCTGCGCGGCGAAGTGTTGCCGATTGGCGGTCTGAAGGAAAAGCTGCTCGCCGCGGCGCGCGGCGGCATCACCACCGTCGTGATCCCGGTCGACAACCAGAAGGATCTCACCGAGATTCCCGAGAACATCAAGGGCAACCTAGAGATCAAGCCGGTCAAGTGGATCGATGAGGTGCTCTCGATCGCGCTCGCGAGTCAGCCCGCACCGCTCGCGACACCGACGCCCGCTGCCGAGACACCAAAAGGCAACAAGACGGCGGCCCGCCGCGGTTCGAAGCGTGGGGGCAAGGGAGTTCCCGCGGCGCATTGATGCGCGCCCCGGGCGGTCTACACCGACGGCGAAAGGCGAGATTGGCGGTGACTAAGTCAGCGATCGACATCAACCGGTTGGTTCCCGCATGGGCGAAGTTGCGTGCGGTCGCAGATATCGGCCCGATCCGCAACGAGGCTCACTACCTGCGCATGAGCCGGACTCTGGAGAGCCTCCTGGAATTGGCCGCGGGAGACGAGACCCACCCTGCAGGATCTCGGGAGTCAGGGGGTTGTATCCGAGATTCTTTCGGGCAAGCGAGAATTGAATATCCGGCAGGTGCGCAGACTCAGTGATCGATTCGGCGTATCGCCGGCGACGTTTATCTGATGTGGGTCGGCCGGCAGAGCTCGAAGGTCACCCGAAGATTAGCCTGCCAGCGCCGATAGTCGCGCCAGCGTCCGCTCGCGCCCTAGCAGCTCCAGCGTCAGGTCGATGGGCGGCGAGATCGTCCCGCCGGTCACCGCCACCCGCAGCGGCTGAGCGACCTTGCCGAGCCCTAGGCCCTTGGTCGCCGCAAACGCATTCAGCGCCTCGTGCAGGCTGGGCGCATGCCAGTCGGGTATTGCCGCCAGAATCGCCCCAAACTCGACCAGAAGCGCTTTGGCGTCGGCCGTCAGATGTTTGCCCGCCGCCTTGGGATCGAGCGTGACCGACTCGCCGAAAAAGTAGCGACTCGCCTCGGCCATTTCTTTCAGGGTCTTGGTGCGTTCGCGCTGCGCGAGGACGATGCGGGTGAGATAACTCTCCTCGGCGACCGCATCGGCGGCCTGCACGGCGAGCCCCAGCCGCGCGAGGTGCGGCCGCAGGTAAGGCACGACCTTGGTGGGATCCGTGCGCATCAGGTGCTGCTGGTTCAACCACAGCAGTTTCTCGGGGTTGAAAGCGGAGGCCGCCTTGTTGACATCGCCGATGTCGAACGCCGCGATCATCTCTTCGCGGGTGAAGATCTCCTGATCGCCATGCGACCAGCCGAGACGCACGAGGTAATTGAGCAGTGCATCGGGCAAGAACCCGTCTTCTTCGTATTGCAGCACGCTCACCGCGCCGTGACGCTTCGAGAGCTTGGCGCCATCGGGCCCAAGAATCATCGGCACGTGCGCGAACACCGGGATCTTCGCGCCGAGCGCGGCGAACATATTGATCTGTCGCGGCGTGTTATTTAGGTGATCGTCGCCGCGGATCACATGGGTGACGCCCATGTCCATGTCGTCGACCACCACGCAGAAGTTGTAGGTCGGTGTGCCATCACCGCGCGCGATGATCAGATCGTCGAGCTCGGAATTCTTGAACGTGACATCACCGTGCACGAGGTCATGCACCACGACTTCGCCCTCGAGCGGATTCTTGAAACGGATCACCGGCTCGACGCCGGGACGCGAATCGCTGCGATCGCGCCAGCGGCCGTCGTAACGCGGTTTTTCCTTGCGCGCCATTTGTTCGCTGCGCAGCTGCTCGAGCTCTTCCTTGGTGCAGTAGCAGCGATACGCCTTGCCGGCTGCGAGGAGTTGCTCGATCACCTCGCGATAGCGCGGAAAGTGCGCGGTCTGAAAATACGGACCCTCGTCGGCCTCGAGGCCGAGCCATTTCATCCCCTCGAGAATCACCCTCACCGCTTCGTCCGTCGAGCGCTCGCGATCGGTGTCCTCGACCCGCAGGATGAATTTGCCGCCGTAGCGACGGGCATGGAGCCAAGAGAAAAGTGCGGTACGCACGCCGCCGATATGCAGCATGCCGGTCGGACTTGGGGCGAAGCGGGTGACGATCATAGGGCGGCAATGCTAGCATCCGCGGCCGCGGCGGGCGGTTAGCTCAGCGGTAGAGCACTGCCTTCACACGGCAGGGGTCACTGGTTCGATCCCAGTACCGCCCACCATCAACTTGTGTTGGCTTCTCCTCGATCGTTCGGGTAGACTTCGCCGCCCTCTTCGGAGGGTGCTTAGCTCAGCGGTAGAGCGTCGCCCTTACAAGGCGAGGGTCGGGGGTTCGATCCCCTCAGCACCCACCA
>JBILGD010000070.1:0-13631 GCA_044351225.1 Steroidobacteraceae bacterium
ACCTGATCCTCGGCGCGCAGAAGACGGTCATGCTCGACACCGGTCACTTCGCGCATTGGCATTCGCTCGAGGGACAAATCGAGCAGATGCTGCAAGGTCGCAGACTCGACTATGTATTCGTCAGTCATCAGGAAATCCCGCACACCGGCAACCTCGGCCGACTGCTCGGCAAATATCCACAAGCCAAAGCCGTTGGCGACGTGCGCGACTATCATCTCTTCCATCCTGAAGTCGCGCTCGAGCGGCTCGTACCGATGCGTCACGGTGAAGCACTGGACATCGGCGATCGGCAGATCGTCTTTCTCGATGCGCTCTGGAAAGACCTCGATGGCACGATGTGGGCATATGACACCCGCCTGAAGATGCTCTTCGGCGCAGATATCTTTGGCTATATCCATCAGGACGACGAGAACATCTGCGGCACCATGCTGCACGAGATGTCACCCGAGCTCGCTGAGCGAGCCAGTGAGCGGGCGGCGTTGCCTTTCTTTGGTCTGCGTCAGCGATCGCAGACGAGTCGCGTCGCAGCGTTCCGTCGGCTGCTCGAGCGCTATCCGGTGGACATCATCACCTCTGGCCATACCGCACCGATCATGGCCGGGATGACCGCGCCGATCATCGAAAAAATGCTCGCCAAGCTCGACTCCCCGACCGAGGGACCGCGCTACCTGCAGTCTTGATGCCGCAGCACTCAGCACCACCCGCCCGACGACGCCTCGGCGACTCGGAACTCGCGGTGGCACCCCTCGTATTCGGCGGCAATGTGCTCGGCTGGACGGCCGATGCGCGTCAGTCCTTCGAGCTGCTCGATGCTTTCGTGGATGCGGGCTTCAACATGCTCGATACCGCCGACGCCTACGTGCGCTTCATCCCCGGCTTCCAAGGCGGTGAATCCGAAAGCGTCATCGGCGACTGGCTCGCGCGTCGCGGCCCCACGATGCGCTCGCGCGTGCTCATCGCCACCAAGGTCGGTCTCGACATGGGCCCCGGAGAAAGCGGTCTGTCGGCCACCTACGTGCGGCGCGCCGTCGATCAATCACTGCGTCGTCTGCGTACCGATTACATCGACCTCTATCAGGCGCATCGCGATGATCCCGACACACCACTCGAAGAAACGGCGAGCGTCTTCGACGAGCTTGTGAGATCAGGCAAGGTGCGCGCGATCGGCGCATCGAACTTCAGTCCGGCACGTCTCGAGGTCGCGCTGCACACGAGTGAGCGACTTGGGCTCGCCCGCTACACGAGTATGCAACCATCCTACAACTTGCTGCGTCGCAAGGATTTCGAGGGTGATCTTGAAGCGCTGTGCCGCCGCGAGCATATCGGCGTGCTTGCGCACAGCGCATTGGCGGGCGGCTTCCTCACCGGCAAGTACCGCGAGGCGGCGGACTTCGGCAAGAGCGTACGCGGCATGCGCATGGGCGCCTTGCTCGATGCACGAGGTCAGCGGATTCTCGGCGCGCTCGATGAGCTCGCCGCAGTCCATCGAACCACACCCACGGCGATCGCCATCGGCTGGGTGCTGGCGCAAGGTATCACCGCGCCAATCGCAAGCGCCACCAGCGTCGCGCAATTACATCAGGTGCTGGACGGTGCAACGCTGACGCTGGCGGTCGACGAAGTCGCGGCTCTCGATCGCGCCTCAGCCGACTGACCGCAGACGCCCAGACGCCCAGACGCTCAGGCGCGCAGTACGCGCAACGCGACCTCGCCCGAAGACAGGGGCACCGCGCCCTGCGGCGTGCACACCATCATGTCCTCGACGTGCGAGGACCCGTAACCCACTTCGAGATACGGTACATCGATGGTGAAAACCGAGCCGTTTTCAAAGCGTAGCGGTTCGCGCCGCACGCCGGGACGGGCGAGGGAGTTGGGCTGATCGGTATGATCAATGCCAACGTTGTGCGGCGAGGCAAAGCCGTTGTAACCCTCCTGACGCATCACATCGGCGACGATGCGTGAGGCATCCTCGAACAGCATCCCGGGTCGGATGGCCGCGTAAGCCGCGCGCAGTGCCTTGGCATTGGCCTCATTGCGCCCTGCCACCTCGTCGGTGGGATTACCCACGACGATCGAACGGCCGATGTCGCCCACATATCCCAGATAGTCACCCACGCTGTCGATCTTGATGACCTTGTCACGTTCGATGCGGCCGGAGTTCAACCCGTCCTGATTGATGATCAGCCAACGGGTGTCGCCGCCCAAGGCACCGATACGCTTGCGATATTCGATCTCGACTTCGCTGATCGCCTGTCCGACATGCAAAGACGCGATGGCAGCATCGAGCGCCGACTCGCAACGTCGCGACACCTCGCGCAGCACCGTGAGCTCCTGCGCCGACTTGACCATGCGCACTTCCTTGAAGATGTCCGCGGCATCGACGCCCTGCAGATCCGGCAAGCCGAGATCACGCAGCCACGGATACACCCGAATGTCATCGAACCCGATCTTTCCGGCGTCGACACCGGCTGCCGTCAACGCCCGACGCACCGCATGCAGCGCGGAGGCCGCCGGCTTGTCGGCAAACTCCGCGGCCAGCGCGAGCTGGAAGCGATCGCGCTCGGAGAACTGCGCTCCCTTGCGCACGAGATTGCGGTTGTAGCGCATCGCGGGCGGATCGAACGGCATGGCAATCTCCACGGCACGCTCCACCCGCGCGGGCGCCGTGAAGATCTCGATCGATGGCATCCAGGTCGGTCGGTAATCGAGGTGATAAAGCAGCGCACCCCACACGATCAGCGTCGCAGGTGCGTCGGCCCGCCGCGGCAACACCGCGAACAGCATGTGCTCGATACCGGTGTGATAGAAGGCGTTATCGTGGCTCGACAGGTAGTAGACATTCTTTGGCGTCGCCGCCACGAGTGCGTCGAGCCCATGGCGATCCATGATTTCATTGGCGCGCTCGCGGTTCACTAGCGGCTTGGCCGACTGCAAATGCTTGAGAAGCGCCGGATTGCGATGTTTCGCCAACTCCTCGGCGGTCAGTGTCACCGACATCGAAGGATCGTAGCCGCCTGCAGCACCCGAGCCGGCTGCACCTGCCCCGGCCGCATCCGCCCATGGCACGAGCGGAGCCGCCGCCAAGGCTCCTGCCCCGAAGCGCAGCAAGTCGCGGCGCAGCAGCGAATCGGGTAACGAAGCCTGCGATGAATCATGATCGGTGTTCGACATTTCGGTACCTCGGCTGATCAGCCGCTTCGCTGATCCCGTTGCGGTGCGTCGGGGAGTCTGTAGAACCAAAGAAAAATCAAGCCCGCCGTATACGCCAGCGAAGGTATGCCGATCAGACTGAGAATGACCGCCAGTTCGGCGCTCGGCGGCTGCTGCTCCAGGGGCAGATTTTTGTCGAAATCCATCAGCTGCAACAGCTCGCCGAGCAGCAGCGGCCCGAGTGAATAGCCGAGCCTCTCAATGAACACATAGATGGACGTATAGAGACCCTCGCGGCGCAGCCCCGTACGCTCGCGATCGTGATCGATGGTGTCGAGCCACATCGCCTGGCTGAAGAGCAGGATCGCCGACGAAAAGATGCCGCCAAGAATGCCGCGGGCGACGAAGAAGATATCGGAGTGCTCGGGCGTGGCGAATAACCAGCTGAGTGTCGCAAAGATCTCGCCGACGATGCCGATGGCGAGCCCCTTGCGTTTGGTGATGAATCGGCCGAGCCAGCGAAACACCGGGATGAAAATGACCGTGGTCGCGATGGTCGCAAAAGCGAGCTGCGACATCAGCGAAAAGTCCCGCTTGAGTACCATGACCACAAAGAACGCCGTGGTTGCGCCGCTCGCCGACAAGGCAAGAAACTGCAATACCTTGATGCCCACCATCATCATGAAAGGTCGATTGTCGAGCACGGCACGCAACTGCTCTCGCATTGGCACACGCACCGCAGCTTCATCGATCTGCGATGCGCTGGCCGTACGCGTCCCGAGGAAAGTGGTTGTCATCACCAGGAACACCAGCCCCCCGTAGATCGCACCAAGCGTCTGGTAGGAATCGGGGTTCTGACGGCCCAGCTTCTCGACGATCAGCGGCGCGAGCGCACTGCCAGCCACCGATCCGAACATCATGAACACCGAGCGATAACCCATGATGCCGAGACGCTGCATTCGATCCTGCGTCATCTCCACCGGCATCGTGAGATAAGGCACATTGAAGATCGTGAAGCCGAGCGAATACACAACCAAAACTGCAAGCGCCACGTAGGGCGCGTTGCCCGGTTCGGTGAAGTGATGCAGTGAATAGACGAGCGGCAGGCTGAACGCGCACACCACGGCACCAAGTAGCAGATAGGGCCGTCGCCGTCCCCAGCGCGAGCGCGTGCGGTCCGTGATCCAGCCCATCAGCGGATCGCTCAGTGCATCAACGAAGCGCGCCACGAAGACGATCAGCCCGGCGATACCGGGCTCGATCTTGATGACCGTCGTGAGATAAACCAGAACGAGCGCCGTGACGACATTCAGATAGGCAATGGTCCCGAAAGACCCGAGGCCCCAACTGAAGCGCACCCGCCAGTCGATCGTCCCCTGCGCGGGCGCGTCAACCGACATCGGCTTGCCGCACCAGATTTTCGAAGGTGTAGGAGGTGGCGTGCGGCGCACCCGCCACGCGCTCGACGAGCGCAGCACGCTCGCGCTCGAGTTCCTTGGCAAGCTCGCCCTGCGGCACGTAGTCGTTCAACTGTTGGCGATCGAGCAGATTTTTTTCCTGCAGCAGATGTTCGAGCACCGTGACTCGATCGCGCAGAATCCACAGCTCGGCGAGTAGCTCGCTGTTCATGCGCATCAGGTCATCGAGTTCCTTCTGACCGAGATAGGGCCGCTCCGGGCGATCGACGGTACGCATGCTACGGGTCCTCTCAGGCAGGTTTGCGACCGCGGGTCACCCACGGATAGCCACGCTCTTCGAGCGCGAACTCGTCGACCTCGACAAAGCCCGTCTCGCGCATGATCGCGGCGAGATTGATCGAGGCGGCCGCCGAGAAAAACGGCTCTGCGCGATTGTCGGTGTCCCAATCGAGGATCACCGCCTGCATGGGATTGACCGCGCGGAAAGGCGGTGGATCGTTGATGATCATCTCGCCGCCCGGGCGCAGGACGCGGAACATCTCGCGGATGACTTTTTCGGTGATTGCGGGGGGCATCTCGTGGTGCACGGCATACGAAATCACCACATCGACGCTGTCGTCGCGCTCGGCAACCTGACAGCCGTCCTCCTGGCGGAAGGTGATGTTCAGTCCGAGCATTTCGCTGATGAAGTGACCCGAGCGCAGCAGCGCGGGCGACAGATCACCGCCCACGAGCTCGGCCTGCGGAAATTTTTGACGAGCGACGGCGAGCGTCGTCGCACCGCCGCAACCCACCTCGTAGATGCGCTGCGGATCGCGTACGCGGATCTGCTCGAGCACCCGGCCACGCTGCGAGCGGATATCGGCGAACACGTCCACGGCGGCGTAGCCGCCGTGCGCGAATACGTAGGGTCCGATGCCCGCCATGAACATCGGCTGCGTCAGATCGTAGCCGTCCCAGCCCCCCGGCTCGAGGTGCCATTCGACGCCTTCGTACCAGGAGGGGATCTCGAGCGTCGGATTCAATTGCAGGCGCGAATTGTCTTGCGGTTTCTTTGACTCGGTAATCGACTGCCACTCGCTGCGTCGCGCTTCGACTGCCGGGATCGCACGCAGATAGTTCTGCTCACCGACCCAGCGCTGGTAGAACCGGTTGTAACGGTAAGCCTTGGAACGCTCGACGACCTCGCGAGCGCGACGCAGACGATCCTGCCAGACGTGCGCTCGTGCATCGCCACGAAATTCTTCGGCGAGTGCCGGCGCTTCGGGCTGCGCAGTGAAATCCTGCTCGGCGATGTCTCGGAGCTTCGAGCTGGAAAAGGTTTGCAGTGAACCCAAGAACTGCAGCCCTGCACGGCCGCGTTGTTTGAGCGTGATCATGGTCGAACAACTCCACTGTCGAGGTCATCCCAGAATTTAGTCAAAGCCTGATTGAGCTCTGCGGGCGATTCGAGCGGCAGCAGGCGGCCAGCCGACGCCAACTCCACCACGCGGGCATTCGGAAAGCGTCGGGCGTTGGCCTTCGCCATGTCGGGCGTCAACACCGTATCGCCCGTACCCACGGGAATCATCACGGGTAGACGCAGCTTCGGCAGCAACACGGCGGGATCCGGCGGTGGTTCGGCTGCGGTCAGAAAGGCAACGAAGGTTTCATACGGTGTCTGCTCGAGCATCGAGCGATAGCGTGCCCGCGCACTGAGCGACGCCGAGGGCGCCACGATGTATTCGTTGAACCGACGGAAGAGCGTGTCCTTGCCCTCGAGCACCACGGTGCGCGCGTTCTCGGCGCGATAGCGAATCCCCGCCGCATCGAGACTGCCGCCGACCACCGAACTGATCAGCGTGAGCGAGCGACAGCGCGCAGGCTGCTGCGCGCAAGCGAGCATGGCGATGTTGCCACCACCACTCAGAGCGACCACATCGGCGTCGCGCACGTCCTTGGCCGCAAGAAACTCCAGCAACTCGTCGGCATAGCGCGGCGAGTCGACCTTGCTCGCTGTGTTCGGCGAAGAAAATCCGTGGCCCGAAAAGTCCGGTGCGAGACAGCGACGGGTCACGCACAACGCCTCCATTTGATCGAGCCACAGGCGCGAGTCGAGCAGCAAGGCGTGTACGAATACTACTGGGCGACCTGCGCCACGCTCACGATAAGCCACCTGCACGCGCTCGAGATCAACGCTGCGCAGCACGGTCGGTGCGGCGGTCAACGACGTCGATGCAAAGGCCGCCGTCAGCGCGCACAGCACCGAGGCGATGAGTACGCGACTCCAACCCTCAACCACCGATCGCTTGATCCGCATGCCGCTCACAGATCTCCAACCACGCAAATCGTCCAAGGTCGTATCCGCCCCGATTACACCGACATTTTTGCAGGTATGCTTTTCGCCCTCAGCGCCAGCCGGAGCGGGTCAATGCGGTTCTATCATTTCCTGATCTTCCTCATTCTCGCACTGACCGCCAGCCCCGGTGTTCAACAGGTGTACGCCTCGCCAGGCGGACTGTTGGATGATGCCGCACTGGAGTCACGATATGCGCAGGCGCCCTCGAAATTCATCGTGGTCGATGGCGTGCGCCTGCATGTCCGCGATGAAGGCCGCGGTCCACCGCTGATTCTGCTCAACGGTCATCTCGGCAGCCTGCACATGTGGGACGACTGGATGCCGCAACTGAGCCGACACTTCCGCGTGATCCGCCTCGACTATCCGCCATATGGTCTTTCGGGCCCCGATCCGCGCGGCGTATCCAGTACCGAACGCGCCGTCGAACTTGTCCGCCTGCTCGCGGATCACCTTGGTCTCGCGCGCTTTCACATCGGCGGCACCTCGAATGGCGCGATGGTCGCGCTGTTCTTCGCCATCGAACATCCCGAGCGGGTCGATCGATTGGTGCTCTCCACACTGCCCGCAGGTCGACCACCACCGCGGCAATCGAGTCCGGCAATGCGGGCGGCGGCGCAGGCCGTACGCGAGCAAGCGCCTTATCAGCCACGCGAATTCTGGGAGGCGTTTCTCCGCGACATCACGGCCAACGATGTGGTGATTACGCCAGCGCTGATCGATCGCTATCACGATCTCAATAACCGGCGCGGGGGCAAGGCTCAGGTCGATGCCTACATTCAGACGCAATACCAGATCTGGGATACGCTCGATGTACCGCGCCACTACGCGAAACTGACGCGCCCGACCCTGTTGCAATGGGGCGCCGACGGCATCGTGCTGCCCGAAGCCATTGGCGCGCAGGTCGCCGATTTGCTGACGGGCGCGCCCGTCACACTGCGCCAGTATCGCAACGCGGGACATCTGCCGATGATCGAACAGCCGGAAACCACGGTGCGTGACGCAATCGAATTTCTGCAGGCGCGCTAATCCCCGAGCACTAGTCACCAAGCACTAGTCACCAGGTACTAGTCACCAAGTACGATTCGGCGCAAGCGGATCCGCGCGCCGGGCGGGATCTGGCCGGCGAGATCGAGATGATGCTCCGCCACCACGGCGATCACCGGATATCCGCCCGTCACCGGATGATCGGCCAGCAACAACACAGGCTGACCGTCGTGGGGAACCTGAATCGCTCCGCGCGTTACGCCCTCGCTCGGCAGTTCCTCGCGCCTGCACCGCTGCAGCGGGTGCTCGCCACGCAGCCTGAGACCCACACGACTCGACTGCGGCGTGACCTGCCAAGCCTGCTCGAACAGCGCCTCCAGAGAGTCTGCCTCGAACCAGTCCGCGCGTGGGCCAAAGAAAACATCCAGCTCGACCAGATCACCGTACGCCGGTAGCCCCTGTGCTGCAGTTCTTGTCCGCGGTCGAGCGATACCGCGGCGAGTCACCGAGTCTGCCGCCTGCGCAAGCGCAAGTATCGAGCCTTTCACGAGAGGCGCCGGTCCGAGTGCCGCGAGCGTGTCGCGTGATGCACTGCCGAGCAGCTGCGGTACGCTGAAACCGCCGCCCACCGCAAGATAGGTACGTACGCCTCGCGACGGATAGCCGAGCTTGACGCAATCGCCAGGCCCGAGATTGATCGACTGCTCGAGCGGAACTTCAATGATTTCGCCGGAGGCACGTTGCACGCTGAGCGGCGCAGGTGCGCCGGCGAGCGCGATCTGCATTGCGCCAGAGCAGCGGAGCGCGAAACTGCCGAGCGTGATCTCGAGACCCGCGAGACCCTCCGGATTACCGACCGCGTGGTTCGCGGCCTGCAAGGCGGCGCGATCCAGCGCGCCCGAGACCGTGACTCCGATGTCGCCGTGACCCGGACGACCAAGATCCTGAATGAGCGCGGGCAACATCGCCGCGATCACCTCAAGGTGCAATCCGCGATCAGGTAATCCGCGATCGGTTAATGGGCGATCAGACAATCCGCGCGAGGCAGCGATGTCAGCGGGCGATGCGGTACTCGCCGTCATGCGCGCGAGATCGCCAAAGCGCACGCGAGTGCCGGGTGCAAGCAGCGCGGGTGGATCGCGGGCAGGATCCCACAAAGATATCGGCGTCGTTCCGATGATCTGCCAGCCGCCGGGACTCGTCTGTGGATACACCCCGCAATAGACACCGCCGAGCCCGACCGAACCCGCCGCCACTCGCGCCCGCGGCGTGGCCCTGCGGGGAACGTGCAGCACCGGATCACCGCCGACAAGATAAGCAAAGCCCGGCGAGAAGCCGCCGAAACCCACCGTGAACTCGCTTTGTCCGTGGCGATGGATCACCTCATCGACGGTCAGACCCGTCAGACGTGCGACCTCGGCGAGATCTTCACCGTCATAGCGCATCGGGATCTCGATCAAGGGTCCTGGCGTCCGCAAACCACCGCTCAGCTCACGCTGCGTCAGTGCCTCGGCCAGCATGCGTCGCGGCAGCCGTGCCGGATCGAAACGCAGCAGCAGCGTCCGCGCAGCCGGCAGAATTTCTTTGATACCCTCGAGCGGCTGTCGCTTGAGACTCTCTTGCAGTGCAAGGACCTCATCGAGACCTGCAAGTTCGACCAGCAGCGTCGAGCGATTGAGCGGCAGGCAGCGCATCGTCAAAGGTAGTGATGTCGAGCGCGTTATGCGCGAGCTTGCCGCAAGAACGATGACACGGTGATGCCTTGCGCCTGCAGGCCGTCACGAACGCCGCGGGCGATGGCAAGTGCACCGGAACTGTCGCCATGCACACAAATGGACGGCGCGTCGATATTGATGACGCTGCCGTCGATGGCTTCGATTGTTCCGTGCAATGCGAGCGTGACCATGCGCTGCGCGATGACCGCGGGGTCATGCAGCACGGCACCGGGCTCGCGGCGCGGCACCAGTCGTCCTTCGCGGGTGTACGCCCGGTCCGCGTACGCTTCAGCCACGCACACAAGTCCCGCTGCACGCGCCTGCTCGAGGATCGGTGCGTTGGCGAGACCGAGCAGCATGAGCGACGGATCGACCTTCCGGATCGCCTCGATTACCGCAGCGCCCTGCACGGCATCGACGGCGATGCGGTTGTAGAGCGCGCCGTGCGGCTTCACATAACTCACCGCGACACCGACGGCGCTCGCCAGACCCTTGAGTGCACCGATTTGATAGATGACATCGGCCGCAAGATCAGCGGGTGCAATGTCCATGTCGCGCCGCCCGAAGCCGACGATGTCCGGATAGGACACATGCGCCCCGATCGCCACGCCGCGCTGCGCCGCCGCCTCGAGCGTGCGCAGGATGCCGGCGGGATCGCCGGCATGGAAACCACAGGCGATATTCGCGCTCGAGACGATATCGATCATTGCCGCGTCATCGCCCATCTGCCAGGCACCATAGCTCTCGCCGAGATCGCTGTTGAGATCGATCGTCCGCCTCATTGTTCTCGCCTCCTCCTCAGGTCTTCGTCACGGGTCGAGCAGCGCAAAAATCGGCCCGATCGACTTGTATCCCATGTACCACGTCAACGCGCACACCAGCACGCCAAGACCCAGCAGCCATCGCGAATAGCGATGACCGTCCATCAAGTCCGCACGCGCCCAAGCGGCATACAGGAAGATCGACAGACCGATCGGCAGGATCAGCCCGTTCAAGCCGCCGACGAACACCAGCATTTTCGCGGGTGGCGTGCGGATGACGAGATAGAGCACGAGCGAGACGCCAATGAAAACCACTGTGGCGATGTTGCGGGCGCGCTCGCTCAAGTCCGCCTTGAAGACCGTGAGGAACGACACCGAGGTGTAGGCCGCGCCAATGACGCTCGTGATCGCCGCCGCCCAAAGAATTACGCCAAAGAGCCGCAGCCCGGTCTCGCCCGCGGCCGCCTCGAAGGCCTGCGCGGCGGGGTTGGCACTGCCGCCCGAAAGATTGATCTCGGTACCGGCCGTCACCACGCCGAGCACCGCGAGAAACAACACGAAGCGCATGACGCCGGTCACGGCGATGCCCGTGAGGGCGGCGCGGGTGACCGCAGGTAGATGCAGAGGTCCAGTCAGACCCTTGTCGAGCAGGCGATGCGCGCCTGCATAGGTGATGTATCCGCCGACCGTGCCGCCGACGATGGTGGTGATCGTTGCGAAATCGACCCTCTCGGGGAACACGCTCTGGCGCAGCGCCTCGCCGAGCGGCGGCGAGGAGACCATTGCCACGTAGACGGTGAGCGCGATCATCACCAATCCCGCCACCACAATCAGACGGTCGAAGGCCACGCCCGCGCGATGTGACAGAAACAGGCCGATCGCAAGCAGCGCACTCAGCAGGCCGCCCCACTTCGGGTCGAGGCCGGCGAGTGCATTGAGGCCGAGGCCCGTGCCGCCGATGTTGCCGATGTTGAAGAACAACCCGCCGATGACGATCAGGACCGTAAGCAGATAGCCGGTGCCCGGGATCGCGGCATTGGCGATGTCCGCGGCGCGCAGGCGCGTCAAGGTCACGATGCGCCAGATGTTCACCTGCACGACGAAGTCGATGAGGATTGACGCGAGGATGCCGAACGCGAAGGCCGCGCCGAGCGTGCTCGTGAAGGTTGCAGTCTGGGTGATGAAACCCGGACCGATGGCCGATGTTGCCATCAGAAAGACGGCAGCGGTCAGGGAAGCGCGGCGCGCTCGCGCGACCTCGGGTGACAGGTTCATGGTCATCGGGAGCGGTTGATCGGCAGGCAGTGTATCAGCGGGCGCGAAACCGCCGCCATCAACGCCGTTCGTTCATCGCTTCGACCGTTCGTTCAGCCGCGCAGGACAGGCTGCAACCACCTCACTAGCCTCGCGGTCGATCCTGGCATCGCGCGTCAGAGGTAGCGATGTCTTTCGATGTTCCACCGATCACATGGAGTGATGTCATGGTTGTTGTTCCGATGTCGAGCAAGAAGTTTTCCGGGCGCTGCGCGGTCGCCAGCTGTGCGTTGATTGCCTTGATGGGCGCCAGTGCAGCGCACACCGCACCCGCCGACAAGGGTTGGTACGCCACGGGGAGCCTCGGCTTCGTAACCCAGTCGGACCAGCGTCTGGACTACACCCGGCCCGGGGTCACCGGCGTGACCTCGTCAACCCTACCCCTCGACACCGGCTTCCTCGCCGGCGGCTCGGTCGGTCGCTACTTCGGCGATGCGTGGCGCATCGAGGCGGAGTTCATGTACCAGTCGGTCGATCACCCGACCTTCACCCTCGCCGGGGGCGGTCCGTCCGGTGAGGGCAACTACGCCTCGACATCGGTGGCCGTGAACGCCTTGCGCGAATTCGATCTTTTCGGTTCGTCGAGCGCCCGAACCTACGCCGGACTCGGCGCCGTCTACGCGACGGAAGTGGATGTGGATTTCGAGAGCGGCGGGGTTGAGCGATCCTTCAGCGGTTCCGGAGCGGGCGTGCAGGCGCTGCTCGGCGCGCGCTACTCGATCGGTGAACGCGCCTTCATCGACGCCGGTCTGCGCTACCTGCTCGTCTCCGGTGTGGAACTCGACGGGGAAGAAGGCGCCGTGGGCAAGGTGAAGGCCGACTATGAGCCGCTCGCTGTCACCGTATCCTTTGGCTGGCGGTTCTGAGGGACTACAGCGGATCGATGACCTTGAGGAAATCGAAGCGGCGGAAGTCACGATCCGCGGTATACAGCCGGGTCACGCCATTCTGCTTGAGGATCGCGGCAAGATGAGCGTCGGGCACGGCATTGCCGCGGACCGGTATACCCCGTGTGCACTCGAGGTATACCGACCAGAAGCCCTCCTGCTCCGCGAGCGTGCGGCAATGCGGCACGCGGAGCAGCGCTTCGATGTTGCGCTGCGCCTGCTCCGTGGTGAGCGGGTTTTGCAGTACCTTTGGATGGGTCACGAGACGCGCGTAGCTCATTAGGCTCAGCCACGCGACATAGAACACTTCGGGGCCGCGCACGCAGTCGCGCAGGAATGCGTCCGCGGCCGTGTGTTGCGGCGCTCCCTTGGCAGAGGCGTAGACGAGCAGATTGACGTCGATGGCGAAGCTCATGCGCGCGCGGGGGTGAGCGGAGCGTCCTCGCGCGCGTGATCGCCTATGGCCTCATGCGTCTCATCAAGTATCTCGTAGAGCGCGTCCTTATCGGCGAGATCGACGCGCAGCGAACCGGCGCTCGCGGTCCAGACGAAGTACTGCGGCGCAACCTCCTTCACTCCGCTGGCGAGCGCCTGTGCGAGTAGGTCAGACACCAGCCGACCCAAAGAACGCCCGTCGCGGCCCTGGATGGCCTTGAGTTGCTTGAGGATGGGGTCGTCGATGTCGATTGTGGTACGCATGATGCGTGATGCTAAAAGCGCAGACATCAGATGTCAAAAATCTCGTTCGACGTGTTCCGCGATCACGAGCGGCGGACTGTTAACCTTGTCTCGACCACGGGAGTAATGTGATGACATCCAAGTTTGATCGTGCGCAGTTCCTGCGCGCTACCGGTGCGGTGGCGGTCCTCGCCGCCACGGGCCAGTCGATGGCGGAAGGGGCGTACAAGAGTTCTTGGCCCGAGGCGACGCTGAAACAGCTGCGCCACCCGTCGCTGAAGGATCGTGTCGTGCTGATCACCGGCGGCAGCCGCGGGTTCGGCTGGTTCATCGCCGAAGAGTTGCTGCAGGGCGGCGCAAAAGTCGCGCTGACGGCGCGCGGCGAA
>JBILGD010000071.1:0-13579 GCA_044351225.1 Steroidobacteraceae bacterium
GGCATGCGCAACGATTCGGTGCGCAGCACGCGCGCCGTGGCGGCACTGTCGCGGCCGTCTTTCCAGGTGAGGCGCCATTCGACTTCGGGCGCCTCGTGGATCTTGCCGAGGTTGTGGCCGATGCGTTCAACCTCGAGCCAGTTGCCTTCGGGGTCGACCATGCGCCACCAGGCAAGATTATCGACCGCCGTTCCCCAGAGCACGGCCTTCTTGCCGCCCGCGTTCATCGCGATGTTACCGCCGATGCATGACGCTTCGATGGAGGTGGGGTCGACCGCGAACACGAAGCCCGCACGCTCGGCGGCATCGGCGACACGTTTGGTGACGACACCTGCTTCCGAGAACACGGTGGGAACGGTCTGCGCAGGATCCGCACCGAATACGCCGGGCAACTTGATTTGCTCGACTTCGGAGACCCGCTCGAGTTTTTCGGTATTGATCACCGCGGCGAGCGGCGTCAGCGGCAGTGCGCCGCCGGTGTATCCGGTACCACCGCCGCGTGGAATCACGGTGAGTCCAAGCTCGGTGCAGGTGCGCACCAAGCCGGGGATTTCGTCCTCGGCGTCGGGACAGATGACGACGAAGGGATACTCGACGCGCCAGTCGGTCGCATCGGTCACATGCGAGACGCGTGCGAAAGCATCGAAGCGGATGGCATCGCTACGCGTGTGTCGACCGAGCAGCTTGCGCGCCTTGTCGCGCAGCTTGGCGTTGCGCTTGAAAGAGTCCGCGAATTCATTGACTGCGCGTCGTGCCGCATCGAGCAGCATTCCGACTTTGCGATCGCGCTCGCGATCGGTGCTGTTGCCACCCGACTCGCGGCGTTTTTCGATTTCGCCGAGGCGATGTGCCAATGCGTCGGTCAGCAGCCGACGACGACGGGGATTGTCGAGCAGGTCGTCCTCGAGATACGGGTTGCGTTGTACTGCCCAGATATCGCCGAGCACTTCGTACAGCATGCGCGCCGAACGACCGGTACGCCGTTCACTGCGCAATTCGTCGAGCAGTGCCCAAGCCTCTTCGCCAAGCAGGCGAATCACGATCTCGCGATCCGAGAACGAGGTGTAGTTGTAGGGGATTTCGCGGATGCGCGGCTGCACGCTTTCCGGCGGAGCGAACAGGGGCAGTTCTGCGGCTAGAGCATTCATGGCGGATAACCTGCCGACGATCCGTGTCGGGAGAGGGCGACCATTCTCCCACTGTTGGCCTATCATTTGGAGCTTAATGAGCACTGCAGCAAACCAGAATCCGCAGGCCGCACAGATGGCCGACGAATCCATGCTGCGTACGCTGCGCCACCAGATCGAGGCGCTGTGGCCGCAGGAATCCCGGCTTTTCGCCCGCTACGCGTTGCCGCGGGGCGCACGCATCCTTGATCTCGGCTGCGGATCCGGCGAGGCAACATTGCGTCTGGCTGCAATGTTCCCCGGTGCCGAGCTCGTTCTCGGCGTCGATCTCATGCCGGAACTTTTGACCGTGGCGCGTCAACGTGCCCCGTCCGGGCCCTCGGCGGTGGCCTTCGAGCAGGGCGATGGCTTCGCCTTGCGCTTCCCCGCGGGGCACTTCGACCTCGTCGTCTGCCGACATGTCACGCAGCTGGTGCCCGAGGCCGACCGACTGCTCGCCGAATTGCACCGCGTCTGCAAGCCGGGCGGTTGGACGCATGTGGTGAGCGAGGATTACGGCATGCTGCATTTTCCGCCGCGTGACGGCGCGGATCCGGATCGGCTTTGGCACCAGGCGGTCGTGCCGTACACGCGGGCGACCGGGACTGACGCGCGTATCGGCCGGCGGACCTTGCCTATCATGCGTTCGCTCGGTTTTGAGCAACTCAGTATTCAATATCTGACTCTGGACACCGAGCGTGTACCGCGCGCTGAGCTCGCCGGGATTTTCACCGCCTGGCGTGACGGCTACACCACGGCGCTTGCCGCGCATTCTTCGTTGAGCGCGGCGGAGGTACGAGCGGCCTTCGATGCCATCATCGCCACGATCGAGGATCCGGACTCCTACGGCGTCTGGCAGGTTCCGGTAGTGGCAGGGCGTCGATCTTGAGCGATCGCCCGACCCGCTTCGTGTTGCAGCCGCATCCGGCCGATGGGCTCGCGGCCGTTGCGGGCGCCGTATCGGTCGAGTTGCTTTGCCAAGCGGCACCAGGAAGCTTGCAGATCGTCTATGACATCCATGCGCCGCAGCAGCCGCTGCTGCAACCGCCCGAGGGGGCCGTGCCACAGCGGCGGGATGGTCTCTGGCGACACACCTGCTGCGAACTTTTCATTGCGGCGTGCTCAGCCGAATCCGCTTATCTGGAATTCAATTTTTCGCCGAGCGGTGACTGGGCCGCCTACGCTTTCGATGCACCGCGTCAGGGGATGCGGCCATTTCTTTGGCAAGGATCTGCGGCGCCACGCATCCGGATGCGCTCGGCAGGGGTTTCGCCTCATCGGCTCCGCGTCGAGGTCGAGCTGCCTGCGCCGCTGCCTGCAGGGGAGTTTCGCTTGGCGCCGACCGTGATTCTCGAGACATCCGCGGGGATCTCCCATTGGGCCGCAAGGCATCCTGGCGGACAACCCGATTTTCATCACCCGGCGGGGTTCAGCGACCCGTTGCCGCTCATTTGGGGCTTGCCCGCATGACTGAGTTCGCATGATCCGCTTCGGTATCGATCGCCTGCTCGCCGAGCCTGCGTTGCGCGCGCCGCTCGTCGGCCGCCGTCTCGGCTTGCTGGCGCATCCGGCATCGGTCACGGCGCAGTGGCAGCACAGTCTCGATGCGCTCGCTGCGCTGCCCGAGTTGAAGGTGACGGCGGCGTTTGGTCCGCAGCACGGGCTGCGCGGCGACAAGCAGGACAACATGATCGAGTCGACCGATTTCATTGACCCCGCACTGCAGATCCCCGTCTTCAGTCTCTATGGCGAAGTGCGGCGTCCCACGCCCGCGATGCTGGCGCACTGCGATGTAGTACTGGTCGACCTGCAGGATCTCGGTTGCCGCATCTACACCTTCATCACCACGCTGCGTTACCTGCTCGAGGAAGCCGCGCGGGCGCGCAAGGCGGTATGGGTGCTCGATCGGCCGAACCCGGTGGGCCGCCCCGTCGAGGGGCTTGCGCTGCGCCAGGGTTGGGAGAGTTTTGTGGGCGCTGGTGAGATGCCGATGCGCCATGGTCTCACCATGGGGGAACTCGCGCGCTGGTTCGTGGGTCGTTTCAACATAGACGTCGAGCTGGTCGTCGTCGAGATGCAGGGCTGGCAACCCGCGCATGCCCCAGGTTGGGGCTGGCCGCTCGGCGAGCGCAGCTGGATCAATCCGAGCCCGAATGCACCGAATCCATACATGGCACGCGCTTACGCAGGCACGGTGATGGTTGAAGGCACGACCCTTTCCGAGGGCCGCGGTACCACGCGTCCTCTCGAGGTGTACGGTGCGCCCGATATCGATGCGGACAGGATGCTCGCCGAAATGCAGCGCCTCGCGCCTGACTGGCTGACCGGTTGTCGGCTGCGAACGTGCTGGTTCGAACCGACCTTCCATAAGCACGCTGGCAAACTTTGCAGCGGTCTGCAGATCCACACCGACGATACGGCGTATGACCATCACGCCTTTCGTCCGTGGCGTCTGCAGGCCCTCGGCTTCAAGGCTATTCGCAATCTTTGGCCGGAATATCCGTTGTGGCGGGATTTCGCCTATGAATACGAGTACGACCGTCTGGCGATCGACATCATCAACGGAGGGCCGCGGTTGCGCGAATGGGTCGATGACCCCGGTGCAAAGCCGGGTGATCTCGATCTGCTGGCGCGCGTCGATGAGGACGCTTGGCAGGCAACAGCCATCACTCCCGCTCTGCAGAGGGCGGGACATTGACCGGAGGAGTATATGTCCGTGAGCAGTACTGATCGAATCGTCGAAGACTTGAAGCGTGTCATCGATGACGCAGAAATTTTGTTGCGTGAGACAGCGACCTTGGCCGGCGATAAAGCCGTCGAGGCACGCGAGCGTGCCGCCGAGACGGTGCGCGCAGCGCGTGAGCGTCTCGGGACCCTCGAACAGGAGGTCGTCGGTCGGGCGCGCGATGCGGCGCGTGAAACCGACCGCTATGTGCGCGACAATCCTTGGCAGTCCGTCGGGATCGCTGCGGGCATCGGCCTCATCATCGGTGTGCTCATCAGTCGACGCTGATCAGCGACTCGTCGGGGGGAGGGAGAACATGCTCGACTCGTTGCGACTGCTGCTTGCCCAGGTGCTGGCGCTCGTGCAGACGCGGCTCGAACTGTTCACGACAGAGTTGTCGGCCGAAGTGCAGCGCGCCGTGCGCGTGCTGGTGCTCGCCTTCGTCGCGTTGTTGTTCGGCGCGCTCGGTCTTTTGATGCTCGCCGTGACGGTGATTGTCGCCGTCTGGGAGCAGCATCGCCTACTGGCGAGCGCGCTCGTCACGCTCGTGTTTCTCGGCGTCGCCGCGCTGGCGGTTTGGCAGGCTTGGCGTGCGGTGATCCGCGGTCCCCGTTTACTCGAAGCCACGCTCGAAGAACTGCGCCGCGATCGCGATGCGCTGGCGGCGGTTCGAGACCGAGCCCGCGATACGGGATCGACATGACCCCTCGCGAGCAAGAACTCGCCCTGCGTCGAGCCGCTTTGTTGGAGCGCAGTACGCGCTTGCGCACGGACATCGCCCAAACCACAGAAGAGATCAGCTCACGCCTCTCCGGCGTGGGACGGATCGCTTCGGCGGTTCAGATGGTGACCCGCGCGCCCGTGTTGCTCGCCGGCTCAGCCCTGCTGGTGCTGATGGCGGGGCCCGCGAAAGCCCTGCGGCTCGCAAGCCGAGCACTCGTCGTGCTCGGCTTGCTACGCCGGATAATCAGCCTGCGCGACGCTTCGCGACCTTGAGTCTGCGACCGCGGTTGCTGCTCGGCAGCCGCAGCGAAAGACGCAGCGAAAACGCCTTGAAGGTTACAGCCGCCACGGAGCGGTTAAGCATCTTGGCAAGCTTGGCTGTCGGCATTTTGCCGGCGAGCTTGCGGAGCTTTTGTTCATCAGCAGGAGTCCACGCCGAGAGATTTCGCTTGGATTTCTTCGGTGCGCGAACAACAGCGCGGGTCTTTTTCTTGGCCATGTAAGTAGAGTCCTATGATTTCGACGGGCGGCATTCTAATGGCAAATAAATCTTTTGCCTACGCAATTTCGGTGCGCTGTCGCCCCTCCGGCCGCCAAGATTACAAAGATTTCATCGAGTCCGAGGAGCGGCCGCCGCAAAACCTCGCTTGCGCATCAGTGCTTCGATCTGCGGGTCCTGTCCGCGGAAGGCGCGATATCCGTCGACCGGATCGACGGTATTGCCCACTTTGAAGACGTGATCGCGCAAGCGCTTGGCCAGGTCCTGGTCAAAGGGACCTTTGCCCGAGGTAAAGGCCTCCCAGGCGTCGGCGGTGAGTGTATCGGCCCAGAGATAGCTGTAGTAACCCGCCGAGTAGCCATCGCCTGAGAAAACATGACCGAACTGCGGCGTCCGATGCCGCATGACGATCTCCCGCGGCATGCCAATGGCGGCCAAAGTTTGGCGTTCGAAGGCCTCGGGATCGATGTGCGTGTCGGGTGTCGCGGTCAGGTGCAGTTTCATGTCGATCAGCGCCGCAGCGAGGTACTCGACCGTGGCGAACCCCTGATTGAAGGTCTTGGCATTTTCGAGCTTGGCGACCAGCTCTGCGGGGATGGGCTTGCCGGTTTGGTAATGCACGGCAAAGCGATCAAGGATCTCTTTGACCGGCAGCCAGTGTTCGAGCAACTGCGAAGGGAACTCAACGTAGTCGCGCGCCACATTGGTGCCGGAGACGCTCGGATAGTTGACGTTTGAGCAGAGGCCATGCAGGGCGTGACCAAACTCATGGAACAGCGTGACTGCATCGTCCCAACTGATCAGCACCGGCTCGCCCGGCTGGCCTTTCACGAAGTTGGCGTTGTTGGAGACGATGGTCTGGATGTCGCCATCGAAGCGTTCCTGCACTCGATACGCGCTCATCCAGGCGCCCGACTGCTTGCCGAGGCGTGCATAAGGATCGAAGTACCAAAGGCCGATCAGGTTGTCGACGTGGTCGTCGACTCGCCAGACGCGCACGTCCGGGTGATAGACCGGAACGCTGCCCGCAGGCAGTTCGGTGAACTGCATGCCGAAGAGTTCGTCTGCGACATGGAACATGCCCTCGCGCAATTTTTCGAGTTGCAGGTAGGGCTTGAGCTCGTTGGTGTCGAGATCGTATTTCGCCTTGCGGACTTTTTCGGCGTAGTGACGGTAGTCCCAGGGCTCGAGGGTGAGGTGGACACCCTCGGCCGCAGCGATTTTCTGCATATCGGCGACTTCTTCGCGGACCCGCGCGACCGCTGGCTGCCACACGGCTTCCATCAGTTCCATGGCGCGCTCCGGGGTGCGCGCCATCGAGTTCTCGAGTCGCCAGTGGGCATGCGTCGGGAAGCCGAGCAGCCGCGCCCGCTCGGCGCGCAACTGCAGGATTTCGCCGATGATCGCCTTGTTGTCACGCGCATCGCCGTTATCGCCGCGGTTGACGAAGACACGCCACACTTTTTCGCGCAGGTCGCGACGCGTCGAGTAGGTGAGAAAAGGCTCCACCGACGAGCGCGTATTGGCGATCAACCACTTGCCCGGCTGACCGCGACGTTCGGCGTCAGCGGCAAAACCGACGCGCAGGGCCTCGGGGAGCCCCGCGAGATCAGCGGCGGATTCGAGCACCGTGTAGCGCTCGCTCTCATCGCCCAGCAGGTTTTGGCTGAACTTTGTGAACAGGCCGGCGAGCGATTGGTTGATTTCGCTGAGTCGCTGCTTGGAGACGGCATCGAGTTTGGCGCCGGCGCGCACGAAGTTCGTGTACGCGAGCCAGGTGAGACGCTGCTCTTCGGCGGTGAGGTCGGATTGCGCGCGCGATTCATAGACTGTCGCGATACGCGCAAAGAGTTTTTCGTTCTGCGTGATCGAGTCGCGGAAGGCTGCCATCTTTGGTTCGATGATGCGTTCCACCCCCTGCACGGCCTCGTCGCTCAGTGTGGCGCTGAAGGTGTAGTACACGGTCGCTGCACGATCGAGTGCACGGCCCGAGCGTTCCATTGCAGCAATGGTGTTGGCGAAGGTGGGCGGCGCGGGGTCATCGACGATGCGCTCGAGCTCGGCGAGATGCTCGACCATCCCGGCTTCCAATGCCGGCTGCAGCAGTGCGGGCGTTGCCTCGTCAAAGGGTGGTACGCCGCCAAAAGGACCTGTCCAAGGTTCGAGCAGAATGTTTGCTGCCGCCGCAGCGGGGGTGACGCGGTTGGTGGTCATGAGCAATGGCGCAGCGGTTCTGGATCGCAGTACCCCATCTCGGCGTCGAGTGCGGAGTGCAACGAAAACATGCTGTCCTCGAGTCGGCGGCGCAGGGCCTCGAGTTGCGCGTCATCGAGCTTGGGCGGAACTTCGATCGGCGTGCCGATGCGCACGGCGACTGTTGCTCCGGGCTTCGGGATGATGGTGCGATCCCACGAGGCATTCCAGCGCCAGTAGCGGTCGGTCGAGGCGGCAACCGGGAGCAGGAGGCTCCCGGTTTTCTGTGCGAGCGTGAGGGTACCGAGTTGAGCGATACCGCGCGGACCGCGCGAGCCGTCGATCGCGAGGCATGAGTTCAGGCCGCGATCCTCGCGCTGTGCCTTGATCATCTCGACGAGCGCTCTTGCGCCGCCTTTGCCGGATGAGCCGCGCGCAACGCGGAAACCCAGGCCTTCCTCGATCCGCGTCATCGCTTCGCCGTCACGGCTTTGCGAGCACATCAGGATCCAGCGGCCTTGCGCCGGCAGACTGAAGTAGTGCAGCAGGGCAAAGGTGCGCGAGTGATAGAACGCGCCGACCACGGGCTGCTTCGCGGCCACGAGATCGTGCAGCAGATGCAGGTCATGTTCACGATAGGTCCATGATCGACCAAGGCTGCGATAGGCGCGCCAGCCTACGGGCGGCAGCAGTTTGTGCAGGATGAATCGACGGACCGGTTTGCGCGCTCGCGGTACCGCCGCGATTTCTTTGGCCACGGGTCAGCCGTCGCCGGTACCGCGGCCCTTGCGGCCGCCGCTCGCATGCGCATCGGCAAATGCACCGCTTGCCATGGCGCCAATCAGCGACAATTCGCCGGCGAGCGCGACAACGGCGCAGATCTCGGCGAACTTTGCCGCCGTGCCGCTGCCCTGACAGCCGATGAGACCCAGCGATTCGCGCGCGGTCGGCAGGAAGGTGCCGCCACCCACGGTGCCAATGATCAGATTCGGCAGGGTCACCGAGGCATACAGGTCACCATCGCCCTTGATCTCGAAGCGCGTGATCGAAGTCGTGGCCTCCGAGACGCAGGCGACATCCTGACCACAGGCGATGAAGAGTGCTGCGAGTCCGTTGGCCACGTTGGCCTGCAGACCCACGGCACCTGTTTGTGCCGCGCCCGCGACGGCTTGGTCCCAGCAGCGCACCATCGCCGCGGCATCCGCGCGCCAGTAGCGATTGACGGTGCGACCCGGAATGACGATTTCGGCCGAGGCATTGCGACCGCGTGCGCCGAGGAAAGCTTGCGCCGAAGAACGCTTGTCGCCTGAGAGCGCAGATTCGAGCAGCCAGCTGACCGGCTGCGCGGGCATGGAGGGCAACAACAATCGACAAACGGCCTGCGTGGCGAGCGTGACCATGTTCTGTCCCGCAGCATCACCGGTGGTGTACTCGAGCATCAGATAAACGGTGTTGCCGAGCACGGAAATTTTTTGACCTTGCAGACGACAGAAGCGCGACGTCGCGGCTGCGGCCTCTTGCATGGCGGCGAACTGAGCGGGCAGCCATTCGGCAACCTGCATGGCGATGGCGAGATCGGCGAACTCGAAGCAGGGCGCACGGCCGACGAGTTGCCGGCTACAGCCCGCATTGGCCCCGCCGCAGCGATTGATGACATTGAAAGCGTGCTGCAATGAAGCGACCAGCGTGCCCTCGGTGGTGGCAAGCGGCACCAGGAAATCACCCGTGGCATAACGGCCCTGAATGCGGACCGGTCCGGCGACCCCCAAAGGAATCCGGGCGTAGCCGATAAAGCCTTCGATGCTGCCGGCCAGCTTTTCGGGGTCGAGTTCGGCTGCTTCGCCACAGAGCGCATCGATGACAAAACCATCCTCGCGCAGACGGGCGCGACGGACATCCCGCGCCTCGCGCGAAGCGTCGGTTGTCGAGGGCAGACGTCGTGGTGCGCTGCGGGCTTCGTCGCTCATCGCGACATTGTGAGCGGCGGCGCACGGTGCAGCAAGCGGCCGATCCGTGCGCTGGCGAGGTTGTGGTCGCGAGTGACCGCGCTCGATAATGACTGCATGCTTCCGCTGCCACATCGATACACCGTCTCCGCCGCCGCCAGCGCGGTCGGTCGGGTTCAATTGGAATCACCAGGACTCGCGCCGCTCGAGAGCGATCCGCCAAGCGAATTCGGCGGCCCCGGAGATCGCTGGTCGCCCGAGACGTTGCTGACTGCGGCCTTGGTGGATTGCTTCGTGCTGAGTTTTCGCGCGGTGGCGGCGGCCTCGCGCTTCGATTGGACGCGACTCGAGTGCCGCGCCGAGGGCACGCTCGATCGCATCGAGCGGGTGACCCAGTTCACCGCCTTTACCGTGTATGCCAGGCTCAGCCTGCTGCCCGGCGCCGATCAGGACCGCGCGCGCAAGCTGCTCGAGAAAGCCGAGCAGCTGTGTCTCATCTCAAGTTCACTCAAGGCCAGCAAGCACCTCGAGATCGAGCTTATCGCGGGCTGAGTCGCTCCTCGCCAAGCATCAGTCGGCGGACGCGTTCGGGCGCGACCAGATGACAGTAATGATTGCCGCGAAAGCTTTGCGGCATGATTTTCCAGCGCCAGTCTTCCCAATTCGCATAGAGCGCCGAGGCGCGCAGACGCAGCTGGCCGTCGCCGCCCAACCAGACCTCGGCGGGTGAGCCGATCCAGCCGGAGCCTGTGTAGCTCAGGGTATCGGCGACCAACATGATGCGCTGCGGCGCATGCGCAGCGCCCGCCTGCTCATCAGCGCTCAATGATTCCCAGACCTGCCGCACCACGGCGCGCTGCACATCGCGACAACTGCGCGGCGGCAAGGCCGGATCGCGCGCTGCAGTCGCACCGTGTACCGCGCGCAGATGGTCGGCGGTCTTGGTCTTGCAAGACAACTCTTCGGGCAAACCGTCAGCCGTGGAAACGAGAAATTGTTGAGTGGTCAGGGGTGTCACGGCAGCCTTTGATTCGGTGAACTCGTCCTTGCTGCGCTGGAGGGTGTTGCGCATCGGCAAGGAGGTATCGACCAGCATGCGCTGCACTTCGGTGCAGAAGCCCGCATGGCTCGTGGCGAGCGATGCGGTGGCTGCGGCTGCGGCCTCAGCCGGATGCGAGCCAAGCACGGCCAGCAGTACGGCACCCGCCATGGCAGTCCTGTTGGCGCTCAATGAAAATGCAAAGTCCCTGCGCTTTGCGTGCATGTTGTGCTCCGAAGCTTGCTCCAAAGACTCCGCGCCGCAGTCTATCATCGCGCCATGCAAGGTCGTGGCAAGCCGCGTGATTCAATAGCCCGCGCAACGCCCCTCTCGGGGGTGCTGGCCGAGGTGACGACGCTCGATGCGGCACAGATCGATGCGCTCTACGGGCTCGAGCCCGTGTTCGAGCCCGGCGAGGCCGGGCTCGATTCGGCCGAACTCGGTGTGTTCGTCGAACTGCAGTGCCCGTGGTGCGGCGAGGCGTACGGTTCAATGCTCGATCTGACCGATGCCTCGCGCAGCTATATCGAGGACTGTCAGGTGTGCTGCCGACCGATCGAGGTGCGCCTCGAGGTCAGCGAGCGCGGCGCTCTCGAGAGCGTTTCGACCGCGCGCGTCGATTGAGTGCATCGCGTCGATTGAGTGCTTTGATGATTGCGCGCTAGCGCCGGGTGAAAAGTCCCGTGCGCGCACTCTCGGTGAGCATGGCCACTGCCGGGTGTTTGATGCGCCGTTCGGTCGAGATCGCGAAGAAGCGCGCTTTCAGTTCTTCGATTCGACCGATACGCACCACGCCATACTGACGAATGATCTCGGTCTCGATCGCAAGCGGCGCCGCAAAGGCGCCGACACCGTGCTGCGCAAAGGTCTTCACGAGTGCGCTGTCGTCGAGTTCGCCGACGATTCGTGGGGTGATGCCGAGTCCGTCGAACCAGGCGTCGAGCACTCGCCGGTTGGCACTGCGATCGGTAGGGACCAGCAGCGGTGCATCCTGCAGGCTTTGCGGAAAGTGTTTGCGCAGGCGCTTCGCGAGTGCGGGGGCGGCAAAGAACCCCAACTCGGATTCGCCCAGCAAGTGACTGAAGGCCTTGATGGCGGCATCGGCGGGTACTGCGCTCGTAGCGAGCACGAGATCAAGACGGTGCGCGGCCAGATCTTCGAGCAGCACCGGTAAAGGTCCCTCGTGGCAGATCATGTGAAAGCGGCCATCCCCGGCAAGCAAGGGTTCGAGCACGCGCCAGGTGACGAGCTTTGGTACGGCGTCGGCGACGCCGATGGCGACCTGTCGGCTGCCGCGGGTGCGAGCGCCGCGCAACACCGAGGCGAGTTCGAGGCCTTTCGGAAAAATATCTTCGGCGTAGGCGAAGGCGATGCGGCCGAGTTCGGTCGGCACCAGTCGTCGGCCCTGTTTTTCGAACAGCGCGCCCTGCAGTTGATCTTCGAGCAGTTTGATCTGCCCGCTGACCGTCTGCGGCGTGATGTGCAGCGCGGCGGCGGCGGCGGTCACACCGCCTTCGCGAACCACGGTCCAGAAGTAGAGCAGATGCGTGTAGTTGAGATGTCGCATGGGACTCCGACCAGGGCTGCCAAGTCTTCGAGAAAACCGAAGGATGATTAAAGAATAATCGATTTCCCCGAAATCAGTCGCGAAGGCAGTCTGCCGGCCATGCGTTACCCCGCGCCATGGCAGACCATCGGTCGTCATGCCCTGCTTCCCGAGGCAGGGCATGACGATATTGCGCGCCTCGACATCGTGGCCCAGCTCAACGCTCATGTGGCGCAGCGCCTCGGGCCCGCGGTACGCGAGGCCTGGGAGCGCAGGGGACGAAATCTTTGGCTCAAGCGTCATGGTCGCGAGCCGATCGAGCGTCGCGAGGTCGCTGCTGTGATGGAGGCGGAGCCCGCCTGGCAGACCTACAGCCTGGTGCGACGCAACACCATGGAAATCCGCCAGCAAGCGGGGCGCCATCTGGTCGGCCGTCAGGCCTCGGCGTTGCGCGAGCGCGCACGCGAGCTTAATGCGGACGCGCGCACGCTGCGTCTTGACCCCGATTTCCGGCCGCCGCGTTACGTGTCGGCCGTCGATCAGCATTTGATGCGCGGCGGCTATACGAGCGAGCAACTCGCAGAGGATGTCTCGAATCCCGCGAACTACGATGCCGGTCTCTACGCCACCATCGGCGGCAGCGGCGGACCGTGGAGCAATGCAGCGGGTCGTGCGCTCATCGCCTGGTTGCAACGCGAGCATCCAAATTTTTTGCCGCGACGGATACTCGATCTCGGTTGCGGCATCGGTCACAACACCTTGCCGCTGCGTGCAGCCTTTCCGCAGGCTGAGATCGTGGCAATTGATGCGGCAGCGCCCATGCTGCGCTACGGCCATGCGCGTGCGCGGTCGCTCGGCGTCACGGATATCGAGTTCGTGCAGGCCGATGCCGCCGACACCCGTCTTGCCAGTGATTCCTTTGATCTCGTGTTCACCACCATGGTGTTGCACGAAACCTCGCATCAGGCGCTACCCAAAATATTCGCCGAGGCGCATCGCCTGTTGCGTTGCGGCGGACTGACGCTCCACCTCGAGCAGCCGACCTACCGCGGTCTCGAGCCCTTCGAGCAGTTCATGCGCGATTGGGACGGCAGGTTCAACAACGAGCCGTTTTGGGGTGCGCTGCACGACAGCGATTTGCCGGCGATGCTCGAGCGTGCGGGTTTCGACAAGCACCGCATTTTCGAGAGTCAGTGCATTGCGCCAGCCTGGCAGTGGGTTGGCCAGCAGGAAGATTTCGGACGAGCGCCCGCGTGGTACGCGGTGGGTGCCTGGCAGGCGGCGAATGGACTCGCCGCTCTGGGATAGCATGGACATGGATCACTCCCTCCCGTTTGACGCTGACCCCGCCCCGCCAGGCGTCACCGCGGCCCCCGGGCGCCGTCCGGATTCGCCGCAATTCACCGCGGATCCGATGGTCGATCGCTTGTACGGCGTCACGTTGGCGCTGGTCGCCGAGCTTGCCGTCACCCGAACCCGCCTCGACACCCTCGAGCGGGTGCTGGCAGGTCGTGGCGTCGTGGGGGAGGCCGACATCGATCAATATCGTGCGGATGAGCTCGCCCAGGAACAACGCAGTCAGTTGCAGGCGGAGTATCTCGCTAGCGTTTTGCGAGCGCTCGATTGAGGGCCGCCGAGTCGTTCAGCCACCTTGTGCCGTCCGACTGTTGTATTCCTACAACAAAAAAATCATTTACTGCGTCTTTGCGAGCATTTCGGTGGTGCCTGCTCTGGTCATTTTT
>JBILGD010000072.1:0-13552 GCA_044351225.1 Steroidobacteraceae bacterium
CCATTACTTTGTGCAGGTGCTGCGCCCGCGTTTCGGCTACGGCAGCGATGTCGGTGGACGTCGCGCGCCGTGGATCATCGGCGGCATGGCGGTGCTTGGGCTCGGCGCAGTCGGTGCGACACTCGCGACGGTGCTCATGGCGACGCAATTATGGCTGGGAATCGCCTTTGCGGTGCTGGCCTTCATCGCGGTCGGTCTTGGCGTTGGCGCCTGCGGCACGACGCTGCTCGTGCTCATGTCGACGCGCGTCGCCAAAGGGCGGCTCGCCGCCGCCGCCACCGTGACCTGGGTGATGATGATCATGGGCTTCATCATCACCACAGTGATTGCAGGCCGCATGCTCGAGCCGTTTTCATTGACACGGCTCATCGAGGTGACCGCCAGCGTGGCCGCAGCCGCGTTCATCGTCACCTGCGCGGCAGTTTACGGGATCGAGCGCGACTCGACGACGGCTCCGTCGCTGGCCAAGTCGGCCGATACGGCGGCCTCCACAGCGGATCAGGACGCGAATATCGCGAGCGGCGGTGATGGCAATCCCGGTTTCCTCGCCGCGGTCCGCGAAGTGTGGGGTGAGTCGCACTCGCGTCGTCTCGCGAGCTTCGTGTTCGTCTCCATGCTCGCCTACAGCGCACAGGATCTCATTCTCGAGCCCTTCGCGGGTGCCGTGTTCGGCATGACGCCAGGTCAGTCGACGCAACTCTCCGGCATGATGAGCGGCGGTACGCTCGCCGGCATGATCGTGGTCGCGCTCGTCTGCACGGTCGGTGCGCGGGCCCGTCTTGGTGCCCTGCGGGTCTGGACCATCGGCGGTTGCGTGGCGTCCGCGCTAATGCTGCTGACGCTTGCGGTGGCGGGATTCGTCGGGCCGGCATGGCCGCTGACGCCGACCGTGTTCCTGCTCGGCGTGGCCAACGGCGCCTATGCGGTGGCGGCGATCGGTTCGATGATGGGTTTGGTGGGTCGTGGTCGTGAGCGTCGCGAGGGCACGCGCATGGGACTGTGGGGCGCTGCGCAGGCGGTAGCCTTCGGCATCGGCGGCATCGCGGCCACAGGAGCCATCGATCTTGCGCGCGTATTCACCGATTCCTTGCCCGCTGCGTACGGATCGGTGTTCGTTGCCGAGGCGGCGCTGTTCGTGCTGGCGACGGCCTATGCCGTGCGCCTCAGTCGCGAGGACACGCAGTCGCAGGTGGATGTGGATCTCGAACGGGCCTCTGCGGCCTATGTCGCCGGGGCGGGGAGGGGTTGAGCATGAACGCGGTATCGCATGATGAATTGATCAAAGAATTTGATGTCGTGGTGGTCGGTGGCGGACCCGCCGGGGCTACTGCAGCCAATGATCTGGCGAATGCCGGCTGGCGCGTGTTGTTGCTCGATCGTGCTGGACGCATCAAGCCTTGTGGCGGCGCCATCCCGCCAAAACTGATCGAAGAATTCGCGATACCGGATGAGTTGCTGGTGGCACGCATCACCTCCGCGCGCATGGTGTCGCCGTCGGCGCGCGCCGTGGACATGCCCATCGACGGTGGTTTTGTCGGCATGGTGGATCGCGAAGTGTTCGACGAGTGGTTGCGCGAGCGGGCGCGACGCGCCGGAGCGTTGCGGGTCGACGGTCGATTCACCCGTGTCGAGCGCGATGCCGAGGGCGATGCCATCGTCCATTTCGAGGATGCCGCGAGTGGCGAGGCGCGCGAGGTGCGAGCCCGACTGGTGCTCGGTGCCGACGGTGCGCGCTCCGAAGTGGCGCGGCAATGCATCGCCGGCGGTCGCGAGACGCCCTTTGTCTATGCTTATCACGAGATCCTGCGCACACCGCCCGAGCGACCGGCGGATTACGACGGCACGCGTTGCGACGTGTATTACCGCGGTGAGTTGTCACCGGATTTCTATGCCTGGGTGTTTCCGCACGGCGAGACCATCAGCGCCGGTGCGGGCACGGCGCACAAGGGGTTTTCGATTCGCCACGCCGTCAAGGGTTTGCGCGAGGTCGCAGGGCTCGCCGGCGCCGAAGTGCTGCGCCGCGAGGGCGCACCGATTCCGCTCAAGCCCTTGCGTCGCTGGGACAATGGCCGCGACGTACTCGTGACTGGCGATGCGGCGGGCGTGGTCGCGCCGGCCTCGGGCGAGGGCATCTATTACGCGATGGCTTGCGGCCGGATGGCCGCACGGGCACTCGACAAATGTCTCGTCACCGGCAACGCTCACGCGCTGCGCGAGGCGCGTGCGACATTCATGCGCGACCACGGTCGTGTGTTCTGGGTGTTGGGTTTGCTGCAGCGCTTCTGGTACGTCAATGATCAGCGCCGCGAGCGCTTCGTGAAGATGTGTCGCGATCCCGATGTGCAGCGGCTGACCTGGGAGTCCTACATGCACAAGAAACTCGTGCGCAAGAGCCCGATGGCGCACGTGCGCGTGTTCTTCAAGGATCTTGCCCACCTGCTCGGTATCGCCAAGGCGGCCTGAGCCGCAGGCATCACTGCCGCGTGATCGAGCTGCTTGCGACGGGTTTCGCCGAGGGCCGCATTCCGCAGCTCATTGCGCTATTGGTGATCGGCGAAGCGCTGTTGCTCGTGTGGTTGTGGCGAGCGCGCGGCATCGGTATCGCGCCACGTGCCTTGCTCGGCAGCCTTGCCTCGGGCGCATTCCTCATGCTCGCGATCGCTGCGGCCTTGCGGGATGCGCCGTGGTGGGATGTGGCGATCCTGTTGTTACTGTCCCTGATTGCACATCTTGCGGATCTGGCACTACGCTGGCGCTCATGACCGATGACGGGCTCGTGCCGCAACGCTGGCTCGACTATTCGCCGAGCGAACACGCCACCTGGGATCTGCTGTACGAGCGACAGAGTCGGGTGCTGCAGGGGCGTGCCGCGCCTGAAGTGATCGAGGGCATGCGCGTGCTGCAACTTGGCAAACGCGGCATTCCGGACTTCGAGATCCTCTCCGAAGAGCTGCGTGCGCGCACCGGCTGGCAGGTCAAGGCGGTTCCGGGCCTCGTGCCCGAAGAGGTGTTCTTCCGCCATCTCGCCGAGCGCACCTTCGTCGCCGGGCGCTTCATCCGCTCTGCCGATCAGCTCGATTATTTGCAGGAACCCGATGTCTTCCATGACGTGTTCGGGCACGTGCCGCTGCTGACCAATCCGGTGTTCGCGGACTACATGCAGGCCTACGGCGAGGGCGGGCTGCGCAGCCTTGGCTTCGGCAGTCTCGAGAAGCTCGCACGGCTCTACTGGTACACGGTCGAGTTCGGATTGGTCGAGACGCCTGCGGGTCTGCGGATCTATGGCGCAGGTATCACCTCGAGCTTTGCCGAAACGCGCTACGCCCTCGAAGATCCGCGGCCAAATCGACTCGGCTTTGAACTCGCACGCGTTTTGCAGACCCGATATCGCATCGACGATTTTCAGCAAACCTATTTCGTGATCGCGAGCTTCGAGTCCTTGCTCCGCGAGACGCTGCAAACCGATTTCGCGCCGCTCTACCGCGCGCTGCAGGGGGCGGCCGAGCACGAACCCGCGACGGTGCTGTCGACCGACCGCGTGATCACGCGCGGCATTACCGCCGCGTGAGGCAGCGGGTCAATATTTTCTACGGAACGGGATTTCTACGGCGCGGGATTTCTGCGGAGCGGTTTCAGCGGGCGACGCTCGCCAGCTTGCCGCGAAGCGCCTCGGTCCATTCACGCAGTTTCGCGGGGAGCTTGCGAGCCGGTGCAAGCTGCGGGTCGAGCGGCGCGAACGGCATCAGCAACATCAGTACGCCGTAGAGCAGCAGTGCGGCGCCGCCGGTGAAAAAAAGCAGCGCCGCGGCAATCACCCGCACCAGTGTCACTTCGACCCGCAGGTGCCTGGCAAGCCCGAGGCAGACGCCGCTCACCCACGCGCCTTGACTGATCTGCTGCAGCGGCACACGAGCGGCCGCATCTTTGTTTTCTTTGCTGTCGACCTGATCTGCCAACGGTGAGCGTACCGGCCCGATTTCCTCGAGCGCAGGCAGCAGCTCCTGGAGCGTGATCACGCTCGCCTGCGGCGGCTGTCGACGGCGGCACTGGTCGGCCACGGCTTGCTCGAGGTCGAGCAGGATTTCCTCGCGATCGGGATCATCCGCCAACGCGGCTGCCGATTCGGCGAGGTAGGTCTCGAGGCGCGCGTAGGCGTCTTCCTCAATGGGGTAGGGGTTGCGGTTGAGACTGGCGTGAATGACGCGTTGCATGCGGATCTCCGGTGCCTTCAGCGGCCAAGCTCGGCCAACGTTCGGTCGATGGTCTTCCAGTAAAAATCGAGAGTATCGAGATGGCCGCGCCCCTCTGGCGTCAGCCGATAATATTTTCGCGGTGGCCCAAGCGATGATTCCTGCCACTCGTAATGCACAAAACCCTCGCGGCGCAGCTTGCTCAGCAGCGGATATAGCGTGCCTTCCTGCGTGGCGAACTCCGTGCCGTCGAGTCGGGCGAGGATATCGGCAGCGTACAGCTGACCGGTGCCGACCACCTTGAGCACGACGAATTCGAGCAGGCCTTTCTTCATGGCAGCGAGGTTGTTTTCGCGAGTCATGTTTCCAGTACCAGTACCTTTATTGGTAAAGGTACATGGTTGACAGATAGCCGTCAAGCGCGCCGGCTTGCACTGCGGCGTCAACCGTAATTGAATGCGCCTTGCAGTCCGCGACGAAGGTCCGGGCTGCGGCAGAGCAACAAAGATCGGGGAGGAGAGTCATGTCAGCCAACAAATTTCTGGTCGCGGCGTTCGTCGCCAGCGTTCTCGCTACCGCGCCAGCGTTCGCGCAGCAGGCCGGTGGAATCCGCGGCAAAGTTTCGGTGGAGGCCGCTGGAGGCTCGCCGTCCGGAATCACCGTCACCGCCGAGAGCGAGGTTATGCCGAAGGCCCGCTCGGCGACCGTACGCCCCGATGGCACCTATTCGTTGCCCTTGCTGCTGCCCGGCAAGTACACGCTGACCTTCAGCAATTCGCTCGGTGTGCTGCAGAAGGTCGACGTCGAGGTGCTGCTTGATCAGACCTCCGTGGCCGACGTGTCGATCGCGGCCACGCGCCCCGAGGAGCTGCAGATCGTGCGCATCGTCGCTACCGGTCTGTCGCGTGAAGGCAATGCCTCACTCGCCAATTCGCTCGGTGCCAAGCAGGTTGAGAGTCTGCCGGTTGGTCAGGAATATCGTGATCTTCTCAAGCTGATTCCCGGCGTGCAGTACTCCGAAAATACCCGTCTCGGACCCTCTGCGGGTGGCTCTGGCGTTGACAACAAATACGGTTTCGACGGCGTTGACGTCTCGCTGCCCTTGTTCGGCAATCTTGCCGCCGATCCTTCCACGCATGACGTCGAGAACGTCGCCATGGAGCGTGGTGGCGCCAAGGCCATCGGCTTCAATCGCTCGGGTGGTTTCTCGATCAACACCACCTCGAAGTCGGGCACCAACGATTTCAAGGGTTCAGTCGAGTACAAGTTCCAGCCGAAGAATCTCGTTGCCGACATTCGCGGCACCGTGCCCTACACGCTCGAGCGCAGCTGGATCACGGCGGGCTTCGGCGGACCGATCATCGAGGATTCGCTGTTTTTCTATGCCTCGTACTACCGTCCCGAGGACTCCCGCGTGAATCCCGTGACGCGCTACGGCAACGTCAAAGATTTCAACAGCATTCGCGACGAATACTTCGGCAAGCTCACCTGGGCGCCCACCGAAGACCTGTTGTTCAATGCGAGCCTGCGCACCTCGGATCGTCAGTCGAAGGGCGCCGCCGTCGGCGCGCTCGATGCCGATTCGGTTTCGACGGGCGATCTCTCCAAGCAGGACATCCTCACCATCGACGGTTCGTGGCTGCTTGGCGAGGACAGCTCGCTCAGCTTCAAGTACGGCAAATTCGAGTTGATCACCGCTGGCACGCCCGACAACTTGCTCTCGGTGATCCCGGCGATCAACGGTCGACTCGACGTGGCGAGTCTCGCCAACATGGGAGCCTTCACCGTACCTCTGCTGCGCACGGCAGTGCCGACGGGTTTCACGGCTGCGCAGCTCGCTGCCTATAACGCGGGCGCGCAAACGCTGATCACTCAGTACGGCTATGACGGCACCGGTGGCGTAAAGACTGGCGGCGGCACGGTCGGCGCGTTCTCGCAAATCAACAATCAGAACTTCTTCCGCGACAGCGGCGAGATCGCCTTTGCCACGAAGTTCGATATCGGTTCATGGCGCCATGCATTGCACATCGGTCTCAAGTATCAGGAGATCAGCGAGGACCTGAGCCGCGTCTCGAACGGTTGGGGTGCGATTCGCTATGCGGGCGGACTTGAGCGCACCACAACGCTGGGTGCCAATAACGTGCCGTTTTTCTATGAGGCTGCCACCGAGCAGCAGACGCTGCGCGATGCTGCCGGCAATCCGACGCCCGGCATCGTGTCCGCGTCGAGCTCGCTCAACATCGAGATCAACGACACGATCACCATCGGCGACTTCGATCTCAATCTCGGTGTGCTGCTCAGCGAGGACAAGCTGTACGGTCAGGGACTGCGCAAGAACGCCAACAATATCTCCGGCTTCGAGAAAGCCCTGGGCGAAGAATACGAAATGTACCGAGTCGGCTTCGGCGAAATGATCCAGCCGCGGCTCGGTTTGCTGTGGCGCTACAACGAGTCGGACACGATGTTCGCGAACTTCGCGCAGTACAACCCGGAGGCGAGTTCGCTCGCGCGCGCCGCATCGTGGGATCGTAATCTGCGTGCACAGTTGCGCATGCGGTTCGACCAGAACGGCAATCTGCTCGAGGTCACGCCCCGCGCCGGCTCCAGCGGCAAGTTGTTCGCCGACGGTCTCAAGCCGCGGCGTATCGACGAGTTCACGGTTGGCACGACCAAGGCACTCGAGAATGGCCTCTCGTTGCGCGGTCATCTGCGTTATCGCGAGGGCTCACACTTCTGGGAAGACTTCGCCAACAACGCGCGACTGCTGACCTACACCGTCAACGGCGTGGCCAACGCAGGTGGCGCACCGGCGGATGTGCGGGCGAAGGGGCTGTACATTCCGGGCCTTGCAGCGATGTTGCCGGAGCTTGGCAGTACCGCGAACCCGAACAGTGCGTTCGTCATCGCAGAAGTCGACGGCGGCTTCACCAAATATTACGAAGCCAGTCTCGAGGCCGAATGGCAGGGCGATCGCACCTACCTCAATGCGTCCTATACCTGGAGCCGCTACCGCGGCAACTTCGACCAGGACAACACGGCGGGTAACAACGACCTCGATATCTTCATCGGGTCGTCGAACTACGGTGATGATCCGGGCAAGTTCCCTTGGGACAACCGCGGCAATGGTGTTCTCTCGGGTGATCGTCCGCACGTCCTCAAGGTGTATGGCTTCTACACCACGGACTGGAAGGCCAATATCGGCGCGTTCTTCGTGTTTCAGTCGGGTCAGCCGTGGGAGCGATGGTCGAACAGCTATTACGGCAGCACCTCGACCAGCACCGGCGTTGCGGCGTCACGCTTCGCCGAGCCCGCCGGCAGCCGCCGCAGCCCGAATCACTGGCAGCTCGACCTGAACTACACGCAGAACTTCCAGTGGGGCTCGCTGCCCACGCTGAAGTTCCGCGCGGACCTCTTCAACGTCACCGATCGGCAGACGGGATATCGCTTCCAGCCCTACGACTTTGCGGCCGACTTCGGTCAGGCGCGCAGCACTTTCCTGCCGCGCCGCCTGCAGTTCTCGGTGCGCATGGACTTCTGATTGGACTTGCTGCGGTAAAAGAAATCGGTCACGGCAGCGCGATGGTGGTCTCGAAGACCATCGCCGCGCTGCCGATGATCCATACGCCGCTCAGCGCGTTGCCGTCGAACTCGAGTTCGACATCCACCCGACCCGGTCGCTGCTGATACTGGCCCTGAGCGCCCGAGAAATGCGCGCGATCACTGTTGCGCTGCAGCAGATCGTGATGCAGCAGATACGCGCCAAGCAGTCCGTGGGCGTTGCCGCTCACCGGATCCTCCGGGATGCCGATCGACGGGCAGAACATGCGCGACAGCGTCAGACAATCCTCGATACCCGAGTCGGTCGTGAACACGAAATGACCCGAGGCACCGAGCTGCGCGGAGAGCGTGCTCAGCCGATTGAAATCGGGTTTCATTTGTTTGAGTTGTTGCGGGCCGCGCACGCCGATCAGCAGTCGATTGCCCGCCGAGCCGACGATGCGCATCTCGCAACGCGGGTCGAGATCGGCACTTGAGAGCGCAAGTGCATCGAGCACGGCGAGTCGCTCGCGTGCGTTGAGCTCGCGGCCGAGCACGGGGGCGGGCTGACGTACCGCGATGCGACGGTCGGGTCCTTCGCCGCGAATCTCGATGTCGACGAGGCCGGCTTTTTGGCGCTGGCGCAACTTGCGTGGCGCGCCTTCGGCGTGCGAGAGCACGTAGTGCGTCGCTACGGTCGCATGACCGACGAACGACGATTCGGTGCGCGGCGTGAAGAAGCGCACGCGCAGATCGTGATCGTCGCCGTCTGCGGGCAGCACGAAGGCGGTGTCGCCGTTGTTGAGCTCGCGGGCGATGGCGAGCATTTCTTCGTCCGAGAGTACCTCGGCACCAAGCACCACACCCGCAGGGTTGCCGGTGAACAGTCGCTGCGTGAAAGCGTCGACCTGAAAGACTCGGATCGATCTCGCCATGCTGTGCGCTCCGCGCGGTGTGCGGCCCGTCCGCAAAGGGGGGCGATTGTAAGCAACCCGGCAGCACACTTCACCAGATATCGGGCAAGGATGTTTTTTGGATTGCAAATATATGATTTTCATGGAGAATATGGCGAACCTTGGGGTGGCCTGACCGGCCTGAGACGCCGCACTGGAGCGGCGAACCCGTTGAACCTGATCCGGTTAGTACCGGCGGAGGGAGCAGGTGTCTCGTTGTCTTGTCGTCAATTTCTTTGGACTTTTCGTTGCCCTCGCGGCACTTGGTGCGTCAGCGCAGGGTGCGCAGCGTGCTAGTCCTGGACCGAATGGGCTAGAAGACGCGCTTGAAGAGGTGGTGATCACGGCGAGTCTTCGGCCGCGATCACTGCTCGAGACGCCGGCTAGCGTCACGCTGCTGGATGAGCGATTGTTGCGCGAGGCCGGACTGCAGCATCTCGAAGATGTGCTGCCGCTGGTGCCCAACCTCAACTGGGCCTCGGGCACCTCACGGCCTCGTTATTTCCAGTTGCGCGGCATCGGCGAGAACGATCAATGGCAGGGCGCGCCGAATCCCTCGGTCGGTTTTTTGATCGACGGCATGGATTTCTCTGGCATCGGCATGCCGGCAACGTTGATCGATCTGGGTCAGGTCGAGGTGTTACGCGGTCCGCAGGGGACTACGTTGGGCGCCAATGCCCTCGCCGGTCTGATCAATCTGCAGACTCGGCAGCCGACGGCTGCGCCAACGTTGCGACTCGAGGCGATGAGTGGCGAGTTCGGCGTGGCTTCGCTCGGGCTCGTCGTGGGTGGGGCGCTGGGTGACGGGGCGTTCGGCGATGGCCTCGACGAGGCCGTAGGCGCTGCGTATCGTTTCGTTGCGCAGGGATTTCGCGGCGATGGTTCGCGGCGCAACCTGACGCTTGGGCGCGATGACACCAATGATTTCGATGAGCGCACGCTCCGTTGGCGCAGTCGGCATGCGCTGAGCACCGCCTGGCAGCTCGATCTCTCCGCGCTGCATGTCGAGCTCGACAACGGTTTCGACGCTTTCGCCACCGATAACACACGCGTGACTCGATCAGATGATCCGGGGCGCGACGCGCAGCGCTCGCGCGGCGTATCCGTCACGTTGATCCGTGAGGGCGGTAACACAAATTTTCGCAGCACCACGGCGCTGGTCGATGCCGATATCGTCTATGCCTTCGATGGTGATTGGGCAGCTGATCCCGATTACGACTTCACCTCGCGATTTCTACGCGGGCGAAGCACGCTGACGCAGGATTTGCGCTGGTCCTCGATCGAGGATGCGGGTGTGGGTTCCGCAATGGATTGGGTGGCGGGCCTCTATGTGCAGCGACTCGAGGAGGACAACGATCAACTCGATCTCTATGGCGGCGAGATCTTTCGCGCGCTGGTGAGCGACTATCGGGCCGATAGTGTCGCGGTCTACGGCAACGGCGGCTGGTCAGCGGGCGAGCGCTGGCGGTTTGCACTCGGCGTCCGTGCCGAGCAGCGTCGCGCGCGTTATCGCGATACCGACGGCAGCGATCTCGCGCCGCGCGAGACCATGTTCGGTGGCAACGCGGCGCTCGAATATCGCGTCAACGAACAACGCACGACTTATCTGACTCTGTCGCGCGGCTACAAGGCGGGGGGCTTCAACATCGGCACCGTCGTACCGGCAAATCGGCGCGAGTTCGATGCCGAACTTTTGCACAGCATCGAGATCGGCACGAAGTTCGATGATCCGCAGCGCGGGCTGCGTTACGACATCGCGTTCTTTCATATGCGCCGCAGTGGGCAGCAGGTCAGTACTTCGGCGCAGCTTGACCCGGGCGATCCCCTGTCGTTCATTTATTTGACGGATAATGCCGCACGTGGCGTGAACGAGGGCCTCGAGGCGTCGTTGAGTGCTCGGATATCGATGCGCGTGACGGTGGGTGCGACGCTCGGTGTGCTGCGCACCCGCTTCGCCGAGTATGTGGTGGCGGGGCGTGATCTTTCGGGTCGCGGACAGGCTCATGCGCCGCGTCAGCAGAGCTCGCTGTCGATCGAGTATCGCGAGCCGGTCGGCTGGTTCGCCCGCGCTGATCTGCAGCGCGTTGCCGCGTTCTACTTCAGCGACAGCCATGATCAGCGTTCGCAGCCTTACAGCTTGCTCAATCTGCGCGCGGGGTTCGATGCCGGTCGCTGGCGTATCGACGCCTGGGTGCGCAACGCACTGGATGAGGATTACGCGATGCGTGGTTTTTTCTTTGGCAACGAGCCGCCGGACTTCGCGGACAAGCTGTACGTCCAACTAGCCGATCCGCGCGCCGCCGGCATCAGCGCCGTCTGGAATCTGCGCTAAAACGCGTCGCCGCCTGGTCTCAACACGGAGAAACGGATGTCGATGGCATGGATTGAACCGGCGGCTTTGATCACCGGGATCGGTTACGCGCTGCTGGCGGTGCGGCGTAATCGTTGGGCGTGGGTGAGCGGCGGCTTGTCCTCGGCACTGCTCGCCTGGCTGGCCGCAGGCGCGGGGCTGCCGATGCAAGCCGGGCTGCAGACGCTTTATGTGGGCATGGCGGTCTATGGATTCATCAACTGGTCGGCAAATGGCCGCGGTGATCCGGCGATCCGCCGATGGCCACTCGTCAACCATGCACTCGCGTGGCTGGCCATTGCGGTGTTTACGCTTTGGGTTGCGCCGCGTTTGCCGTTCCTCAACCTGGGCAACTGGCCTGCGCTCGACGCAGCGGTCACGGCGGCGAGTTTGCTCGCCACTTGGATGACGGCGCGGACCGTGCTCGAGAACTGGTTGTACTGGTTCGCGGTCAACGCAGCCTCGATCGCGCTCTATGGTGCGCAGGGTCTGCAGCTCGTTGCCGGGCTGTACGTCATCTATTTCGTGATCGCGATCTTCGGCTGGCGGGCCTGGCATCTGCGTTGGCGTCAGCAGTGAGCAGTGGCATCAATCGCATCGAGATTCGACGCGATACGCAAGGCCAGAAAGTCTTGCGTCGTTGGGCGGCACCGCCGATCGCCAGCGCACTTGGTATCGATCCGCCGACCGAAGTCGCGGCACAGCGGCTGGCGGCGGCGCACGGGCTCGCGCCGCAGGTGTTTGACTACGATGCCGCGGCGGGCAAGTTATCGATGGCCTTCGTCGATGGTCTGGCGCTCGAGGCGGACTGGATGCGGTATCCGGCGCGGCTTGCGCTGCTGCATCGGATCATCAAAGAATTACGCGGCCTGCCGGCACATGAACTGCCCGCGATGGATTTGCCCGCCCGACTGCTCGCGCTGCACGACCGCCTGGTCGCACTCGATGAGACGGCAGCGCGGCAGTGGACCCCGCGCGTGCATCGATGCGTGAACCTCTGGCGAGTGCTGCAAGCGGCGGATCTGCGCCGCGCGGCCGATGAGGCACACTGCGGCAAGGATGCGCGAACGCGCGCGAGCGAGAGCACGCGCATGAGCACGCAGGTGCTGGTGCACGGCGATCTCAGCCCGGCGAACATCCTGCTGCGTGCCGACGGTACGCCCTGCTTACTCGATTGGGAGTACGCGCATCGGGGGCACCCCGATGAGGATCTCGCCGGTCTCGTGGCGTTGCTGGATGCCGACTCGCCGCTCGTCGGTGAGCTCGCTGAATGGAGCGTCGCGCCGCAGGAATTCTTTCAGCGGGTCGAGCTGCGCCGTTTGCTCGATGGCCTGTGGCACGCGCTCGCGCGGATCATCGCGCCGCGGGATCCGGCGCCGTCCGCCTGACGGGTGGCATCGGCCGTCCGTCCCGGGCAAACTACCGTGCCCGCGGCGGGGGGCGGCGGGACAACGTTCACCACCCCAGTTTCACCTCAGATCGGATAAGGCCAATGCCCACGCTTAAAGTTATCGACCGCGACGGAATCGAACACGACGTGCCTGCGCGCGCAGGCGTCAAGATCATGGAGACGCTGCGCGAGCTCGATTACGGCATCGCGGCGATTTGCGGGGGTATGTGTTCCTGCGCCACCTGCCATGTCTATGTGGATGCAGCCTGGGCAGCTCGGGTGCCCGCACCGATGTCCGATGAGCGCGAGTTGTTGCATGAGCTTGCGCATTACAAGGACGGCTCTCGCCTGTCCTGCCAGATCGACATGACCGACGATCTCGACGGTTTGCGCGTCACCATCGCGCCCGACGAGTGAGCCTTACCGCAGGGCATTAGGGGGATTGAGCGATGGATTGGTTCGTGCTGTTCCTGGTCGCAGGTGCCGGTATCGCCATCTGGCGCATCGTCTATCAAGTGCGGCGCGCCGGTCAGCGCCGTGAAGACGACTGGGACGCAAAACTCATCGAGCGTTTGCGTCGCAGCGGTGTCGACCCTTTCAGCCCCGTGGAAGTCGACTTTTTCGTGGCCTTGCCGACGCGCGAGACCGCGAACGCCGTGGCGGCGAAGCTGCACACCGAAGGCTTTGCCACCGACGTGCGCGAATTACCGGACGGCGGCGAGCAGCCCTGGAGCGTCTATGCCATGCGCAGCATGCAGCTGAACGTGCATGGTGTCCGTGAGGTCTCGAACCGCATGCGCGCGCTCGCGGCCGAGACGGGCGGTCGTTACGATGGCTGGGCGCCGGGACCCGGCAAGCCGGTGGCCTGACGTTTGACCGCTTCGGCCGCGGCCTTGATCGCCGCGGCATCGCCCAGGTAGCGACTCGAGAGCGGTTTCAGCTCGTCGTTCAATTCATAGAGCAGCGGTGCGCCCGTCGGAATGTTGAGTTCGACGATGTCGCTCTCGGCGACGCCATCGAGCATTTTGACCATGGCACGCAGGCTGTTGCCGTGCGCTGCCACGAGCACATTGCGTCCCGCGGCGAGCTCCGGCGCAATGCGCGTTTGCCAGAAGGGCTGCACGCGTGCGAG
>JBILGD010000073.1:0-13550 GCA_044351225.1 Steroidobacteraceae bacterium
AGGTATCGCTGCCGACGAGGTTCCCCGTCGTTACCGTCCACGTAAACGTGGGATCCGCATCCCCATATATCTTCGACTTCGCATCGGCTGTAACGGTGATCGGGCGTGGCGTGATGGTGAGCGCGCCGTTGACGCGCGTGATGGTGTAGTTGGTGTTGTTGAGCGCCGAAGCATCGATCGTGTACGTACCGACGTTGGTACCCGCCGCGCGCGTGAGCGCGCCCGCGAGCGTATCGCTACCGACGAGGTTCCCCGTCGTCACCGTCCACGTAAACGTGGGATCGGCCTCACCATAGACCTTTGACTTCGAACCAACGGTGATGGTGATCGGGCGTGGCGTGATGGTCAGCGCGCCGTTGACCCGCGTGATGGTGTAGTTCGTGTTGTTGAGCGCGGAGGCGTCGATCACATAGCTGCCGACGTTGGCGCCCTCCGCACGCGTGAGCGCGCCGCTCAAGGTATCGCTGCCGACGAGGTTCCCCGTCGTTACCGTCCACGTAAACGTGGGATCCGCATCCCCATATATCTTCGACTTCGCATCGGCTGTAACGGTGATCGGGCGTGGCGTGATCGTGAGCGCGCCGTTGACGCGCGTGATGGTGTAGTTCGTGTTGTTGAGCGCCGAAGCATCGATCGTGTACGTACCGACGTTGGCGCCCGCCGCGCGCGTGAGCGCGCCCGCGAGCGTATCGCTGCCGACGAGGTTCCCCGTCGTCACCGTCCAGGTGAGCGTCGGATCCGCATCGCCGTAGATCTTCGACTTTGCATCCGCGGTGACGGTGATCGGGCGTGGCGTGATGGTGAGTGCACCGTTGACGCGCGTGATGGTGTAGTTCGTGTTGTTGAGCGCGGAGGCGTCGATCACATAGCTGCCGACGTTGGCGCCCGCCGCGCGCGTCAGCGCACCGCTCAAGGTATCGCTGCCGACGAGGTTCCCCGTCGTCACCGTCCAGGTGAGCGTCGGATCCGCATCGCCGTAGATCTTCGACTTCGCATCCGCCGTCACGGTGATCGGGCGTGGCGTGATGGTCAGCGCGCCGTTGACCCGCGTGATGGTGTAGTTCGTGTTGTTGAGCGCGGAGGCGTCGATCACATAGCTGCCGACGTTGGCGCCCTCCGCACGCGTGAGCGCGCCCGCGAGCGTATCGCTGCCGACGAGGTTCCCCGTCGTCACGGTCCAGGTCAGCGTCGGATCGGCATCGCCGTAGACCTTTGTCTTCGAACCAACGGTGATGGTGATCGGCCTTGGATCGATCGTCAGCGTGCCATCGACAAAGGCGATCGCGTAATTGTTCGAGGTCAAACCGCCCGGCGTCAGCACATGACTGCCGGCGTTGATCGCGCCTTGACTACTTCCTGAGAAAGTCAGCGCACCGCCGAGTACGTCCGTCGTCTGACCATTGACGAAACCACTGTAAGACACGCCATTACCGCCCGCAAACGCCGAGCCGTCATAGGTTCTCCTCGCATTATTGGCGGTGACAGTCAGCGGGGCTTGACTGATCGTTAGCGTACCCAGCGTATTTCCGGTTCCGGCGACATCAAATCCGCTACGCAGAATGGTGACGCCGATGCCGGAATAGGTACCGGCATTGGTAAACCCGGTGACCGGCGCTCCGTCGAACTCGAACGCATAGTCGGTCCCTGCGACCCAGCTTGAATAGGCACTGCCGAAAATGCTGCTGGCACTCCAGAGACTCGACAGCGTGTATGCAGTCCCTCGATAGACGTAGGAACCTGTCAAGGTGGGAAGCGTGAAGGTCAGCGCAGTTTTACCCGGCTCAGAAGCGATGACATCACCAATAACCGCAGCGATGTTCTGCGCTGGAGCCGCGCCGTAATACCAAACAAAACTCTTGGTCGTTCCCGAGGAGATATTCCCCAAGTTTGAGTAAAGGCTGTACGCGCCGTCTCCAGAGAGACTGACCTCCTGGTCTCGAGGGTTTTTTGCGGTAGCGTCGGTGAATTCGCAGATATTCAAAAACCCGCAGTCGCCGAACGTCACTCGCGCCGACGAGGCGGTGGAATACAGAAAGGCGCTCACGCCGGTACCGTCGTTCCGCTCGTCGATCTTCAGAACACTCGAGGACTGCCCGCGCGAGGTCGCAGCGGTGAATGCGCCACCGGCGAATCGACCCATGGTCTTGCGCGGGGCGTCGTTCGTACCCACGGAGTCGTCGCGGGTACCGATCCACATACCGACATTGTCCAAATTGCCGCCGGAGGCGCGGACGGACGTCGTGACCTTGAGGAAAGCCTTGTCGTGTTCGAGCTCATAACGATTGGTGACGGTCGCTGAGTCAAAAAGACCCAGCGACCACGGAACGACCGTCTCGATGACCCCCGCCCCCTTCGGACCACCGCCCGGCCCGCTGCCGGCGCCAGGACGATAACCGCCGATTTCGACGTAACCGCCCGAACCGGTGAAATTTAAAATGCTGTCGGTCGAAGTAAACGTGAAATTTTCGTTCCAGCGGCAAAACAGAACAGGACAGACGGACACACAGGCGCCGAAGACGCAAATGGTGTTCTTGCGGCCAATGCCGATTTCCATATCCAGAGGATTGTTGCCGGAGCTGAGTTTGAAATAGCCGTTTCGGTCCGTGTTGACGTTGTCGAAATAGTTGGGTTGCGTCAGCAAGCCGCGCGAGTTGATTGCCGAGGTATTGGCGGCTGCAGCAGCATTATTCGCACCGATCGCCCCGAAAGCCAGAAAGCCATTGTTGAGTACTAGCTCGGTCAGCAGTCCATCAAAGCCCTTTTTCCAACGAAAAGCCGAACTGAAAACGTTGCTGAATTCGATACCGATGAACGAGACAGTCTCCGGCAACGGGATCCGGATACTGACGCCGCTCGCGACGTTATAGCTCGCACCCGCGCCGTCACTCGTTGCCTGACCAAAATAAACATGAAACGAGCCCGAACTGGTTACCGTCACGTTCGCGTTGATGTTGATATTGCGATCGGCTCGCAGCGTCAGGCGATTAGCCGACCAGCTGATCGGCGCGCTGACCGTGATGTCGCCGTTTGTGCCCGCGCCGGTGCAGGCCGCAGGCGCACAGGAACCCGCACCATCCGTCGTCACCGTGACGTTGCCGCTGGCCAGCGCACTCTGAATGGACGCCGCCATGGCGGCATCGATTTCGATGTCGACCGGGTCGATCAACCACTCGGCGGCCTCGACGGTCGCGCCGGCCAAGTTGGTGTATTGCTTGCCCGAGGTTTCAACGAAGCTGCCTTGGGCTTTGATGCTTCCCGAATTGTTGAGCGTGCCGCCCCTGGCATAAAGCACCACCGACCCATCGGCGCCGACTCCGAGGGACTGCGCCTCGATGACTCCGCGGTGATTGATCACGCTTTGGCGCAGAGTGTTCGCAGCAGTCGAGGTGATGAGCACCCGCCCGCCGCCGGCACGGATCACTCCGCCGTTGTCGATCAGCGTCTCGAGGGTCGAGTTCTCGACCTGCAGCAAGGTCGGACCACCCAGATCGAGCGTGACCCGATCACCCGCCCCGAGCAACACACGGCCTTTGTCTGCCGAGAGTTCACCATTGTTGACGATACGGGCTGCGATCAAGGCAATCGTCCCGCCCTCCGTGGCCCGCAACTCGCCCTCATTGACCACGCTGGCCGTACTGTTGCCGGCGAGTACGAAATTCCCCCGCATGAATTCCTGATCATCCATGTCGAGTGTCGATGCCACGAGGCCGCCGACATCGACCCGCGCAGTCCGCGAGAACATCACGCCATTCGGGTTGACGAGAAAGACTTGTCCGTTGCTTTTTAGACGCCCCTGGATCAGGGACGGGTCGGTGCCGACAACTCGGTTGAGTGCGACCGAGGAGCTATCCGGCTGGACGAACTCCACTTCGCCTTGGGGGCCAATGCTGAAGCTCTGCCAGTTGAGCACGAGCTTGGCGGTGGATTGCTGTACCACGAGCCCGTTGCCTTGACGGGTCACCGATCCGGAGCCACGAACGACCTCGGCACCGGCCGGCAAGGTCACCGCGGAGGAAGGTGGCGCCATCGCCACTTCCGCCGCGTCGACCACAGAGACGGAGCCGACGGACACGGCCGCAGCCCAGAGCGACACAGAACACATCGCCAAGGCGATGCCCCGCGCCGCTCGCCCCGCGCGAATCAGCCAAATCGATGATCGCGCACAGGGCTTCACTAGGATCAAAGATCAGGCAGAGTCAAATGCCGCCGAGCATCGCCGCTTGCGACCCGTCATCACGAGAGGAACACCGCGATGGTCAGTGCCAGCGCAATGACATAGCCGACCAATCCGATCGTCGCGGCACGACGATCGAACTGCACGGCCTCAACGGACTCCGGATCGCGCGGCGACCACGCCGTCATCAGAGACACCACGAGCACATACACCGTAAAGATGAATGAGACTGCGTAAATGAACTCGACCATGGTCAGATAGCTGACCGAGGGCAGGGCACTCATGGTGGTGAACTGCAGAGCCACCAGCGTCAGCAGCACGGTCGCAGCGAGTGAAATCTTTGATTCAACCATTCGCGGCCGCAGGAAGAACACGAACACGCCCATCGCAAGAACGATCAGCAGCGGGAAGAACAGCTTGATGGCCGAGGCCACTACCGGGCGCGCGACCGGCAACTCGATGTAGACCCGGGAATACGCGTCGGTGTTGTCGCCATCGAGGCCCCACGAGGTCGAGTAAGGCTTGTTGGAGACGCGCACCACGAGCGGTTTCGGCGTCCAACCCGGAATCGCCAGTTCGGGATTGGCAACCGACCCCTCTTGATCCGCGACGAACTCGAGATCCTTGGTGGAGAGCTGCTGCTCCTCAAAGATCATGGTCAATACCTGTTCGTCGAACGGGTACTTGGAGACGTTCAGCTTGCTCGAGAACATACCGAGGTAACGGATGATGTTGTAGTACGACCCGTCCTCAAGCTTGATGGGCTGTTCGTTCAAGCGCTTCGCGGTCATCCAGGCGTCGCGCGGATTCATCGCCTCCATCGTCACGGAAGGATCGATTTCTGGGTTTTTCCAGCGCAGCCAAACGTACATATCGACGTTGTAGCTGTTGGAGGCGAGGTCGACCTCCTTGATGTCGTTGATGTACGCACCGACCAGCACTTTTTCCGGCTTGGAGAAAGCGGGCGCCGTCGGCTCGGCCGGCGTGGCAGCCTGCTCTTGCCCGACCGTCAGGGTCGATGCAGAAAACATGAAAAACGCAACAGCTGTCAGGATGAAATTTCGGACGATTGAAGTCTGCATATTGCCCCCCCGGGCCGTCGTCTTCTGATGTTGGCGAAGTCTTCGAACCAAAAAGAAACAGTTCGGTTCAAAAACCGAACTAAGTTTAATACATCCGGCAAAGGAAAAAGAAGGTGGTCCGGCCGCCCGCCTAGATCAGGAAATCCTGGCTACGGCTTCCCTGATACGGAGAACCAAGGCCTGAACGGTATCTCGCTCGGTTCGAAACGAGAGCAATGCCACGCGCAGGGCAAAGCCGCCCCCGGGCGTAGATAAGGTGCACCCCGTCAGAAAAAAGCTGCCATCGGCATTGATGGCGTCAAGCAAGCGCCGATTTGCCGTATCAGTTGCGGGCGCCTTGAGCCGAAAGGTGCAGACGGACAGCACCGGCGCCCTGACCAATTCCAACTCGGGAATCGCCCTGATTTCCTCGGCCAACCCATGCGCAAGCTGCAGCATCTGCTCCAGATGGTCACGAAAGGGCGCGATCCCCAATAGCTTAATCGGTAGCCACAAACGCAGACCACGAAATGGTCGGGTCATCTCGATCCCGAGGTCCATCGTGTCGGGCGGGAGAGCGGCTTCGGCCTGACCCGGCAGATAATTTCCGGCGTTGGCGAACGCGCGTCGCAGATCATTGATGTCCCTCACCAAAAGGGCGCCAGTGCCGTAAGGCAGGCCGAGACCCTTGTGGGGATCGAGGCATAGCGAGTCGGCCTCACCCATCTGTCGCAGCACGGCGGGTGCCGATCGCGCCAGTACAAAGAAAGCGCCGTAGGCACCATCGATATGCAACCATGCGTTCGCTTCGCTCGCCAAGGCCCGGCCCCGCTCGAGGTCGTCAATCGCGCCGACCTCGACTTCGCCCGCACTCAGCGCAACGAAGAAGGGCTCCAGGCCGAGCGCTCGGTCGCGAGCCATCGTTGCCGAGAGTTCGTCCATGTCCATGCGGTGATCAGCCCGCACCGGGATACGACGCTGATGTTGGATCCCACAGACCGACAAAGCCTGAGGCGTGCAGCAATGGGCCGTTAGGCCAAAATACGCGACCAAAGCGCCTGGATCCTTGCCCTGCAGGACGGCCTTTTGTCGCGCGGCATGAACGGCGGTCACCGTGGCCACCGACGCGCCCGAGAGCAGCACCCCGCCCGGCTGACTGCCGGCCCGCTCGGCACTCGCCCGAATACCCGTGATTTCATTCAGCCAGCGAATAGTCAGTGACTCGATGGCTGCAGCACCGGGGGACGCCATGAACATGGCTGAGTAACGATTGAAGGAGGTTGAGAGATAATCAGCGATGGCACCAAGGTAGAGACCACCGGAAGGGATGTAGCCCATGTAACCCGGCGCGTTATCCCGCGTGCCGTATCGAAGCAGTGGCAGGAACTCCTCTTGCAGCAGTGCATCCAAATCTTTGCTCGCCCATTCGGGCAGCGGCTCATCGATCACTTTTGCCAACAAACCGAGCGCAGCACGCTCATTCGGCCCAATTTCTGGCGCGCCGTGCACCCATGTCGGTGGTAGGGCACCCGGGAGATTTTCGATGACCGGGGCGCTTGCGAGCCCCGCATGCTCGGCTAGACCGGCTTCGGTAGCCGCACTCGCCCATGCCCTCATCTGCTGAAGGTTCGGCGTCAAACGGGTTCGCACCGTGGCGGGCGACTGCCCGCCACGGATGGTGATCACCCGGACATTCTGCGGGAAACAGAAATCGTCCCCGCGACGGTGCGACGCGAGCCAAGGATCGTCCGGCAGCGGCGGCAGACTTCCCGACTCGCTCGTGGCAGCGCTGTAGCTGTTGCCGATCGATTCTTCCCAGACATACCTGCGCAGCGCCGTCTCGTCGACCGCCGCGATACGTTCCTCGTAACAAAGTTCGCGCACTTCATATTCAAGTTGCAGCGCTTCGAGGGCCTCGCAGACATCCTCCGCAGAGGTGAAACTCGGCTGCTTCGCGAGATGGATGCCGGCAGTGATGTAAAACGAATCGCGATCGGGCATTGCGATCACGGCAATGCCCTCGGGTCGCAACGCGCGAACGAGTTTCGTCAGCACCGCTTCAAGATCGATACGCGACACCGCATACAGCGCATGCGTCGACCAGGCAAGGTCGTAGTGCCCGAGCGGCAGATCGTCGATACACTGAATTTTGTCGTTCCAGCTTTGCCCCCATTCAGCCCACTCCTGCGATCTCTTGCGAGCAACGCTCAGGGCCTCTGCCGACGGATCGATCGCGGAGTAATTGATTGCCTCGCGGCGCCCGACAAGCTCCGGCCAATGGTGCCGGAGCACCTTCAGCCAACGGCCTGTTCCGCAGCCAACATCGAGAATTCTTAGAGGCTCGTTCGTCCTCGACTGCAATCTCGCCGACCAGTCGAACGCAAGCGCCAGCTGGTGATAGTCCTCAATGGGGTCGCAGACCGTATCGATCTCACTCTTGGGCGCGATGGAAAAAAAGCCGAGATCATTGCGCAGGGTCAGGAACGTCAGCGGTTCGCTCAGCCATGCGCGATCCTCACGAATCTCGCATCGACTCCACAGCGCCTGGAGAAGCCGTTTTTTCGTTTCTTCGGGGAGTCGGTCGACGTCCCGCTCGATGCAAAAGCCAAGGATCTGCCGACCTCTTGCGGTCTGCTCAAGAATGTCGGTGGCATCCAGTTCGCTCGACAGCGTCTCGCATTGCACTCGAAGACCCGAGGCGGCCAGCGCATCACGAATGGTGTCGGCATCGAGAAAAGGCTGCAATCCGGGTACTGCCGCCATCAACTCCGGGATTCCACCCCACCCCGAGTGCACGATCACAACCCGGCCATCGATGCGGCAGGCCCGTTGAACATAATTTCGGACCAGCGTCACCGGATCGCTGAAGTAGTAGAGGACGTGAGACATCACCACCAAATCGAAACCGCCGTCGATGTCCGGCAGCCGCTCGGCAGACGCGATGCGAATCTCGAAAGACAGTTTGCCGGCGAAGTTCTCGCGCCAGGCCTCCACCGCCTGTTCGAACAGTTGCGCGGACGTCTCATTGACTTCGAGCCCGAGATATTCGACGTCGACCAAACCGTTGAGACACTGCAGCACCGCGAAGTCGAGATCGCCATCACCGCAGCCAATACTCAAGATTCGTAGCGGTCTGCCCTCTCGCGAGGCAATCGCGGCCGCTTCCTGAGCGCAGGCCACGAGCCGATGCCTTGCCACTTCGGCCATGGTCGACACCGAGCGACGAAGGAGGTAGGCCTGCTGATACCCGGCCGTGTGGGTCGAGAGGACTTTTGCGGAGAATTTGTCGGAGGGGAAAGGGGAAACGGATCGCTCGTCAGGGCGAGTGCTCATTATTTGATGTAATGGTTGTGCGATAGAGGGCTACACAGACTAACCGAACTGGATTAGATTTGAAGTTATTTTTTTTATCGGCCCGCGCAGAGCCAGCCCTCAGAGTTCGGCCTGTGCAACAAAATTGCCGTAAGCCGCGGCACTATGACGGAGAAAAACGTGCAGGACTTCACCATTCGCGAGCGCTTGCGCTATGCCTTCGACAACACGCTCGCGAAGGGCACCGGTGCGCTGATTGCCTGGCTCACCCTGATAAGCGCCGTCGCGATCCTGTGCTTTGCGACCGTGCTCGCGATCACCGGGATCAATCAACCGGACGAGGATGGCGGCCTCGAATTCGGCGAAGCCGCCTGGGCGTCCCTGATGCGCACCCTGGACGCGGGCACCGTGACCGGCGATCAAGGGTGGGATTTTCGAATCATCATGCTGGGGGTCACGATCTTCGGAATCTTTGTTCTCTCGACGCTGATCGGCATTCTCTCCGCCGGACTCGAGGCGCAGATCGAAAACCTTCGAAAGGGTCGGTCTCGCGTCGTCGAAAAAGGCCACACCGTCATTCTCGGGTGGTCGGAGCAGATCTTCCCGATCCTGACGGAACTCATCGAAGCCAACAGCTCAAAGAAAAACGAAGCCATCGTGATTCTCGGCGATCAGGACAAAGTCGCGATGGAAGATGCGGTCCGCAGCAAGATCGACGACCTGAAGACCACGAAGATCATCTGTCGTAGTGGCTCGCCGACCGACATGAACGATCTTGGAATGGTGAGTATCGATACGGTGCGGTCAATCATCGTGCTCGCGCCCGACAGTCGTGATGGGCAACGCAGCCAGGATCCGGACGTCGACGTCATGAAGTGCCTCCTGGCCATCACCAACAATCCTCGTCGCAAGGAAGGTCGCTACCACTTGGTGGCCGAGATTCGCGATCCCAAAAACAGCGAGGTCGCGGAGATGATCGGCAAAGATGAGCTCGAGCTCGTCCTGGTCGGCGATCTCGTGGCGCGCATCATGGCGCAGACCTGTCGCCAGTCCGGACTATCGGTGGTCTACAACGAGCTGCTCGACTTCGGCGGAGCAGAGATCTACTTCAAAGAAGAGTCGTCTTTGGTCGGAAAGAAATTTGGCGACGTCTTGCTCACATATGAGGATTCCGCGGTCATCGGTCTTCGCCCGGCGGCGGGGGAGCCGATGCTCAATCCTCCGATGGACACTCCGATAAACTCCGGCGACCGCCTCATCGTCATCGCCGAAAACGCCGACGATATCAAACTATCCAACACGGTCGCTGCGCCCGAGGCAGCTGCCATCTTGCTCGCCGAATCCGCACCGTCAATGGCCGAGAGCCTGCTCGTCCTCGGCTGGAACTGGCGTGGTGCGCTGATCATCAGCGAACTCGACAGCTATGTCCCGCGAGGTTCGCGAGTCCATGTCGTCGCCGATACCGATGATGCCGAAGTTCAAATCGCGGAGCGCTGCGCGGAGCTTTCGAACCAGCAACTCACGTTCCAACGCGGTGACACCACAAGCCGCAGCCTGCTCGACAAACTCGATATCTCGTCATTCGATCATGTCATCGTGCTCTGCTACAGCGATGAGCTGGAGGCTGCGAAAGCCGACGCGATCACGCTGATCACGCTGCTGCACCTGCGCGACATCGCCGACAAATCCAACAAGCGTGTGCCCATCGTCTCGGAGATGCTGGATATCACGAACCGGCGGCTGGCAGAGATCACCAACGCGGACGATTTCGTCGTCAGCGATCGCCTCGTAAGCTTGATGTTGAGCCAGATCTCGCAAAACAAAGAGCTCAACATGGTTTTCAAGGACCTGTTTTCCCCGGAAGGCAGCGAGGTCTATCTGAAGCCGGTCGAGAATTACATCCGAGTGGGCGCTCCCATCACTTTCTCAACGATTGTTGCCGCAGCAGCGCAACGCGGGGAAATCGCGTTCGGCTACAAGCTCGCGCGCAACACCGCAAACGCAACTGAAGCTTATGGGGTCGTGGTCAGCCCGCAAAAAAGCGCAGGGATCGCCTTCCAGCCGGGGGACAAACTCATCGTGCTTGCCGAGAGCTGATTCATCGTCTCGGTGCGTGGGGATCGAAGTCAGAACCTTGTGCCGAGAGGAAGGTAAAGTCACCCGGGTGCGGCTTCTCGGTCATGGAGAAGAACGCATCGATCGATAGCGGCCAATTTTGGGTGACCCGGCCACTATCGTTCTTGTACCAACTGCTGACTGACGAAGCCCCCCAGGCCATGCGCGCGTTTTCGCGATCGGTCATTTCATTGAACGAGTTGAACGCCTCGTCAGTCACCATCATCGACCGCTGCTTTCCCTCCAGCAGCATCCTGAGACACTGCACGATGTAACTGGCGGACGATTCGGCGAACAAAATCAGACTGCCGTGCACCACGAGATTCGTGTTGGGGCCATACATGCAAAAGAAATTGGGAAAGCCCGGCATGCACATGCCGAGATAGGCGCGCGCTTCGCCATTCCACCACTTGTGCAGGTCCCTGCCCTGTATGCCCGTGATCTCCATGGGCGCCAGAAATTCGGATGCCCGAAAACCGGTCGCATAAATGATGACCTCCAGCGCATGTTCGGTTGCGCGCCCATCGCCATCGCCGGCGACGGTCACACCCGAGCGTGAGAGCGCCGTGATCGGTCGAGTTTCGACAGATACCTTGGGATCTTTGAGCGCAGCGGGCCATACCCCGTTATCGCGCAGCATGCGCTTTGCGCCCGGGGGATAATCCGGCACCTGCGATCGCAGCAAATCGGGCCGATCGGCATAGTGACGCTCGATTTGCTGCAGCAGTGCTTGGCGCAGGGCTTCGTTCGCCGCCGAGACCGACACGGGATGTTGATACGCGTCATCGACGCGGACCAAGTCCCAGCGACCGCGAATCGTCGCCCACACCTGAAAAAAGCGTAACCAACGCGCATAGTGTGGCAAGCCGCCGAGCAACCGCTGATGCGCAGCGGTAATCGGCTCGTGATAACGCGGCGTGGGTAGCATCCACGGCGGGTGGCGCTGGAAGATCACCACCGAGTCCACCTCGGATAAAATCGCCGGGACAACTTGATAAGCGCTGGCGCCCGTACCGATCACGCCGACACGCTTGCCTTTCAGGCTCACCGCGTGATTCCAGCGCGCCGTGTGCCACGTCACGCCTGCAAATTTCTCGGCGTCCGGGATCTCGGGAATCTTTGGCCTGCCCAGCTGGCCGACGGCACTGATGACCGCGTCGACCCGATGCTCCTCAACGACCCCGCCCTTACTCCGGACACGCAAGTGCCACTCGGCTGTCGCCTCCGCGTACTGCGCACTCAGCACCTCGGTTTCGAGCTGCACGCGATCGACGATCGAAAACTGTCTCGACAACTGTTCAAAGAACTTGAGGATATCGCGCTGTTCGGAGAACTCGCTCGGCCAGTGAGTGTTTTGGGCAAACGCATAGCTGTAGGCAAAGTTCGGCGTGTCGAGTCGACATCCGGGGTAGGTGTTTTGCTGCCAGGTGCCACCCACGTTGTCGCTCTTTTCGAATACCGTGTAGTCGATGCCCGCCTGCTGCAAGCGATGGGCGACCAAAATGCCGGACATGCCCGCGCCGATGATCGCGACGCGAAATCGTCGGCCGGGCGCGAGGTCTCGCAGTCGCCAATCGGGCGCGCCGGGATCATGCGGCAGATCGAGCTCGCGACGGATCAGTGCCAAGGGCACGCCATGATCGTGGCCGATCGCGAACTCAATCGTCTGCTCGAGTATCGCGGGCGAAGGCTCGCGCTCAAGATCGCCCGGATGATCGCGCAGACGATCGCGGATTGTCTTCAGATGCTCGAATGCCAGGCGACGTGCTTCGTCAACCAGGGCCTCGCTCAGCCCCCAATGCGGCGGCGGCCCGGCCGCAGGCAGCTCGACGAGTGGCGCGAAACGCGGATCGAGCAGCGCGTTGTCACCTGTAAGCGAAGCCAGCGCGCAAAGCAGCGGGTGAATCTCGGCAGCCAGAACGGCCGCCCAGAGCGACTCGTCCGATTGGCGGGCCAACTCGTCGGGACGGATCGAGAAACAATCCGGCGATTTTTGTAGATTATCCATCACCGATACCACGCGGAGTCTGCTCAATGCCCCTTGCGCTCACCGTCAAATACAACGGACTCCATAGTCGAGTGTATATCTGGGGCCAGGAAGATCGTCCACCCTTGCTGTTGCTGCATGACGGCATGTACGGCGCCGACGCGCTGACCGCCTGGGATCAGGTGGCACCGATCTTGGCCGAGAAGTACTTCGTGATCGCTCCCGATCTATTGGGGTTCGGTCAATCCGACAAGGTCGTGTTCCTCGATCGCTCGCCTTACCTGCCACGACTCGATCAAGTAGAAGGCCTATTTGAAACGTTTTCTTTGAAGCAGCCTTGTCATGTGGTCGGCACGTCGTTTGGGGGTTCGCTCGCGTTGCGGACTCTGGAACGTCAGCGTGTGCCCCTGGCATCGGTGATCGCGATCTCAGGCACCGGCGGACCCTGGCGCGTGCCTGCAGGGATCGCCGCGCTGAATGACTATCCACAGCCTGACCTTGAAAAGATGGCGCAGCTCTTGGGGTATGTCACGGGTCCTTACGCCGGTTTCGAGCAACTCGTGCAGCGGCGATATCAGAATACTTTGATCCCGGGACATTTCGAGGCCATCGCGGCCATGGGACTGCGCAACCCCGCAAGCCCACGCAGCAGCAACAGCGCGGACGCTTACCCCGCGACGCTGCAGCCGATCACGACACCCGTGATGCTGATCTCAGGCGCACAAGATCCCTTGTTGGAGCGCGATTGGGCAGAGAAACTCGCCGGATATTTGTCTTCGACGTCCGTGACCGTCGAAACGCTAGCGACCGGGCATTCGCCCAATCTCGATCATGCGGCGCTCACGGCATCCACCTTGTTGGCGTTTTTGGAGTCTCAGGGAATGACCCGATAAACCGTGCC
>JBILGD010000014.1:0-36119 GCA_044351225.1 Steroidobacteraceae bacterium
CGCCGGAATGACGATGCGATACACGGGGTCGTCTCAGCGTGCGAGCAGAGGATCGTCGCTCGCGAGTGTGGTGGCCTCTTCCTCGAGCATGACGGGGATATCGTCGCGGATCGGAAAGGCGAGCCGATCGGCGCGGCACACCAGCACGCCCTGCTCGCGCCGATGCACGAGCGGCCCCTTGCAGAGCGGACAGGCGAGGATATCGAGCAGTCTTGTGTCCATGTCGGCAACCTTCCTTAGGGTGGCGTGGCGAGCGATGGCGTGACGAGTGAGGTCAAGGCGTCGATCAGCGCCGCGCCCCCGTCGGGAGCGAGGCGCACCGCCACCGGCACTTCCCAACACCGCGCATCAGCGAATGGCCGGCATTTTACGGCATCTTTGGCGGTCATCAGGACCGGCAGATCATCACCGAAGCGCAGATCGGTGGCGACGAAGGCATGATGATCCGCAAACGGATGCTCGATCAACTCCAGACCCGCCGCGCGCAGCATGGCAAAAAAACGCGCCGGATGACCGATCGCCGCCACGGCATGCACCAGTCCGCCGCGAAAGCTCTCAAGACTGCGCCAGGCCCGCGCGTCGCTCACACTGCGCAGCGCTTCGGGCACCAACGCCATCGAGAGCGTACCTGTGCGGCCGCGCCACTCGGCTATATCGCTCGCGGCGGCGTTACCGTTCACTACCACCCAATCGACGGTGGCGAGACGAGTGCGTCCCTCGCGAAGAGGCCCGGCGGGCAGCAGACGCCCATTGCCGAGCCCGCGGCTCGCATCGATGACCACGATCTCGAGATCGCGAGCGAGCGCGTAATGCTGCAGACCATCGTCGCAAAGAATCAGCTCGACACCGATGTTCTCCAACGCCTGCGCCCCAGCCGCACGATCGGGGCTGACCATCACCGGTGCGCCACTTGCCGCCGCCAACATCAGCGCTTCGTCACCCACGCTCTGCGCCGTGGTGTCGGCGGTCACTCGCGTGGGCGCGCGGGCGGCGGAACCATAACCGCGCAGCAGGATGCCAACGCGCAAGCCACGCTGTTGCAGCGCCAGCGCCAACGTCGCCACAAGCGGACTTTTGCCGGTACCGCCCACCGAGAGATTGCCGATGATGACGACCGGCACCCGCGCTCGATGCACGCGGCAAAGGCCGCGACGGAAAGCAGCGCGGCGCAGTGCCGTGACGATCGCAAACACGCCTGCAAAAGGCGCGAGCAGAGCGACCCCTGGCTTGCCCCGGTACCAGATACCCTCGAGCCAGCGAGCGAGCGCGTCGCTCATCACACGGCGAACTGCAGCCGGTAGAGCTGCGCGTAGGTACCGTCCTGCGCGAGCAGCTCGGCATGGGTACCAGTCTCGACCACGCGGCCCTCGTGCATCACGACGATAAGATCAGCTTGCTCGATCGTCGAGAGTCGGTGGGCGATCACAAGCGTGGTGCGATCGCGTTTGAGCGTGGCAAGTGCCGCCTGGATGCGGCGCTCGGATTCATTGTCGAGCGCACTCGTCGCTTCATCGAGGATGAGGATCGGCGCATCCTTGAGCAAGGCACGCGCAATCGACACGCGCTGCCGCTGCCCGCCCGAAAGCAGCGCACCGCGCTCGCCGATTGGCGTATCGAGCCCTTGCGGCAACTCGGCCGCGAAATCCATGACGTAGGCCGCCCGCGCGGCCTCTTCCACCGCAGGCGATTCGGTCGGTGCGATATTGAAGGCGATGTTGCGGCGGATACTGTCGTCAAACAGCATCACGTCCTGACTGACGAGGCTCACCTGTCTCCGTAAATCGGCGCGGGTGTAATCGCGCAGATCGACGCCATCGAGCAATACCGCGCCCGAGTCCGGATCGTGAAAGCGCGGCAACAAACCTGCGAGCGTACTTTTGCCGCTGCCCGACTTGCCGACGATCGCCACGGTCTGTCCGGGCTGCACGGCGAAGCTCACCTTCGAGAGCACCTCGCCCTGGTTTGCCGAGTAGCTGAAGCTGACCTCCCGAAATTCGAGCGTACCGCGCGCGCGCTCGAGACGCCGCGACCCGCCGGCGTCTTCGACCGGCGCATCGAGCACCTCGAAGACACTCGCTCCGGCCGCAATGCCCTGCTGCAGCGGCCCAAAAACCTGCACGAGACGACGCAATGGCGCCGTCAGCAGCAACAAGGCCGTGAGGAAGGCCATGAATTCATCGACGCGCATCTCGCGCGTGAACACCTGACGGATGGAAAAGAACAACACGCCCGCGAGTCCGAGGGCCGCAATCAGCTGTACGATCGGATTGGCGAGCGCACGCGCGCCGATCAGTCGCATGTTGCTGTGGCGGTTGCGCTCGTTGGCCTCGCCAAAGATCGACTCCTCATGGCGCTCGGCATTGAATACTTTGATTACCCGATGCCCATCGAGCGCCTCCTTGGCGACGCGCGTGACATCGCCCATCGAGGCCTGGATCCGCGCACTGTAGCGACGGAAGGATCGATTGATGTGCTGGATCAGCCAGGAGATCGGCGGCGCGAGCGCGAGCACAAACGCGGCGAGTTGCCAGTTGTACCAAAACAGCATCCCGATGAGTCCGATGATGGTCAGCGTATCGCGGATCAGTACCGTGACTGCATTCGTGGTCGCCTCGGCGACGAGCTCGATGTTGTACGTCAGCCGCGAAAGCATGCCGCCCGCCGTGGCGGCATCGTGATAACGCGTCGGCAAGCGCAGATAGTGGGCGAAGAGCTCGGCACGCAATGATTTGATGACCTGCCGGCCGACCCACCCAGGGAAGTAGTTGGAGACGTAATCGCCGATGCCGCGCAGGAAGAACAGCAACACTGCACCCACCGGTACCGCCCAGATGATGCGCGGATCGGGTTCGACGAACGCACCGCCGAGAAAGCGCTGCACCAGATAGGCGATCGCTGCATCGGTGGCGGCAAAGAGCGCCATGCCGGCGACGCCGATGAGAAACATGCCGAGGTGCGGACGCGCGTAGCCGAGCAGCCTGCGGTACACCTGGCCGGCATCGACGATTTCGACTGGCCGCTGGTTCAAATGCGTGGGCGGTCCTGCATGACAAGCGGATGATACCGCCAGATGGGGCTACCCTGCAGCGCCGCCGAGTCGATCCAGCGCGGCGGCAGTCCAGCCCGCAGATGCAGCGTATAGGCGCCGCGGGCTGCAGTGGCGACGACCCGCGCCGGTTCCAGCCCCCAACGCTGCGCCACGGTGCGTACCCGCTCCGCCGAGCCGTCACGGCCCGGCAAGAGCAGCCACTGGGGATCGACGGCGCGGGCGAAGGCCGAATCGTGACCAGCGGGCGAACCGCGACGCGGCACCACCAGCAGCGTGGCCGCGAGCGACGTCGCATCACGCGTCGTGGCGAGTTGCGTAGCCTCGAGGGAACTCAAGCGCTCGGCGATAAGCAGGGCGGGACCTGCAGGGAACCCTAGCCTGAGGAGGCATGCACCGCCCGGCACGGCAAACGTCTCGAAAACGACGCCGTCCCAAGCCCAGCGACGACCCTCGGCGCAGTCCTCGATGGGGTGATGCGCACCGGGCCATTCGCCGCCGGCGATCACCCGTGTGACCTCGATCGAGGCCATGACGGCCGCGGCGCCCGCAGCCCGATAGGCGTGCGTCGCGCCGAGCACGAGCAGATCGAGCCGATCGATGCCGAACTCGCGCAACGCGGGCAACACGAGACGCTCGGCTCCGCCACCCTCGCTGCCAAAGGTCTCGCCGGTGTCGATCAGCGCGGCGTGATGACGGGTACGCACCAGAAAGGTCGCAGCATCACCCGCATCGAGCACCGTCACCATGACCTCGCCTGCACGGGGTCGCTCGTGGCTGCTCGCCGGCCAAAGAATGGCCAGCAGTAAAATCGCAAGTCCGCCGAGACGCGCGCCTCGAACCCATCGGCCCGGTAAGCGGTCGGCGACAAGTACCACGGCGGCGAGCGCGGCAACCAGCAGCAACTGCCACGATGGCATGTCAAGCTCGATTGCGGCCAGCGGATGCTCGGCCACTACCACCAGCGCTGGCCAAAGAAAATCATGCGCACGTTCGCCGAGCCACCATATCGGTGCAGCAAGCTTGGCCGAGAGGCTGCCGAGCGCGCTGCCGAGCAGCGCCACGGGGACCAGCACAAAAGAAAACACCGGAATAGCTAGCAAGTTCACCACGAGTCCGGCGAGCGAAAAATTCTGGAACCAGGCGATCGTCAACGGCAGCAGGGCGATGCCGACCCGCCACTGCGTGCGCAGGTTTTCGATCCACCACGCGCGCCAGCCACGACTTCCCGTCTCACCCGCCGCGATCAGCGTCGCCATCGCCACGAAGGAGAGCCAGAAGCCCGAGGACAACGGACCGAGCGGATCGATCAGCAGCACCGCGATGACTGCAAGGCCAAGCACATCGAAGGGCGCATGCACCCGACCGGAGAGTTTCAGCAACCACCATACGGCGAGCATCACCACGGTGCGCTGCGTTGGAATGCCAAAGCCCGCGAGCACCGCGTAAGCAAACGCTGCGCTGACCCCAAGCGTCGCAGCAAAGGCCTCGCGATCGATACGCATGACCAGCAGCGGCACGCGCCCCCAAAGGCGGCGCATCAAGGCGACCACGATCCAGCAGAAGAGCGTCACATGCATGCCGGAGATCGCTACCAGATGCGTGGTGCCGGTCACGCTGAAGACGCGCCACTGCTCGCGACTCACCGTACCCGTTGCGCCCACCGCAAGACCAGCAAAGAGCGCCGCGGCATCACGATCACTCACGGCCTCGCGAATACGCTCGGTGATTCGCTCACGCAGCACGAGCACTCCCGACGATTCACTCGCCTGCCGTTGATTGCCCGCAAACGGCAAGACCACCGCCCTCGCCTGCAGACGCTCCCTGAAGAACTCGCGCTGCTCATCGAAACCGCCGGGATTGGTATTGGTTCGCGATGCAGAGAGACGCAGCAGCAGACGCCATTGCTCGCCGGCGCGCGGCGCGGGCTGCGGCGCGTCATGCCAGATCACCCGAGCGCGCAACTCGCGCGCTGCGCTGGCGGGTGATTCGATCAATAGCGCAGCATCGAATTCGATGCCACCGCCGGCTTGCCGCGTCAGCGAATCGACGGTGACCTGTGCAATCACTCGCGTCGCTGCATCATCGGCCGGCCAACGTTGCGCCAGTTGATCGAGCGCCACGCCGAGCGTCACGAGCGCAGCGAGCGATGCGAGTGCAGCAGACCAAAGCCACGGCTGCGCAGCACGCAGCAAATCGCCAAGCCGACCGTGTACGCCAAGGCGCAGCGCTGCGGCCACCGCGAGCGCAGCGCTGCTACAAAGAATCAGTGCCGCGAACGTCGGTAAATTCGGTCGCAGCGGACCGAACAGCACGGCCGTTGCGCCGAGTAAGGTCGCAACCCCGGCGGCGGTGCTGCTAAAGTTCGTCCTCGTCATGATCAAGCCGTTCATCCGTCAACTCGGACGTCAGGCTCAGGCGCTGCGCGAGCGATGGTACGCGCGGCCGTTTGGGCATCTGTTTGCAGACACGCGACTCTGGTCGTTGCAACGACGCAGCATCACCCGCGCGTTTGGCATGGGGCTCGCCATTTGTTTCGTACCACTGCCGGCACAGGTGCCGATCGCGCTGGTGTTCGCGATGCTGCTGCGACTCAATGTGCCGACCCTCCTCGCCACGGTATTCGTGGTGAATCCGTTCACCGTGGTGCCGATTTATTACTTTGCCTATCTCACGGGTCGCACCTTGCTCGGTCAGCCACCCGGCGAGTTCGCGTTCGAGCTCAGTTGGGATTGGCTGCAAAACGGGCTCGGCCCGGTCTGGAAACCTTTCCTGCTTGGCTGTCTCGTATGCGGCGTGGGATCCGGCGTGGCGGGTTGGCTGCTGACCGACCAGCTATGGTTGCGACACGTACGCAAGAAGTACCGCGATCGCAGCAGCGCGGCAAACGGTTGATCCCTGCGTTTTGCCTGAATTAGGACTGTAGACGACCCTCGGCGAGGGTCAGCACGCGATCCATGCGCGCGGCCAGTTGAAGATCGTGGGTCACGATCACGAGCGTGGTGGCTCGCTCCCGATTCAAGCGCAGCATCAGCTCGAACACCTGGCCGGCATTGCGCCCATCGAGGTTGCCGGTCGGCTCATCGGCGAAGACGAGTTTCGGGGCGGTGACGAGCGCGCGGGCGACCGCCGCTCGTTGCCGCTCACCGCCGGAGAGCTGATGCGGACGATGCGCAAGGCGCTCGCCGAGTCCCACTTCGCGCAGCAAGGCGGCAGCCTGTGCCTTCGCTTCGGCGGTTGGCATGCGCCGCACCAGCAGCGGCATGGCCACGTTCTCGAGTGCGCTGAACTCGGGCAGCAGATGATGAAACTGGTAGATGAAGCCGATGCTGCGATTACGCAAATCACTGCGCGCGCGCTCATCGAGCGCATGCAGATCACGACCATCGATGCTCACCCGCCCCGCAGTGGGACGATCGAGCCCGCCAAGGATTTGCAGCAGTGTCGTCTTGCCCGACCCTGATGCGCCGACGATGGCCACGCATTCGCCGCGACGCAGTTGCAGATTCAAGCCGTCGAGCACTCGCAGGACGCCGCCCGCCTCGCGAAATTCGCGAACGACGTCGACGGCCTCCAGAACGTAGTCGTTGGCGGACTCGGCAATGTCCTGATCAGTCATGGCGCAGGGCCTCGGCAGGTTGGGTACGCGACGCCCGCCACGCCGGATAGAGCGTGGCGAGCGCGCAAAGCACGAAGGCGACCGTGCAGACACGCACGACGTCGAGCCATTCGACGTGAGCCGGCAGGTCGGTCATGAAATACACTTGGGCGTCCATGAACTGCACGTCGAAGGTCGTCTCGATACGCCGGACGATCGATTCGACGTTGCGCGCAAGCACCACGCCGAGCGCAGCGCCCGCGGCCGTGCCGACAAGACCGATCAACACTCCCTGCACGGCGAACGCGCCCAAGATGCTCGAGGGTGGCGCACCGAGGGTGCGCAGCAAAGCAATGTCACTCTGCTTTTCTTTGACGATCATCACCAGCGTGGAGACGATGTTGAAAGCCGCCACACCGACGATGATCAGCAGGATCACGAACATCATGCCCTTGGTAAGTTCGATCGACTGGAAAAAGTTCGCATGGTTGCGCGTCCAGTCACTGACGTAAAAGCCGCCGCCGAGCGAGAGCGCGAGATCACGGACCACTTCGGGCGCTCGCAGCGGATCCTCGAGTGCCAGCCGCAAGCCCGTAACCCCGTCACCCATACGATAGAGACGCGCGGCATCCGCGATATTCATGAGCGCAAGTCCACGGTCGAATTCGTACATGCCCGACTCGAAGGTACCGATGACCGTGAGTCGCCGCATGCGCGGCACGACTCCCTCGGGTGTTGCCGTACCCTCTGGGACGATCAGCACCACATCATCGCCGCGGACGACCCCCAGTTCGCGGGCGAGCGTCGCGCCTAGAATGACGCGCCAGGAACCGGCTTGCAGATCGAGGATGCTCGCACCTTCGATCTGCGCGGCGAGTCCGGTGGCCTCGCGCTCGAGCACGGGATCGATACCCCGCACCGCACTGCCGAGCACGCGTGACCCGCGTGCCAGCATCCCCTGCGCCTCGACGTAGGGCACGGCATGACGCACGCCTGGTGATTGCAGAGCGCGCTCGCGCGCACTGCGCCAGTCGGGCAAGCTGCTCTCCAGACCCATCAGCGTCGCATGCGCTGTCACCGAGAGAATCCGCGAGCGCAACTCGCGCTCGAAACCGTTCATGACCGACAGCACCACGATCAGTACGGCGACGCCGAGCATCAAGCCGACGGTCGAGATCATCGCGACGAAAGAGACGAAGCCGCGTCGATGGGTCGAGCGCAGGTAACGCGTTCCGACCTGCCATTCCCAGGGCGTGGCCATCGCTACTCGTACCTCAAGGCTTCAGCCGGCGCGACCCGCGAGGCGCGCAGCGCGGGGTACACCGTCGCCGCGGCCGTCACGATCAGTGCTGCGAGGGCGGTCAGTAGTACCTGCGGACTCTGTACCTCGGATGGAATGCGCGTCACGTAATACACGGAAGGATCCATGACCTGGAAGCCGAAGCTGCGTTCGAGCACGGGGACGATCTCGGCGACGTTTTGCGCGAGCAAGATACCGAGCGCGACCCCAAGCGCAACGCCCACCCAACCGATCACCAGGCCCTGAGTCAAAAATATGCCGAGGATGCTGCGCGGTGAAGCCCCGAGGGTGCGCAGGATGGCGATATCGGTGCGCTTGTCGGTGACCACCATCACGAGCATCGCCACGATATTGAAGGCCGCCACCGCGACGATCAGTAGCAGGATGATCGACATCATGCGTTTCTCGATGCGGATGGCGCGAAAATAATTGGCATGATCCTGCGTCCAGTCGCGCAGCGTAAGGCCTTGGCCGATGTCGGGCGCGAGCGCCGCAGCAACCGCCGGTGCCAACAGAGGATCGGTGAGCTTCACGTGCAAGCCGAAGGCGCGTGCATCATCGAGCGTGAGTGCGCGGACATCATCGAGATGGGCGAGCGCGAGCGTGCCATCGTGATCCTGCAAGCCAATCTCGAAAATTCCGGCGACCGTGAATTCGCGCAAGCGCGGCGCCGGGGCACCCCCCGCATCGATGCCCGGCACCAGCAAGGTGACTCGATCGCCCGTCGACACACCGAGCAGGCGCGCCACCACGCTGCCAAGGATCAGTCGATCCGCACCGGCTTGCAGCGCATCGAGCCGCCCGGCGATGACCGCGGTCGCAGCCGCCGACACCTGCGGTTCGAGATCGGGATCGATGCCGCGCAATTGCACCGGCAGCATATCGGGGCTGCGCAGGGCGAGCGCCTGGATCTCCGCATAAGGCGCGACGCCACGCACCCGCGGGTCGCGGGCGAGGGTCTGCACCGCGCCTTGCCAGGGGTAATCACCCGCGCGCCGCCCCTCTGCCGCACCTGTGCGGCTCTCCCCGGCGCTGACGATGACGCGCGCGTCACTCGAGAGCGCAAGCAACCGATCGCGCAGTTCGCCCTCGAACCCGTTCATCACCGACAGAATCACGATCAACGCAGCCACGCCGACAGCGACCCCGATCAGCGAGACCCAGGTAATGAACGACACGAAGAATTTCCGCGTCCGTGAGCGCACATAGCGCAGCCCCACGAACAGCGACAAAGGCTGGAACATCCTTGCCGGATTTAACCACAACACGGGGCTTGCCTCCGCGGGGCGGCCCTGTATTCTTCCGCGCCCATGTCCAGACTCCTGCGCCCCCTGACCCCCGACGCCGGGCGCCCCGAGGTGCACTGGAGCGGCTTGCACGGCAGTGCCACAGCACTCGCACTCGCCGAGGCCGCCGCGGCTGATGAGCGCCCGTGGATCATCATTGAAGCCGACAGCCGCAGCCTCGAGCGTCGGCGCGCCGAGCTCGGCTTCTTCGCGCCGCCATCGCTGCGCGTGCTCACCCTGCCCGACTGGGAGGTCCTGCCCTACGATGTCTTTTCACCGCACGCCGACATCACGAGCGAGCGACTGCTGGCGCTCGCCGAACTGCCCACGCTCGGCCGCGGCATCCTGCTCGTCAGCCTCGATACGCTGCTGCAACGCCTTGCGCCGCGACAGTACGTCGCCTCGCGCAGCTTCTCCCTCGCGGTCGGCGAAACGCTCGCGCTGGAGGCTTTTCGCCTTCGGCTTGCGGAAGCCGGCTACTCGAGCGTCAGTCAGGTCGCAGGGCCCGGCGAATACGCCTTGCGTGGCTCGCTGCTCGATGTCTTCCCGATGGGCACCGACACGCCGCTGCGCATCGATTTGTTCGATGATGAGATCGAGGCCATCCGCCGCTTCGATCCGGCAACCCAGCGTTCGCAGGATTCGCTGACCTCGATCCGTCTGCTGCCAGCACGCGAAATGCCACTCGATGGCGATGCCGTGCGCGCCTTCCGTCGCCGTTATCGAACGCGCTTCGAGGGCGACCCGACGCGCAGCGCCATCTATCGTGGCGTGAGCGATGGCATCGCACCCGCGGGTGTCGAGTTCTACCTGCCGCTATTCTTTGATTCGACCGATACACTGTTCGACTATCTGCCCACGAACGCGGTACTCGTGGATCTCTCGGGAGGCATGGAGGCCTCGATCGAACGAGCCTGGGCGGGACTTGTCACCCGACACGACCAGCGCAGCGGCGACATCGAGCGCCCGCTGCTGCGTCCCGAAGAATTGTTCATCGATCGGGCTACCGTCGAGGTGGGCCTCAATCGTCATTCGCGCATCATTGTTGATCTCTTTCGCTCAGAGCGGGCTGAGACGACCCGTCATGATTTCGGTTCGCGCGTGCCGCAGGAGCTGCGTCTCGATGCGCGCGCCGAACAACCCCTCGCGCCGCTGCAGCGCTTTCTCGAAACCCAGACCGGCCGAGTGCTGCTCGCGGCGGATTCACCCGGACGCCGCGAAGTACTCAATGAATTGCTGCGTGGCGCGGGTCTGCGTGCCGCGGCAGTCGACGGCTGGCAGGATTTTGTCGCCGGTAGCGCTCCGCTCGCGCTCACCGTCGCACCCGAACTCGCTGGCCTCACCCTGCCCGACCCTGCGCTCACCGTACTCTCCGAATCGCAACTCTTTGGCACGCGCGCACGACAAGAGCGTCGACGGCGCAAAGTCACCGCCGACCCGAATGCCATCCTGCGCGATCTGCAAACCCTCACGGCGGGTGCACCCGTCGTACACGAGGAGTACGGTGTCGGTCGTTACGTGGGCTTGCAGGTCATGGAGGTTGGCGGTCAAAGCGGCGAATTTCTGGTACTCGAATATCAGGGCGGGGATCGGCTCTATGTGCCCGTGCATTCGCTGCACCTCATCAGTCGATACTCGGGCGCTGCGCCGGAATCCGCGCCGCTGCACAAGCTCGGCACCGATCAATGGAGCAAGGCGCGCAGACGTGCAGCCGAGAAAGTACGCGACGTGGCCGCCGAGCTGCTTGATCTTTACGCGCAGCGCAAGGCGCGCCGCGGCCAGCGCCTACCCTCGCGCGACCTCGAGTACCAAGCCTTCGCCAACGCATTTCCCTTCGAGGAAACCGCCGATCAGGCCGAAGCCATTACCAAGGTCATCGCCGATCTCGACGCCGAACAACCGATGGACCGCATCGTCTGCGGCGATGTCGGTTTCGGCAAAACCGAGGTGGCCATGCGCGCCGCCTTCGTCGCCGTGCAGGCGGGCAAACAGGTCGCTGTACTCGTGCCGACCACCCTGCTTGCGCAGCAGCACGCCGCCAACTTCGCCGATCGGTTCGCCGATTGGCCGGTACGCATCGAATCCCTGTCGCGCTTTCGCTCTGGCAAGGAATCGGCCGCCATACTCGAAGGTATCGAGAAAGGCTCTGTCGATATCGTCATCGCCACCCACCGACTGCTGCATGCCAATGCGCGCTTCAAGGATCTCGGACTCATCATCGTCGATGAGGAGCATCGCTTCGGTGTCCGCGACAAGGAGCGCCTGAAAGCGCTACGCGCCGAGGTGCATGTACTCACGCTCACCGCGACACCGATCCCACGCACACTCAATATGGCCTTGGGTGGCTTGCGCGAGCTCTCGCTGATCGCGACACCCCCCGCCGAGCGTCTGGCCATCAAGACCTTCGTCACCGAGTGGAGCGATGCCACAGTGCGCGAAGCGATCCTGCGCGAGTTGCGCCGCGGCGGTCAGGTCTACTTCGTGCACAACGAAGTCAAGGACATCGAAAAGGTGGCGGCCGCACTCGCCACGCTGGTGCCGGAGGCCAATATTCGTGTGGGTCACGGGCAGATGCGCGAGCGCGAACTCGAACAGCTCATGGTCGACTTCTACCACCGACGCTTCGATATCCTCGTCTGCACGACCATCATCGAAAGCGGTATCGACGTACCGAGCGCCAATACCATCCTGATCGATCGTGCCGATCGCTTCGGCCTTGCGCAGTTGCACCAGATGCGCGGTCGCGTTGGTCGATCGCACCACCGCGCCTATGCTTACCTGCTCATCCCCTCGCGCAAGGCGCTCGCAGGCGATGCGCTCCGGCGGCTCGAAGCCCTCGAATCGCTCGAGGATCTCGGCGCGGGTTTCGTGCTCGCCACCCATGACCTCGAGATTCGCGGCGCGGGCGAACTGCTCGGCGAGGAGCAGAGCGGCGAGATGACCGAGGTGGGCCTGACGATGTATCTCGACATGCTCGACCGGGCGGTCAAGGCGATGAAGGAAGGTCGTACTCTCGCCCTCGATGCACCGCTCGCCGCGCAGTCCGAAGTCGAGATGCGCGTGCCCGCGCTGCTGCCCGAAGATTACGTGGGCGATGTCTACCTGCGACTCGCACTCTACAAACGCATCGCCGCTGCAGCCGATGACAGCGCCCTCGATGAACTCGTCACCGAACTCGTCGATCGCTTCGGCGAACTACCGACGCCGACGCAGAACCTGCTGCGCAACGCGCGTCTGCGCCTTGCCGCCCGTCGTCTCGGCATTCGCCGACTCGACTTCGGTGCGCACGGCGGCTATCTGCTGTTCGAAACCGAGAACCGTATCGACCCGCGCGCCGTGATCCGGTTGATCCAGGATCGATCGCGGGACTACAAGCTCGAAGGTCCGCTCAAGCTGCGGGTCACACGTGATCTCGACGATGAGACCGAGCGCTATGAATTCGTGAACAAACTGCTGCACGGACTCTCGGCTATCATTCCGGCATGATCGGTCAAGCGACATCGCCGGCACGCTGCGCTCTGCGCCTGCAGGCTGCCGCACGCGCCTGCCTCGTGTTGATGCTCGGCGCTTTGCCACTCGCCGGCGAGGCGCCCGCACAGGCCTCCGCAAGCCTCTACAACGTCGAAGTCGTGGTGTTTCGCATGAACGGACCGCGCGAAGGCGAGCCCGGCGCAGCCCCGTTGCGCTCGGCTGCCGGTGAGTCCAGCGCCGACTCGAGTGGTGGCGTGGCGCAGGCGGCGCGCTTCGTCGGCGCTCTGCCCGCGGCCAAGCTGCAACTCTCGGGCAACAGACAAAAACTCGCGGCGGCGGGCTATCGGATCCTCGCGCACACCGGCTGGACGCAGACGGCGAGCAGCTGGGGTTCGCGCAGCGGCTTGCCGATCGCGCGACTCGGTGTGCAGGCGGCCGGTCTCTCCGGCGAGTTCTTGCTCGAGCGCGGCGCGCTGCTGCACCTTGGCATGAATCTGACCTACGTCACCGAGAACGGCGTGACCCACCAGCTGAGTGAAATCCGTCGGGTGCGTTTCAATGAAAAGAACTACTACGATCATCCGGGGCTCGCGGTGATCGCAGTGGTGACCCCCGCCGGGCGCTAAGCGTACGCGGTGAGTGCGCCGCCTCGGCGTTGCGGCGCTTGGGAGTTTTTTCGCTCAGGCGAGTCGCAAATCGGGCGGCGTCGCACAGCGCTCTAGCGCAAGCTGCGCCGACTGCCATTCGGCGCTCGCGCGCAAGCCCTCCACCGAAAACTGCCCGCGACCGCGCAGACGCACACGTCGCAAGGCCGCGGCAGCATCGGGCTCGGGTCGAAAACCATCGAGCACTGCGATCACGCTCTCGCGATGGTTGCAGACAGGCAGCACATCGCAACCCGCTGCAAGGGCACGTTCGGCGCGCTCGACGATACCGCCTACTGCCGCCGCCCCGGCCATCGACAGATCATCGGCGAACACCACACCCTGAAAGCGCAACTCATTGCGCAGGTAGCCACGGATCCAGCGCCGCGAGGCGCTCGCCGGCACCTCGTCGATCTCGGGATAGAGCACATGCGCCACCATAACGCCGGCGAGTCCGTTGTCGATCAAGACGCGATACGGTGCAATATCGGCTTCAAGGTCGACAAGCGTACGACGATCTACGGGCAGCGCGTGGTGCGAGTCGGCGACCACTGCGCCGTGTCCCGGAAAATGCTTGGCGGTCGCCACCATCCCGGCGCTGCGCATGCCATGCATGTAAGCGACGGCCAATTCACCCACCGCACCGGCGCGCGCGTGCAAGGCGCGATCACCGATCACCTCGCTCACCCCGTAATCGAGATCCACGCAAGGCGCAAACGAGAGATCAACCCCGTGCGCGCGCAATTCCGCTGCCATCAACCAACCCATCTCGCGTGCGAGCGCGAGGCCGGCACGCGGGGAGGCATCGTACTCGTGGCCGATGCGGCGCAGCGGCGGCAGACGCGAGAACCCCTCGCGAAATCTTTGTACTCGACCGCCTTCGTGATCGACGCCCACGATCAGCGCGGGCGAACGCACGGCGTGGATGTCGGCGACGAGCTTTGCAAGCTGCGCTGGGTCGGCGTAATTGCGAGCAAAGAGGATCACACTGCCGACGAGTGGATGCTGCAGCAGTTCGCGCTCGATGGACTGCAGCTCAGTGCCCTCGAGATCGATCATCAGCGGTCCGAGCGTCATGGCGATTTCTCCAGCACGGCAATCGACTCGACGTGAGTCGTATGCGGAAACATGTCGATCACCCCGGCGGCCTCGAGGCGATAGCCGTACTCGTGGCAGAGCACGCCAAGATCACGCGCCAGGGTTCCGGGGTGACAGGAGACATACACCATGCGCGTCGCGCCGAGCGCAGCGAGCCGCGGCAACACCTCGATGGCACCGGCGCGTGGCGGGTCGAGCAACACACGATCGAATCGACCGGCGAGCGCGACGGCGCCACCTTCGGCCTCGGCGAGGTTGGCCACATGAAAGCGCGCATTGCCGAGGCCATTGAGGTCGGCATTGTGCCGCGCCCGCGCGACGAGACCCGCCTCGCCTTCGATACCGACCACCTCGGCCGCGCGCTGCGCCAAAGGCAGCGTGAAGTTGCCGAGCCCACAAAACAAATCGAGCACCCGATGGGTCGGCTCGACCTCGAGCAAGTCGACGGCCTGGGTCACGAGCGCCCGATTGATGGCACCGTTCACCTGCACGAAATCGGTGGGCTGAAACTCGAATCGCAGACCCAACTCGGGCAGGTGGTATTCGAGCGTGGCCCGTTCGCCTGCAAGCGGTGCGATGGTGTCCATGCCACCGGGCTGCAAATAGACCCTAAGATTGCGCGCTGCACCAAAGCTGGCCAGCGCCGCACGATCCGTCGCATCGAGTTCGACCAGGTTGCGAAAGACGAGCACAACGATGTTATCGGCGACCGCGACCTCGATTTGCGGAATGAACTCGCGTGCTCGCAGCCCTGTCAGCAGTGTCGAGAGCGGCTCGATCAGATCATCCACCGGCGGCGCGAGAATCTCGCAGCGCGCCAAAGCGGCAACATAGGGTTTCTGACGCTCGCGAAAACCCACAAGTACGCGTCCGCGCTTGGTGACGTACTTGGCGCCGAGACGGGCCCGCCGGCGGTATTGCCACACTGGACCTGCCAAAGGCGCAAGCCAACGGTCTGGCGTCACCCTGCCGATACGTTGCAAGTTTTCGGCGAGTTCGTTTTGTTTGGCTCGCAACTGCGCCTCGGGCGCGAGGTGTTGCATCGCGCAGCCCCCGCAAATCCCGAAATGCGCGCAGCGCGGCACCACGCGCTCGGCCGAAGGCTCGAGGATCTCGAGCAACTCGCCCTCATCATGCTGGCGGTGGCGTCGCAACCGTCGGAAACGAATGCGCTCCCCCGGCAGCGCACCCGGCACGAAGACCGTCTTGGCATCGCGCACGACGCCCTCGGCATCATGGTTAAGCGCTGCGACCACGCCTTCTTCGGGCGCTCCGGGTGGCATCGAACGACGACCCATGGGACTTCGCTCAGGCCCCGTCCGCGCCGCTCGTCGTCTCCGACGAGGCGTTTGACCAGGCGGCGAGGAACTCGCCGAGATGCGGTTCATCCGAAGCCGCGAGCAACTCGCGTACGCGCTGCTCCTCGGCCAGCAGCTCGGTCGCATCGAGATGCCCGCGCATGTGCTGGAAACGCAGATAGATGAGCCAGGTGTTGAGGACATCGGTCTCGCAGTAGCGACGGATACCGAGCAGGTCTCCGGCGGCATAGGCGTCCCACACCTTGTCACCGGAAAAGCCGAGCTTGCCGGGCAAACCCAGCAACCACGCCATGTCGGTGAGGCTCGCCTTGGCGCGCGGCTGATATCCCGAGAGTACATCCATGAGATCGGTATGTCGCTCGTGATAGCGACTCAGATAGTTGTTCCAGCGGAACCCCTGATCCTCGGCACCCGTTTCCCAGTAGCGACGCGCGACGATGCCGTGACGAAGTGCGCGATAGTGCAACACCGGCAAGTCGAAGCCGCCGCCGTTCCAGGACACGAGTGTCGGGGTGTGTCGATCGATGCCATCAAAGAAACGCGCCACAAGATCGCGCTCGTCGGACTCGAGGCTGCCGAGGCTCCACACCTTCAGCGTATCGCCGCGACGCAGCACGCAGGAAATCGCCACGATCCGATGCTGTTCGTGAGGGAGGAACTCGCTGCCACCATGCTGCCGCGCATGCGCGAACATGGCCTTGGCCACCTGCGCATCAGGCAGACCCTCGAGACCGAAACAACGTCGGCCGAGTTCGATGTCGGGGATGGTTTCGATGTCGAAGACCAGCGTTGTCATGCGCGCGCCGCCACCATCAATGATTTCATGTCACGAACCGCATCGGCGAGACCGGAAAACACCGCACGAGCGACGATGGCGTGGCCGATGTTGAGTTCAGTGATTTCGGGGATGGCGGCAACCGCCTGGACGTTCTGGTAATGCAGGCCATGACCGGCGTGAACCTCGAGGCCGAGTGTGGCCGCAAGCCGTGCGCCCGCGCGCAGCCGCTCAAGTTCGCGTGCTGCCGTCCCGCCGGTCGACTCGCAATAGCGACCGGTGTGCAGCTCGACCACTGGCGCCCCGACGCGCGCCGTGGCCTCGATTTGTGCAGGCTCGGGATCGATGAACAGCGCCACGCGGATCCCGGAAGCCGCGAGCAAGGCACAACTCTCGCGCAGACGACCTGCCTGGCCGATGACGTCGAGCCCGCCCTCCGTCGTCACCTCGGCACGACGCTCGGGGACGAGACAACAGTCGGCGGGCTTGATGCGTCGCGCGATCGCGATCATCTCGTCGGTGAGCGCCATTTCGAGATTCATCCGCGTCTGTAGCAGCGGCGCCAGCGCCTCGACGTCGGCATCCTGGATGTGCCGGCGATCCTCGCGCAGATGCAGCGTGATGTTGTCGGCGCCGGCCTGCTCGGCCGCGAGTGCCGCGTGCACCGGATCCGGATAACGCGCCCGTCGCGCCTGGCGCAGCGTGGCAACGTGATCGATGTTCACCCCGAGGGCGATGCTGGCTGGACTCATGACGAGCGTTTCTCCTGATCGGTGCGCCGCCGAACCACCGCGCGAGCGACCGCGCGCGTGCGCAGGTCGCGGCCCTCGAGCGCACGATCGATGGCGGCGCGAAACAGCCGCCGCGCAGTGTCCTGCACGTCGGCACCGTCGTAGTCATCGGCGGCGATGGCCAGCAAATCCCGGCCGAGGTAGGACGACTCGGTCGCTTTGCCGCTCACCTCGACGAAGCCGAGCTCGGCGTGGAAATGATAATACGCGTCGGCGAGCAGCGCCGCGCCATCGCGGGCCTCCTGGCGAAACTCGATGCCATAGCCGAGCAGTTCGAGCAGCTCGCGCTCGAAGCGCCGCAGCGCGATGGTGATGGTCTCGCCCGCGCGCAGCCGCTCGAGTGTGTGCGCATAGAGATCGAACACCGGGGGCTGCGGATCATGGCGCACGGTGAGCTTCAGGATGAGTTCGTTCAGATACCAGGCAGGCATCAGCGCAGCGGGCGGCAACTCGGCGTTACCCGGCTCATGACCGCTCGCCGCTTCGACCTGCGTGAGTTGCCCCGCATCGCCACTTCCGCTCCACGATACGAGCAACAGGCGAAAAGGCTGCAGCAGCGAGGCCACCGTCGAACGCGGTCCGCGAACGCCGCGTGCAAACAATGTCAGCCGACCATGCTCGCGACTGAACACATCGAGCATGCGGCTCGTATCTCGCCACGGCCTGTGGTGCAGGACGTAGAGCGGGGAAAGTTCGATGCGACGACCGCTGTTGCCCATCCTGCTCCGCTCCGCGCTGCGCTCTGCCGAAACCGCGCGATGCGCTACTCGAGCCCCAGCGTGCGTAGTGCCTGTGCGTTATCCGCCCAGTTCTCGCGCACCTTGACCCACAGTTCGAGATGACAGCGGCGACCGAGCAAATCGACGATTTCACGCCGCGCCGATGTGCCGACACGCTTCAGACGGGCGCCACCTCCGCCGATGACGATGGGCTTCTGACCTTCACGATCAACCCAGATCACGGCGTGGATCACTTCGCGTTCTGCGCCCTCGTGAGTCTCGCGCGACATCTGCTCGATCTCCACGGCGATCCCGTAGGGCACTTCCTGGTTGAGTTCGAGGGTGAGTTTTTCGCGAATGATTTCGGTGATGCGGAATCGCAGATCGCGGTCGGTGCGATCCTGCTCGTCGAACAACTGTGGTGACTGCGGCAGCTCCCCGGCAATCGCCTCGATGAGTGCGTCGAGATTTTCGCGACGCAGCGAAGAGACGGGCACGATTGTCTTGAACGGATATTTCGCCGCGAGTTCGGCCATGAACGGCAACAGTCGCTCGCGCGGTTGCGCCTTGTCGACTTTGCTCACCACGGCAAGCGCGGGTCTGCCGCTGTCGCGTATGCGCTGCATGACCGCCTCGTCTTCCTCGGTCCAGCGCAGCGCCTCGATCACGAACACCACGAGATCCGCGTCGACCAGCGCGGCCGCCGCAGTCCGATTCATGGCCCGGTTGAGCGCCCGTCGTCCACCCTTGTGCAGTCCAGGTGTATCGACGAAAGCGATCTGCAAACCCGGTCGATTGACGAGTCCCGTGATGCGGTGTCTTGTGGTCTGCGGGCGTGGCGTCACGATCGAGAGCTTCTCGCCCACGAGCGCATTGAGCAGCGTTGATTTGCCCACGTTCGGTCGTCCGACCAGCGCGGCGAAGCCGGCGCGAAATTCGTCACCGCACGCGGGATCAGCTGTCTGCATCACGGACGTATCTTCGCTCATGCACCACCCTGGATCTGCGCGAGCACGCGCTGTGCGGCATCCTGCTCTGCCCGCCGTCGACTCGCGCCCTCGCCGGGGGCACTCAGCGCAAGCGTTGGCACCTCGCACCGCACCGAAAAATGCTGCGCATGCGGTTCGCCTTCCACGCTGTCGACCAGATAATTCGGCAGCGGCAAACCGCGCGACTGCAGATATTCCTGCAAGCGCGTCTTCGGGTCCTTCAGCTCATCGATATGTGGCAGTGTTTCGAGGAGCGGCTCGCAGAAGCGCCTCACCAATGATCGTGCCGCCTCGAGTCCACTGTCGAGATACACCGCACCGATGGTCGCCTCGAAGGCATCGGCGAGAATGGATTGGCGACGGAACCCACCAGTCTTGAGCTCACCGGAACCGAGCTGCAGCTCCTCGCCAAGACCAATCTGCTGTGCAAGCCCCGCAAGCGGCTCAGCGCTGACGAGACTCGCCCGCAACCGGCTGAGATCACCCTCGTTGGCCTGCGGAAATCTTTGGTAAAGCAGTTCGGCCACCAGAAGATTGATTACCGAATCGCCGAGAAATTCGAGGCGTTCGTTATTGCGTCCCGAGGCACTGCGGTGTGTCAGCGCGGCGGTGAAGAGCGATACGTCTCGCGGCTCGTAAGCGAGCGCCGAACGCAGCCATTTGAGCGGCCAATCGGACTGCGTCACGCTCACTCGATACTCGTGAACACGCGCGACCAGATCGGACCGCCGCTGCGCTGCAAGTCCCAGTTGAACCAGATCACGCTGGCGCGGCCGACGAGCAGCGACTCATCGACAAAGCCCCATACGCGACCGTCGGAACTATTGTCTCGATTGTCGCCCACCATCAGGTACTGGCCCTGCGGCACCTGCATCAGCCGGTCGCCGGAATCGGGGTTGATGCCTGCCGTGGCCTCGTTACAGATGTACCCCTGCAGGATGTCGCGGTCACAACTCGGCAAAGGCGGCACCGACAGCATGTCGGAGGTCAAACAATGCAGTACGCCGTGCCGCTTGCCGTCGAGCTCTTCCTCGGCAAGACGCATGTTCTGGTAGCACCCGTCCTGGTAACGACCTTGCTGCACCAGCGGCACAGGACGGCCGTTGATGATCAACTGATCGTTGCGCATCTCGACGAGATCGCCCGGCAGCCCCACGACGCGCTTGACGTAATTGACGGCTGGGTCGGCCGGGAAGCGGAACACGGCCACATCGCCGCGCTCGGGTTTGCCCACATCGATGACTTTGCGTTGCACCACCGGCAAGCGCACACCATAGGCATATTTGTTGACCAGGATGAAATCGCCATCGAGCAAGGTCGGCATCATCGAATCCGAGGGAATCCGATACGGCTCATAGAAAAATGAACGCAGTACCAGCAGCGTCGCCATGATCGGAAAAAAGCTGCGCGCGTAATCGACGGTACCGGGAATCTCCAACGACTCAGGCGCGCGACCGGCAGCTCGTCCTGCCGCCTCACGACGCGGGCGCAACCAAACATGATCGACGGCCCAAGCCAGTCCCGACAACGCGGTGATGACGATGAGTACAAGGCTGAAATCTGCTCGCTGCGCAGACATCAGTTGAAAGAACCAGGCAATCACCAGAAACGGCAGCGCGCCGTACAGCAGCCGCATGATGAGCGGATCGGGCGTCGGCTGTCCGTCCTTGAGCACGAGCTGACGGCCCGGGCGAACGAGCCAGTCGTCGATCACGCAGAGGATGCCGACCGGCAAGGCGAGCAACGCGAGACCCGCGATAAGCAGATCGATCATCCGCCTACTTCCTGCCGACCTTGAGCACCGCGAGGAACGCCTCCTGCGGGATCTCCACCGATCCGACTTGTTTCATGCGCTTCTTGCCTTCTTTCTGCTTTTCGAGAAGTTTGCGCTTGCGGCTGATGTCGCCACCGTAGCACTTGGCGAGCACGTTCTTGCGTAGCGCCTTGACGGTCGCACGCGCAATGACGTGCGTGCCGATCGCTGCCTGTACCGCCACTTCGAACATCTGTCGCGGGATGAGCTCCTGCATCTTGTCGACCAGTTCGCGGCCGCGCTGATAGGCGCTGTCGCGGTGCACGATGATCGACAGTGCGTCCACGCGATCGCCGTTGATCAGCATGTCGAGTTTGGCGAGCGGCGCCGCCTGAAAATGACTGAACTCGTAGTCGAAAGATGCATAGCCACGACTCGCCGACTTGAGTCGGTCGAAGAAATCGAGCACCACTTCGGCGAGCGGCAATTCGTATTGCAAAGACACCTGATTGGCGAGGTACTGCATCTTCTTCTGTGAACCGCGCTTTTCGGTGCACAATTGCAGCACCGCCCCGACGTAATCGGGCGGCACCAATATGTTGGCGATGATGATCGGCTCGCGAATCTCGGCAGTCTTGTTGGGCGGCGGCAACTTGGCCGGGTTGTCGACGTATTCGTTGGTCCCGTCCGTCAAACCCACCTCATAGACGACGGTCGGCGCACTCGTGATCAGATCGAGGTTGTACTCGCGTTCGAGTCGTTCCTGCACGATGTCCATGTGCAGCAGGCCGAGAAAGCCAATGCGGAAACCGAAGCCGAGCGCTCCGGATACTTCCGGCTCGTAATGCAGCGCGGAATCGTTGAGGCGCAGCTTGGAAAGCGCGTCGCGGAACGATTCGTAGTCATCCGCGTTGACCGGAAACAGACCCGCAAAAACTCGCGGCTGCACCTGCTTGAAACCCGGCAGCGGTGCACTACAGGGCTTGGCCTCCAGCGTGATGGTGTCGCCGACCGGAGCACCATCGATTTCCTTGACACCCGCGATCACAAAGCCGACCTCGCCGGCGCCGAGCTGTGCCGTGCCAACGGACTTCGGGGTAAAGCGACCGAGCTTGTCGACCGACCAATTGCGCCCCGTCGACATGACCCGAATCTTGTCACCGACCTTGATCGTACCGTTGACCACCCGCACCAACGAGACAACGCCCACGTAGTTGTCGAACCAGGAATCGATGATGAGCGCCTGCAGCGGCGATGCCGGGTCACCCTTGGGCGCCGGGATGCGCTTGACGATTTCTTCGAGGAGCTCGTCGACGTTCTCGCCTGTCTTGGCAGACACGCGCACCGCATCCTGCGCCTCGATGCCGATGATTTCTTCGATCTCGCGGATGACTTTGGGCGGATCGGCGGAAGGAAGGTCGATCTTGTTGATGACCGGCAGCACCTCGAGTCCCTGCTCGATCGCCGTATAGCAGTTGGCGACGCTCTGCGCTTCGACGCCCTGCGAAGCATCAACCACCAGCAGCGCACCGTCGCAGGCAGCCAGCGAGCGCGATACCTCGTAGGAGAAATCGACGTGCCCTGGCGTGTCGATGAGGTTGAGCTGATAGCGCTCGCCATCCTTGGCGTTGTAGTAGAGCGTGACGCTCTGCGCCTTGATGGTGATGCCGCGCTCGCGCTCAAGCGCCATCGAATCGAGCACCTGATTCTGCATCTCGCGTGCATCGAGGCCACCGCACAGCTGGATCAGGCGGTCGGCGAGCGTGGACTTGCCGTGATCGACGTGGGCGATGATCGAGAAATTGCGGATGTGCTGCATGAGGTGAAGGTGATCCCCCGAGACAATCACGGGGCTTGCAAAAGCGGCTGATTATAGCGACTGCAGCGCCCGCGCGCCTGTCAACGGCAGGCCTGCAACAGGCGCGCTCAACGCACGCGAAAGAGCCGCTCGATCTCACCCGGATCGAGCCGTGTCACGGCAATCGGCGCGCCATCCCAGAGCAGCACGGGGATCTTGTGCCCATAGCGCCGCAGCAGTTCGGGATCGGAATCGATATCGAGGGTCTCGAGGGGTGGCAAAGCGACCGAGGCGCGCAAGTGCAACAGCTCTTCGGCAAACTCTTCGCAGAGACCGCAACCCTCGCGGGTCAGCAAAGTGAGCTGACCCGGCGGTTTTTCTGCAGCGCTCACGCCGTGCGCCCTTCAGCGCTCGATCGGCGCAAGTGCCGGGCGCGGCTGAACCACACCAAAGGCCTCGCGCGGCTTGCTGGGCTCGGCGGGCCGTCCCGGCGTTCCGGGACGACCGGACTCTGCAGGCGCTTGAGGTCGCAACTGCGTAGCGATCAGCTTCGCCGTTTCGACCGGAATCTCGCCCACCACCACCACATGATGCCCATGGACGAAAGTCGAGTAGGCTGTCGAGGCGCCGATCTGACGCTCCAGGGCGATTTCTTTGGAGGCTCGTGGTGGCAGCCGCGCACCGATGAACACCGATACCGAGACGAGACCGTCGGAGAATACAAGGTGCGAGACGGGCTCGACGGTGCCTGGCAACGCCTGCTCGGCACGCTGCGTCAAACGAAAGCCTCGTGGCATGGTTTGCACATTCCACACTGCACTGCTGTCACCGACTGTCGTCAGCCGCACACCGCGATCCGACTCGATACGACGGAAGTTCGCCACCGACACCCCCGGCGCAAAAGTCTCATCCGGGATCTCGGCCAATTGCAGGTTGGCGAAAGAGATACGCTCGAGTACTCGGCCGCGTCGGTCATAGGTTTCGGTTTTCAACGGCAGTGCGGAGCGCGCATCGATCCACACTCGATAGCCGTAGCGATAGGGATCGAGCGGTGTCAGTGACACCAGTTGCGCCGCACGCCCAATAACCCGCGTACGCTCGATCGGCTCGAGGCGATAAAACCTCGCCGTATGCTCATCGAAGCGCGGAAAATGCGGCAACAGACCGCCGCCGCGCGAGCGGCGCTCGATGAGCACCGCGCGCTGGTCGGGCAGCACGTACATGATTTCGTCGCCGCGTCGTATGAACTCGCGCTGCGCCCCGTCGAGCGAGACCAGCCGCTCGTCGACCGTCCCGTCCTTGACGCGATGATGAATGCGCAGCGATTCGGAATGCCCGCCGCGCTCGTGAAAGAACGTGCCTTCGTAGCTTTGCTCGGCGAGCGCACGATTCATGCGTTCGAGCCATTCGCGTGCCTCGGTCGCCGCGGCCATCGCCGGCAACACGCAGAGCACGGCGGCAATCATTCCGATGGCCTTGCGGCCGATCATGACCGCGCCCCACATCAGCGAACCGGCTCGCTCTCGGGCTGGACCGCCGCCGACTCGACTGCGATGGTGGCGGAGATGGCCGAGTGGCGCATCATCGGCGCCGATACGGCGCTGTGCGCGCCGACGTAACTGGCCAGATTGAAGGGCTGCAGACCTGCAGGCGTGCGCACTTGCTCGGTGGGCGGCGTGACGTAACTCAGCGGCTCACCGTTGGCGCTTGTCGTGCGGGACGCTGAGCCTTCGGTCGCGGCCAGCAACACCTCGTCCGGCGTCACCACCGACTCCGGCGCCGCAGGGATCACGACCTCGGCCACGCGAGACTTGGCGATCGGCACCATCGAGGCCCCCGCGACCGATGCGCCGGTAACCGGCGTCGGCGGCTGAGCGCCTAACCAGAGCACCGCAAATACGCCGACCACGGCAACGCCGGCCGCAAGGCCAAAGCCGCTCGCCGGAACGGCCCAGCGCGGCAATCGGGGCGTTTGTTCGGCTGCTGCGGCGGCTGCCTCGTCGGGTTCGCGATCGCGCGGGCTAGCTGCCTCGAGGCGCGCGATGGAGGCCGCTACCCGCGGCGCGACGCCACTCGCCAGCGTCTCGCCCCGCATCACCGCACCGATCAGTGCGTAGTTGCCCCAGGTTTCACGCATCGCCGCATCGCGCGAGAGACGTCGTGCCACAAGCTCGCGCTCGGCCGCCGGCAGTTCGCCGTCATACATTGCCGATAGCTGACTTTCGCGTTCGTTCATGCTCATCCGATCACCTCTCCCCGCCCAAGCCCGCCATCGAATACCTCGCGCAGGCGGGCGTCGATCGCCTCGCGTGCACGGAAGATTCGCGAGCGCACGGTCCCCACCGGGCACTGCATGCGGGCTGCAATCTCTTCGTAAGACAAACCTTCAAGCTCGCGCAACTGGATCGCGGTACGCAGATCCTCGGGCAAACGATCGATCGCGGCAGTCACCGTATTGCGGATTTCTTCGGTGAGCGCGAGGGCTTCAGGAGTCGCCGTGTCCTTCATGCGGGCTTGCATCTCGTGGGATTCCTCGCCGTCCGGGCCGTCGAGGTCGTATTCGATGGGACTGCGGCCGCGTGCCGCGAGGGTATTCTTTGCCGTGTTGATGGCGATGCGATAGAGCCAGGTATAGAAGGCGCTGTCGCCGCGGAACCGCGGCAGCGCGCGGTAGGCCTTGATGAAGGCTTCCTGGGCGATGTCTTCCGCCTCGGCAGCATCCCGGACGTAACGCATCACGAGCTTGACGACCTTGTGCTGGTAGCGACGCACCAGCGCATCGAAGGCACCGGAGTCGCCCCGCTGCGCGAGCTGCACGAGGCTGAGATCACTGTCGTCGGCACTCATGAAGGGTGCCTCACGAACGACGGCTGCCGGAACGTTTGCTGCAGTGGCCATGAGCATCGCGTTCGGATAGACCCGACCCCTTTGCAAAAGTTCGCAGTCGCAAGCATCGGACGGCGGCTGTTCACGGCGAGGTACCCATTTGCCCCACAGTGTAACCGCTTGGCGGATAACTTAACCGTTGTGGCGAATACGTGTGAGCAGGGACTCGGTCAGGGCATCGGCATGCGGCTCCCCGGCCAGCAGGTACCGCGCCAATTCGGGGTCCTGCAGTTCCAGCAGCGCTGCAAACCGCGCGAGGAGTTCGTCCGAGGCCTGCGGCGCATCGCGATCGAGCCAGCGTTCGAGCAGTACGTCGAGCTCCTTCATGCCGCGCCGACAATGCCAGCGCAGCCGCCCAAGGTCGCTCACCGCCCTGCACTCAAGTGTGTTCGCGCTCGGCCATCATTTTCTTGATTTCGGCGATGGCCTTCGCCGGATTGAGGTCCTTGGGACAGGCCTCGGTGCAGTTCATGATGGTGTGGCAACGATACAACCGAAAGGGATCTTCGAGCGCATCGAGTCGCTCGCCGGTCGCATCATCACGGCTGTCGATGATCCAGCGATAGGCCGCCAGCAGCGCCGCCGGGCCGAGGTAACGATCACCGTTCCACCAGTAGCTCGGGCAGGACGTCGAACAGCAAGCACAAAGAATACAGGCCGAGGGACGATCGATCTTCTCCTGCTCCTCGGGCGCCTGCAGACGCTCGCGATCGGGCGGCGCGGGCGTGCGCGACTGCAGCCACGGCTTCACCGATGCGTATTGCGCGTAAAACTGCGTGAGGTCGGGCACAAGATCCTTGACCACCGGCATGTGCGGCAGCGGATAAATCCGCACCTCGCCCTTCACGTCATCGCAGCTCTTCGTGCAGGCGAGCGTATTGGTGCCATCGATGTTCATCGCGCAGCTGCCGCAAATACCCTCGCGGCAGGAGCGGCGGAAGGTCAGCGACGGATCGAGTTCATTTTTGATCTTGATGAGGGCATCGAGCACCATCGGCCCGCAGGCGTCCATGTCGATCTCGAAGGTGTCGACGCGCGGGGTTTCGCCGGCATCCGGATCGTAGCGATAGACCTTGAAGGTGCGCACGCGGGTCGCGCCGGCAGGCGCCTTGTGCACCTGGCCGTTGCGGTTGATGCGCGAGTTCTCGGGCAGTCTCAACTGGACCATGTGTCGGATCCTCGAAAATCAGTAAGTGCGCGCCTTGGGCGGAATCGGCTCGACGTCGCTAGTCAAAGTATTGAGATGCACGCCCCGATAATCGATGCGCGTACCCCCTTTCTCGTCGACCCAGCAGAGTGTGTGCTTCATCCAGTTGACGTCATCGCGATCCTTGAAGTCCTCGCGAGCATGCGCGCCGCGGCTCTCCTTGCGGTTCTCGGCCGAGCGGATCGTCGCCACCGCCTGACCGAGCAGGTTGTCGAGCTCCAGCGTTTCGACGAGATCGGTATTCCAGATCAGCCCACGATCGCGAGTGCCGACGTCCGTAAACGAATCGACGGTCTTCTGCAGCTTCTCGCAGCCTTCCTGCAAGGAGCTTCCGGTGCGGAACACCGCCGCATCGGACTGCATGATCTTCTGCATCTCGAGGCGGATCTGTGCGGTCGGCCGCGAGCCCTTGGCATTGCGGAAACGATCGAGGCGCGACACGGCGATATCTCCGGCGTCCTTGGGTAGCGGCTTGTGCGACTGCCCGGGCTTGACGATGGAGGCCGCATGGCGACCGGCCTCGCGACCGAACACCACGAGATCGAGCAAAGAATTCGAGCCCAGACGATTCGCGCCGTGCACCGACACGCAAGCCGCCTCGCCGACCGCCATCAGCCCCGGCACCACGGTGTCGGCGTTGCCGTTCTTGAGGGTGACCACTTCGCCGTGGTAATTGCAGGGAATGCCGCCCATGTTGTAGTGCACGGTCGGCAGCACGGGGATCGGCTCCTTGTTGACATCGACGCCCGCAAAAATGCGCGCGGTCTCGGCGATGCCCGGCAGGCGCTGCTTGATGACTTCGGGCCCGAGATGCTCGAGATGCAAGTGAATGTGATCGGCATCCTTGCCGACGCCACGTCCCTCGCGAATCTCGATGGTCATCGAGCGCGACACCACATCGCGCGAAGCGAGATCCTTGGCGTTCGGCGCATAGCGCTCCATGAACCGCTCGCCGCGCGAGTTGGTGAGATAGCCACCCTCGCCGCGCGAGCCCTCGGTGATCAGACATCCAGCCCCGTAGATGCCGGTCGGATGGAACTGCACGAACTCCATGTCCTGCAGCGGCAGTCCGGCGCGCAGCGCCATGCCACCGCCATCACCTGTGCAGGTATGCGCCGAGGTGCAGGAGAAATACGCCCGGCCATAGCCGCCGGTCGCGAGGATCACGAGATGAGCACGGAATCGATGCAGCGTACCCTCGGCGAGATTGAGCGCGATCACGCCGCGGCACTCGCCGTTTTCCATGATGAGATCGATCGCAAAATATTCGATGAAGAACTCGGCCTCGTTCTTGATCGACTGCTGATAGAGCGTGTGCAGCATGGCATGGCCGGTGCGATCAGCGGCCGCGCAGGTGCGCTGCGCAATGCCTTTGCCGTACTGGGTGGTCATGCCACCAAAGGGCCGCTGGTAGATCTTGCCGTCCGCGGTGCGCGAGAACGGCACGCCATAGTGCTCGAGTTCGATGACGGCTGCGGGTGCCTCCTTGCACATGAACTCGATGGCGTCCTGATCACCGAGCCAGTCCGACCCCTTGATGGTGTCGTAGAAGTGATAGCGCCAGTCGTCTTCGCCCATGTTGCCAAGCGCTGCGGAGATACCACCTTGGGCCGCCACCGTGTGCGAACGCGTCGGGAATACTTTGGTGATGCAAGCCGTCGACAGACCCGCTTCGGCAAGCCCCAGCGTCGCGCGCAGTCCGGCGCCACCGGCGCCCACCACGACGACGTCATAGGTGTGATCAATGAACGTGTAAGCGGCCATCGAATGTCATCCCGCAGTAAAGGTCGTGAAGGCGATACGCAGCACCGCATAGACGGCGGTGACCGCGATCACGACATGGAGAAAGCTATTGGCGAGCAGCGCCGCGACTTTCGCGCCCTTGTGCGGCACGTAGTCCTCGATCACCACTTGCACACCGAGCGCCGAGTGCCAGCTCATCGCGATGATGAGCAGGATCAGCAGCGACGGGTTGACGCCGCTGGCCACCCAGGTACGCACTGCATCGAAGCTTGCCGTCGGCAGATGCATGAGCTGGAACACGAACCAGAGTGTGAGCGGCACGAGCGCGACCGCCGTGGTCCGCTGTACCCACCAATGCGATACGCCCTGCTTCGCGGAACCGCGACCGAGGACCTTGCCGAGCGGACTGCGCAAGCTCATCGCGGCACCCCGGCGAAGAAGGCCACGTAGCCAAAGAGCACGGCCAGCAGCAAGGTCGCGGCCACGACCACCGCGGCACTACGTCGCGCCTGTTCTTTTTCCAGCCCACGGCCGAGATCCCAATTGAGATGCCGCAATCCGTTGCAGAGGTGGTAGCAGAACGCGAGCAGCCACGCGGCCAGCAACCACTGCACGACACCGCTGCCGAGTACCGCTACCGCAGCGGCAAAACTGTCAGGTCCGGTCGCGGCGGCGAGCAGCCACCAAGTCAGAACGATGAGACCCGCGGACATCACGAGCCCGCTCGCCCGATGAGCGATCGAAGTCGCCATGGTGTACGCAAAACGGTAGATACCGAGGTGCGGAGAGAGAGGTCGTTGACGCATCGTGAGGAAGCCCCGCAGAAGAAAGTTCAGAAATCGATGCAGCGCCCGTTCTTTTCCCAATCGCCAAAGCGCGTGGGTTCGGGCCCCTTGGGACCACCGATTTCCGTCACGACGGACGGTTCGGCTTCGGTCGTCTTACTGGGTTGGCTGAGGTCAGGCGGGGCCGCAGACGCGCCTCGCCCCACCCCCTGGGGATCGTGCTGCATCGGACGAGGATGATGCCAGATCCGTTGCATCAAGACCACAGGTACGCCGTGCAACTTCGGGCAAAATACTCGCTCCAAGCCGTTGTCTGACAAGAGTTTTCAGGATTCCAGAAGTGAGCGCTCCGCAGCACCCTCTCATGCTCGACCACTTTGGCGTACTCGCCGTCCGCGGCGTCGATGCGCGCAAATTCCTGCAGGGTCAGTTATCGCAGGATGTGCTTGGTCTGCGCGCCGACCAGGTCGTCTGGGCGGGCCTGCACAACCCGCAAGGCCGCACCCTCGCCCTGCTGCGCCTCGTCCCCCAGGGCGAGACCGACGTGCTCTGTGTGCTGCCGCGCGAACTGCTCGCCAACGCGCTCACCGTACTGCGCAAATACCTGCTGCGCGCCAAGGCGACGCTCACGGACGAATCAGCGATGTGGCAGATTGTCGGGCTCACCGACGATGCTGCGCTAGCCCGCGACCCGGGCAGTGCGCGGCACGATGACGGTCGAATTCTTTGGCGACACGCGAGCGACGGTCGCGTACTCGCCCTCGAACCGCACGGCTCCGAGGCTGGCGGAGCAAATGACGCTAACGGCGCAACGGACGCGTCGGCGGCAAGCGGTCTAGATTGGCTTCGGGCGGACATCGCCGCAGGCTTGCCGGAATTGACAGCACAGACCAGCGGCGAGTTCGTGGCGCAGATGCTCAATCTCGATGCGCTCGGCGGCATCTCGTTCAACAAAGGTTGTTACACCGGACAGGAAGTCATCGCCCGTGCGCACTACCGCGGCCGTGTGAAGCGGCGTGCGCAGCGCTTTGCCTTGCCGGCAGGCGAATTGCCCGCGCCAGGCGCATCGGTAACGCTCGCCGATGGGCGCAGCGCGCAGGTTCTGCTCGCGGCGCCCACAACATCAACCATAGAAATTCTGGCCGTTGCTCCGACGGTCGAGGGCGACACCCTCGCCCTGCCGCTCTCGTATCCACTGCCGGAGTGATGGCCGAAGTGACGGTCGAGGTGGCTGCCCGCGTTTCTACTCGGGACGCATCTGCGGAAAGAGCAGCACGTCGCGGATCGACGCCGAGTCGGTAAGGAACATCACCAGGCGATCGATGCCGACCCCAAGCCCCGCAGTCGGCGGCATGCCGTACTCGAGTGCCCGCACGTAATCGGCGTCATAGAACATCGCCTCATCGTCGCCCGACTCCTTGCGTTCAACCTGCGCCTGAAAGCGCGCCGCCTGATCCTCGGCGTCGTTGAGCTCGGAGAAGCCGTTGGCGAGTTCGCGCCCACCGACAAAAAACTCGAAGCGATCGGTGAGGAACGGATCGGCATCGTTGGCCCGCGACAGCGGCGAGACCTCGGCCGGATAGGCGTACACGAAGGTGGGATCCTGCAGCGTGTGCTCACCCGTCTTTTCAAAGATTTCGATCTGCAGCTTGCCGGCACCATCGCCCGGCTTCCAGGGGATGCCGCGAGTATCGCAGGCGGCGCGCAAGTACTCGACATCGCGCAGCCGTGGGCGGTCGAGGTCCGGATTCTCGCGCAGGATGATGTCTTCAACCGAGATGCGGGCGAAGGCGGGAGCCAGGTCGTAGTCCCTGCCCTGCGAATGAAACTGCAGCGCACCGACGACGGCCTCGGCGGCGCTACGCATCATGCGCTCCACGAGATCCATGAGGTCGTGATAGTCCGCATACGCCTGATACAACTCGAGCATGGTGAACTCGGGGTTGTGCCGGGTCGACAGCCCCTCGTTGCGGAAGTTGCGATTGATTTCGTAGACGCGCTCGAAGCCGCCGACCACGAGTCGCTTGAGATAGAGCTCGGGCGCGATACGCAGGTACATGTCGATATCGAGTGCGTTGTGATGCGTGACAAAAGGCCGCGCGGTGGCGCCGCCCGGGATGGGCTGCATCATCGGCGTCTCGACTTCCATGAAACCGAGCGTATCGAGCATGTCGCGCAGGTGACGCACGAGCCGCGTACGCTTGCGGAAGACGGCGCGACTCTCGTCGTTCATGATGAGATCGACGTAGCGCTGTCGATACCGCGCCTCGGTATCGGCGAGACCGTGCCATTTGTCGGGCAAGGGTCGCAGCGACTTGACGAGCAGACGCAGTTTTTCGACGCGCACCGACAACTCACCGGTCTTGGTGCGAAACAGCAATCCTTCAGCGCCTAGAATGTCGCCGATGTCCCAGCCCTTGAAGGCCTCGTAAGCCTCGCCGAGCACATCACGCTGCAGAAAAAGCTGGATACGCCCCGAGGAATCCTGCACCGTCACGAAGCTCGCCTTGCCCATGATACGGCGTAGCATCATGCGGCCCGCCACAGTTACGCGGATCGCCTGCGCCTCGAGAGCGACACCATCCACCTCGTCAAAACCGAGATGCAACTCGGAAGCGAGCGAATCACGGCGAAAATCGTTTGGAAACGCGGGCTCGTGCGCGGTGCGCAGCGCAGCGAGTTTTTGCCGCCGTTCGGCGATCAGTTTGTTTTCGTCTTCGGTCATGACGTTACAGCCCCGCCTTCAGCGATGCCTCCAGGAACTGATCGAGATCGCCATCGAGCACCGAGGTAGTGTTACCGACCTCGACACCCGTACGTAAATCTTTGATACGCGACTGATCGAGCACGTAGGAGCGGATCTGATGTCCCCAACTGACATCGGACTTGGATTCTTCGAGCACCTTGGCTGCCGCGTTGCGCTTGTTGACCTCGAGCTCGTAGAGCTTGGCCTTCAGCATCTTCATCGCCGTGGCCCGGTTTTTGTGCTGACTGCGCTCGTTCTGGCAAGCGACCACGATACCGCTCGGCATGTGACGAATGCGTACCGCCGACTCGGTTTTGTTGACGTGCTGTCCGCCCGCACCACTCGAGCGATAGACATCCATCTCGAGATCGGCCGGATTGATCTCGATGTTGATGTCATCGTCGATCTCGGGCGAGACGAACACCGAGGCGAACGAGGTATGACGCCGGTTACCCGAATCGAACGGCGACTTGCGTACGAGGCGATGAACGCCGGTCTCGGTACGCAACCAGCCGTAGGCGTGATCGCCCTTGAACTCGATCGTGGCACTCTTGACCCCGGCAACTTCACCCGGGCTCGAGTCGATCACTTCGGCCGTGAAACCGCGAACCGCCGCCCACTTGAGGTACATGCGCATGATCATCTGCGCCCAATCCTGCGCTTCGGTGCCGCCGGCACCGGCTTGGATATCGAGGTAGGCGTTGTGCGAGTCCATCTCGCCGCGGAACATGCGCTTAAGCTCCAGCTGGCGCACCTTGCTTTCGACAGACGGCAGATCCTGCTCGACCTCGCGCGCCGTGGCCTCATCGTCTTCGGCCTCGGCGAGCTCGAGCAACTCGGCGGAATCGCGTACCGACTGGGTGGCACTGTCGATCTTGGCAAGTTCGGCTTCGAGCTTGGCACGCTCGCGCCCGAGCTCCTGGGCTTTTTCGGGCTTTTGCCAAACTCCGGGATCTTCGAGTTCGCGGCTGACTTCTTCGAGCCGCTCTTTCTTCAGATCGTATTCAAAGAAACCCCCTTAAGGAGCTGACACGCTCCTGGAGGTCGGCCAAGGTTCGTTTGACGAGTCCGAGTTCAATCATGTCGGAGATTCTAGCAGATGGTCGACCACCAGCTGCAGACGGCGCTCGCCGTTCCACTCGTTGATGTCGAGCCGATAGACAAGGTGCACCTGCGAGGGCAGCTTGACCCCGCTCTCGCCATCGCGCAGCTCGGGGCGGCCTTGCAGCAGATTGAAGGCAATCGCATCGAAGCGACGATTCGAGCCCTCAAGCTCAACCCAAAGCTTGACGTGGGTCTCACCCACGAGTCGGGCGCTTTGCACACGAAACCGCTGATCGAAGGCAGGCTCCGGAAAGAGCTGCCCCCACGGCCCACCCTCGCGCAGCGCGAGTGCCGTGGCGAGGGAGATATCCTCGGCCTCGAGTTCGCCGTCGGTTTCGAGCCGATCGGCGAGCGAGCCACCTGCCTGCCAACGGGTCACCTCGGCATCGAATTCACGCGCGAACTCATCGAGGCGTTGCGTTTCGACCGTGAGCCCCGCCGCCATGGCGTGTCCGCCGAACTTCGGCAGCAGGCCCGGCTTGCGCGTGGCGATGGCCTCGAGCACATCGCGCACGTGGACTCCCGCCACTGAGCGTGCGGAACCGCGCAATTGACCGTTACCCGCGTCGGCAAAGGCAATCACCGGACGGCGCAGCCGATCCTTGAGGCGACCGGCCACGATCCCGACGACACCCTGATGCCAACCCGCGTCGAAGAGGCAGATCCCGTGGCGACTCGCCTCCCTGCCGCCGAGCCGCGCATCCGCCGGATCGAGCAAGTGTCGCACCGCAGCGAGCGCCTGCTCCTGCATCGACGACTCGATCGAGCGTCGCTCCTTGTTCAGCTGATCGAGTCGCGCCGCAAGCGCGCGCGCCTCGGTCAAAGAATCGGTCAGCAGACAGCGAATGCCGAGACTCATGTCATCTAGACGCCCCGCGGCATTGACCCGCGGCCCCGCGACAAAGCCAAGATCAGCCGAGATCGTTTCGCCGAGTGGCCGCTTGCCGAGCTCAAGCAAGGCGCGCACACCCGCCGTGCACCGCCCCGCGCGAATACGCGCCAAGCCCTGCGCCACAAGCACCCGATTGTTGCGATCGAGCGGGACGATGTCGGCGACCGTACCGAGCGCCACAAGGTCAAGCCAAGTCGCCGGTGACGGCAGTGTCGCCGCACTGCCAGCGCGCTCGCTGAGCGCGCGATGCAGCGCTGCCATGACATAAAACGCGACACCCACACCGGCGAGCGCACGCGAACCGAACGTCGCCGACGGCAGATTCGGGTTGACGATCACATTCGCACCGGGCAACTCGGCGCCCGCCAAATGATGATCGGTCACCAGCACATCGATGCCCTGCGCGCGCGCCGCCGCGACGCCGGGCAAACTCGAGATGCCGTTGTCGACAGTGATGATGAGCGCAGGAGCGCGTGTGACCGCTATCGCCACGATCTCAGGTGTCAAACCGTAGCCGAATTCAAACCGATTAGGCACAAGGAAATCGACTTCGGCAAAGCCCCAACTGCGCAGGCAGCGTACGATCAGTGCCGAACTCGTTGCACCATCGGCATCGAAATCGCCGATCACCAAAATCTTTCCGCCCCGCTCGCGATGCGCAAGCAGCAACTCGACGGCCGCAGTCACACCGTCCAGCGATCCGACCGGCAACAATTGATCGAGGTTTTGGCGTAGCTCGGCGACATCACGCAGACCACGCGCCGCGTACGCGCGTGCGAGCACGGGATTGAGCGCCGCGAAAGCGGGCAGCGCCTCGGCTGGTGCCGCGCGACGAATGACTTTGAGTGTCATGCGAGGAACGTCATCACGGTGAATCAAGCAGGGCTGCGAGCACTGTTTGCTGTGGCCGCCAAAATTTGTAGCGATCGGCGGCGCGCACCGCCGTCCAGCGATCGTTCGCGGCGATCACGAGCGTGCTTAGTCGTCCGGCATGCAGTTCGCCGACCAACGGCTGAACGAGTTCGCGATCGATCGACTCGAGACCATGATCGGCGAGTGGCGCGATCACGCAGCATGATTCATCTGCGCCCGCCATGGTCCACGGCAGTCGTAAAGGCTCCGTGGTCACGCCTGACAACCGCCCGAGGGCTTGCACCCAGGCATCTTCACCGACGAGACGCTGCCAACGCGCAGCTTCGTCATGATCGCTACTCTCGAGCGAATCGCGCGGCGGCTGACCACCGCCCCAAAGCCAGAGTGAACTTACCGGCGGCTCACCCCGCGAGGCACGACGTCGATTGAGCGCCAAGGCATGCAGCCACATTTCGAGTTCGCTCGCCAACGCGCGCAACTCGGCGCTGCCCGCGCCTCGTGGCAAAGATTCTTCCAGCGAGCCGCCGACCAAACGCGCCGGATCCGTGGTCTCGGCACCCCCGGTCACGAGACCTCGAAGAATGAAGCCCACCGAGCCGGCGGGCACAAGCTCGAGTCCATCCACGCCAAAGATTTTGGCGAACTCCTCCGCGAGCTCATCGGCCTCGCTCGGCGCGAGGCGCAGCGAGCCGTTGGCCGGAAAATGCACCGTCTTCAAGCCTGCCATCAGATGCAGCGGTGTCGCGATCCAGGGTTCATCCGATGAAGCAACTTCCGCGGACGCAGCACTCGGCACACCACGCAGTGCTGCATCAATGACACTCGCCTCATCGACGAGCACCAGGTCCTCGCGACCTACACCACGCGCCAGCATGCCGCGCCATCCGCCGCGCATCACCCGCGGTGCAGCGAAACGCAACGCCGTCAACGACGTATTCGCCGTCGGCTTTGCGGCCTCGGCATGCAGAAAAAGATCAGGGAGGATGAGCACGAGCTCGCGCACATCGCGTATGTTATCGGAGCATGAGACTCACGGTGACACCGGTTGCTACCCAGCTTCTGATCCGCGGCTATTCGCCGGGTCGATTACGCATCGGCGATCAAGAGATCACCGGACCCGTAATCCTGAGCGCGCGCGAACTGCGCACCGATCTTCGACCCTCACGACCGGATGCCCTCGAAGAAAGCGATCTCGGCGTCATTTTCGAACTCAAACCCGAAGTGGTCGTCATCGGTTGGGTAGAGGGCCAGACCTTCCTGCCCGCGACTCAGCGCCGCTGGTTCCTCGAGCGCGGT
>JBILGD010000074.1:0-13510 GCA_044351225.1 Steroidobacteraceae bacterium
GGCAGCGGCACGCAAATGTCTCAGCGAGCGCGGACGGCGCCGGGCTTGTGCGCCGCGATCTCCGCGTCGGTCAGACCGACGAGCTCGTGCGGAAACACCAACCAACGATCTGTTTGGTGCACGAACCAGTCGGGGACGAGACGAGATCGGTTGCGCATCGGCTTGTAGTACACCGTGGCGATGCGTACGTCAGCCGGATGATTGTGCACGCAGCGACGCTGCAGTTCGTCCACCACGGCCTCGAGACTGCGTCCCGAATCGAAGACGTCATCGACGATCAGCAGTCGATCCTGCGGCGTGAGTTGCGAGACGAGATAGTCCATCGCATGCACGCGCACCGTTTTTTGCTGCTGATCGATCCCCGTATAACTCGAGGTCCGCACCGCAATGTGATCAGTGCTGACGCCGCGATATTCGAGCAGCTCCTGCACCGCGATGCCGATCGGTGCGCCACCGCGCCAGAGCGCGACGATGAATGACGGACGATAACCGCCAGCGAGTACGCGCGCTGCGAGTTCAAAGGAATCGGCGAGCAAGGAGTCAGCAGTGATGAAAAGTTTGTCGAGCATCATTGGCAAGACCGGCGTTCAGGACGGCGCCCTGCGCAGGGAGGCTTCCACGCGGGCAGCGCAGTGTGCGCCCAAAAAGCCTCGCGGACCAAGACCATGACCGCGCTGACCGTCGTGGTTGCCGATACGCGGCACGCCAAGATGTTCGAACTCACCGGACCCGAGCGCGTGCTGCGACCGCTCGAGACGCTGCAGAATGAATTCACCGCACGCCACGACGCCGACCTCGGTGCCGACGCACCGGGACATGTGATGTTTCGCACCGGCTCGCGGGGCAGTGGCGCCGGCAGCCGGCGGACCGCACTGCAGCCAAAGCAGACGCACAAGCAGCACGCGGTGCAGCGGTTTGCCAAGCAACTGGCCGAGCGGATCGCGCTGGCTGCGCACAACGGGCAGCGGGGCGGCGTCGTGTTGGTCGCCGCGCCGCGCTTCCTCGCCGAAATGCGCGGTCACCTGCCAAAGTCGGCACAACGCCATGTGGTGCACGAGTTGCCGCGGGACCTCGTCGATCTGCCGATCGATCAGCTGCGCACCCGGCTGCTCGACGCGCTGCAGCATCGGCCCAACGGGTAGCGCTAGTCTTTGCCGGGCGCGCGCGGCAAAAACGCGCTCGAGTCCTCGCCGAGCAGCCCCGCCTCGCCATAAACCTGCAGCTTTTCGCGAGTATCGGCGATGTCCATGTTGCGCAGGGTCAGCTGGCCGATCCGATCGGCGGGCGTGAACATGCCTTCGCCTTTTTCCATGGTCAATCGTTCGGGGTGATAGCTGAGGTGGGGTCCGCGGGTGTCGAGGATCGACCAATCGTTGCCGCGACGCAGCTCCAGCGTCACCTCGCCGGTGATGGCGCGGGCCACCCAACGCTGCGCGCTCTCGCGGAGCATCAGACATTGCGGATCGAACCATCGCCCCTGATAGAGCAAGCGACCGAGACGTCGGCCGTTGTTGCGGTATTGCTCGATGGTGTCTTCGTTGTGGATCGCCGTGAGCAGGCGCTCATAGGCGATATGCAGCAAGGCCATGCCCGGCGCTTCGTAGATACCGCGACTCTTGGCTTCGATGATGCGATTTTCGATCTGATCGCTCATGCCGAGACCATGGCGTCCCCCGATACGATTGGCCTCCTCGAAGAGCGCCAGCTCATCGGTAAAGCCGCGACCGTTGAGCGTCACCGGCCGGCCGGCCTCGAAACCGAGCGTGACAGTTTCCGGGACGATCTTCACGTCCTCCAGCCAGAAGGCCACGCCCATGATCGGCTGCACGATGCGCAAACCGCGATCGAGAAACTCCAAATCTTTGGCTTCGTGGGTGGCGCCGAGCAGATTCGAATCGGTCGAATAGGCTTTTTCGGTGCCCATGCGATAGTCGAGTCCAGCGGCACAAAGATATTCGGACATCTCGCGACGCCCACCCAATTCGGCAATGAAACGCGCATCGAGCCAGGGCTTGTAGATGCGCAGCGCCGGATTGGCGAGCAGGCCATAGCGATAAAACCGCTCGATGTCGTTGCCCTTGTGGGTACTGCCATCACCCCAGATATCGACGCCATCCTCGCGCATCGCGAGTACAAGCGCCGTGCCGGTCACGGCGCGACCGAGTGGCGTGGTGTTGAAGTAGGTCGCGCCGGCCGTCGAAATATGGAACGCACCACATTGCAGCGCGGCAATACCTTCGGCCACCAGGGGCGCGCGACAATCGATCAGCCGAGCGTGTTCGGCACCCAGGGCCAGCGCACGTTGCGGGATGGCGGCGTAATCGCTTTCATCGGGCTGCCCGAGATTCGCCGTGTAGGCACAGGGCAAGGCGCCGCGGGCACGCATCCAGTGCACTGCAGCGCTCGTATCGAGGCCACCGGAAAAGGCGATCCCCACCCGCTCGCCGACGGGGAGGTGCTGCAGGATGGTCTGCGTGGAGTCGTTCATGCGGCGCAGATGATAGCGCGGCGGTGCGCGTTGACCGAGTCTCCAGCCGGGTCTAGCATCGAACCGGCATGTCAACGACGCTCAAAGAAAACACCGCCGAATGGCAGGCCCGCATCGATCTCGCGGCACTCTACCGACTCATCGCCCTGCATGGCTGGGACGATCTGATCTTTACCCACATCTCTGCGCGGGTGCCCGGGCCGCAAGCGCATTTCCTCATCAACCCCTATGGCTGGCATTTCGAAGAGATCACCGCGTCGAGCCTCGTAAAGATCGACCTGGATGGGCGCAAGGTCGATGACAGTACCCATCCCATCAACCCAGCCGGATTCACGATTCACTCGGCGATTCACGCCGCGCGCGCCGATGCGCACTTCGTCATTCACGTGCATACGGATGCGGGCGTAGCCGTTTCGGCGCAGACGGGTGGCCTGCTGCCGATTACGCAGCATGCACTGACCGTGCTGCCCAACCTCGCTTATCATGACTATGAAGGAATTGCGCTGAATCTCGACGAAAGAACGAGGATCGTCGCCGATCTTGGTGATAAATCGGTAATGCTGCTGCGCAACCATGGCACGCTGGCATTGGGGTCGACAGCGGGCGAAGCGTTTTTGCAGTTGTTCATGCTCGAACGCGCCTGTCAGCAGCAGGTCATGGCGTTATCGGCCGGCCGCGAAGGCCTGCGCGAGGCCACCCCGGCGGCCCAGCAAGAAGTGAAGAGTCAAATCGCGATAATGGGCCCGATGGCGAGCCGACTCGCCTGGCCGGGATTACTGCGCAAGCTGAACCGGGAGTCACCCGGTTACGACCGCTGATCAGACGTCGAGGTTTGACACCGCCAGCGCGTTCTTTTCGATGAATTCGCGGCGGGGTTCGACTTCGTCGCCCATCAGCGTCGTGAAGACTTCATCGGCCGCCACCGCATCCTCGATCCGCACTTGCATCAGGCGGCGCGTCTCGGGGTTGATGGTCGTGTCCCACAACTGATCGGGGTTCATTTCGCCAAGACCCTTGTAGCGCTGGATCGACTGGCCGCGCTTGGCGAGCTCGAACAGCCAGTCGATAGCCTGCTTGAACGAACTGACCTCGCGGCGTGCTTCGCCACGCTTGACGAAGGCGCCTTCGCCGATCAAGCCCGCCAGCGTGCGCGAAAGCTCGGCGATGCGGCGATATTCGGATGAGTCAAAGAAATCGCGGGTCAGGTATTTGTCGACCCGGCTGCCGTGCTCCTGCTTGCTCACGTGCAAACGGGCTACGCCGAGCGCCGCCGTTGCGGGCTGGAAGACGAGTTGGTACGCCGCGTTGCCGTCGGCCATGTGGTCGAGACGGGCACGCAATTCGTCGGCCCAGGACTGCAGCCACTCGGGACGATCAAAATCGTTTGAAGACACCACGGGCACATAGAGGAGCTGCTCGAGCACTCGCGCATCGTAGCGGCGTGCAAGACGCGTGATGATGCCCTGCACCTCGACATACTGCCGGGCGAGTGACTCGAGGCCTGCACCGCGCAGCGGCGGCGCGGCGGAGTTCAGGTGCAACTCGGCGTCTTCGAGCGCGGCGTTGAGCAGCATCGCGTTGAGTTCGGTGTCGTCCTTGACGTACATCTCGAGCTTGCCGCGTTTTACTTTGTAGAGCGGCGGCTGAGCGATGTAGATATGACCCCGTTCGATCAGCAACGGCAGCTGCCGGTAGAAGAAAGTCAGCAGCAAGGTGCGGATGTGACTGCCGTCGACGTCGGCATCGGTCATGACGATGATGCGGTGATAACGCAGTTTATCGATGTCGAATTCGTCGCGGCCGATCCCACAGCCGAGCGCGGTGATCAGCGTGCCGACTTCGGCCGACGAGAGCATCTTGTCGAAGCGCGCCTTCTCGACGTTGAGGATCTTGCCTTTGAGCGGCAGGATCGCCTGGGTGCGGCGATCGCGACCCTGCTTCGCGGAGCCACCGGCCGAGTCGCCCTCGACGATGAAGAGCTCAGAGAGCGCTGGGTCTTTTTCCTGACAATCGGCGAGTTTGCCCGGCAGGCCGGCGATATCGAGCGCGCCCTTGCGACGTGTCAGCTCGCGCGCCTTGCGCGCCGCCTCACGTGCACGCGCCGCTTCGATGATCTTGCCGGCGATCGCTTTCGCTTCTTGCGGCCGCTCGAGTAAATATTCGGAGAATTTGTTGGCCAGCGCGGTTTCGACGACGCCCTTCACCTCGGAGGACACCAGTTTGTCCTTGGTCTGCGAAGAAAACTTCGGATCCGGCAGCTTGACCGACAGGATCGCGGTCAGACCTTCGCGGGAATCATCACCGGTCGTCGGCACCTTCTCGCGCTTGGCGATGCCTTCTTTTTCGATGTAGTCGTTGAGTGTGCGCGTCAACGCAGCGCGGAAACCCGCCAGGTGCGTGCCACCGTCTTTTTGCGGGATATTGTTGGTGTAGCAAAACATCGACTCTTGATAAGAGTCGTTCCATTGCATCGCCACCTCAACGCCGATCGGCCCTTCCTGGGTACGAAACCAGAACACGTGATCATGAATGGTCGTCTTGCTGCGATTGAGATGCTTGACGAAGGCTTGCAGTCCGCCTTCGTGCTGAAAGACATCGGTTTTGTTCTCGCGCTCATCGACGAGTTCGATGCGGACGCCGGAGTTCAGGAACGACAACTCGCGCAGTCGCTTGGCGAGAATGTCGTATACGAACTGGATGTTGGTGAAGATGGTGGGGCTGGGCTTGAAACGCACACTCGTGCCGGTGTGATCGGTGGTACCCACCACGGCGAGCGGTGCCACCGGCTCGCCGAGCCGGTATTCCTGCTTGTGCAGTTTGCCGTCGCGATGGATCGTGAGGTGCAGTACATCGGAGAGCGCATTGACGACAGAGACGCCGACGCCGTGCAAGCCGCCGGAAACCTTGTAGGAACTGTCGTCGAATTTGCCGCCGGCATGCAGCACGGTCATGATGACTTCGGCCGCGGAGCGCCCTTCTTCGGCGTGAATATCGACCGGAATGCCGCGGCCATTGTCCTCGACCGTCACCGATTCGTCGGCGTGGATCGTCACCAAAACGCGGTCGCAATGCCCCGCCAACGCTTCGTCGATGGCGTTGTCGACGACCTCGAAAACCATGTGGTGAAGTCCGGTCCCGTCATCGGTATCACCGATGTACATACCAGGGCGTTTTCGAACCGCGTCGAGACCCTTTAAGACCTTGATTTTACTGGAATCGTAGACGTCTGCTTCAGACATGCGTGAGCTCGGCGGAGTGATGGTGGATCATACCCGAATTACCCTGCCCTGTTCCACGTGAAACACGCGCTCCGGGGCACCAAACAAGCGGGTATCGCGGTCAAGAACGGCGACAATCGTTTGGGTCTCAAGCGCCCGAATCCGTTGAATGAATCTGCCCAAGCGATCCTGATCGAGTTCGGCGGATGGATCATCCAGCAGCAAGGTAGGTCGCAGTCCGAACTCCGCCTTGAGGTATTCGAGTTGGCATAGATGTAGCGCCACCGCAGCGAGCTTTTGTTGACCTCGGGACAAGACCTCCCGCGCGGGTCGACCCTTGACCCGGAGAACGACATCGGCGCGGTGGGGTCCGAGATGGGTCGTGCGTCGTTCCTGATCACGGCGTCCCGAAGCCAGCAGACTATCGGTCAACGAGTTTTGACGATCCCAACCCCCATGAAAGTCGAGGGTGATGTCGACGCCCGTCAACTCCGCCGAAACGTCCGCCCAGTATGGGTGTAGGGCTGTGACCACCCGCTCGCGGGCTGTCGTCATGGCTTCGCCGTCTCGCGCCAACTCCGGATCCCAGACCGCGTACTCCTGTCGGCCTGAACGCAGCGCCGCATTCCGCTGTTGGAGTGCCCGCTGATACCGAACCCACAAACCCGTGAAACCGGGTTCCACGTGGAACACGACCCAATCCAGCCATCGACGACGCCGGGTTGCGCTGTCCTCGATGAGCTTGTGCGCATCCGGATCCATGGCCTGAACCGGGAATGCCACGGCGAGATCCGCTAGGCTGCGCACGTCTGCGCCGTCCAAGCGACCCACCGTCCCGCCTTTCCCGGCCGCGCCGCGGCGGACCTCGATGCCAAGTCGTCGAGATTGGGGTTCCGTATGGAGTCGCCCAACGGCCCGAGCGACGGGCTGCCCGTGACGAATCAGTCGCTCATTGAGCCGTGTCCGGAAGGATCTGCCCCGCCCCAGGAGAAAAACAGCTTCGAGCAAAGACGTTTTGCCGGCACCGTTGGCACCGAAGACCAGATTCGTCCCTGCGGTCAGTTCAAGTTCGGTTTTTTCGATGCAGCGGAGATTCTCGACACTCAACTCCGCCAGAAACATTCGCGAACTCAAAGCCTCATCGGCATGACGACGTATTTCGTGCCGTCGGCGTCCGCAGCCGTGACCAGGCAGCTGCTGTTAGCGTCGGTCAGGGCGATATGCACGCGCTCGGTTTCGATGGCTGAGAGCGCGTCGAGCAAATAGGTGACATTGAAGCCGATCTCGATCTCTTCGCCGGCGTAGACGACTTCGATCTGGTCTTCGGCTTCTTCTTGTTCCGGGTTGTGCGCCTGCAGCGTTAGAAGGTTGGGTTTGATGTTGAGGCGTATGCCGCGATATTTCTCGTTCGACAAAATCGCCGTTCTTTGCAGACTTTGACGCAAAAATCCGCGATCTGCGTCGATAATGCGCTTGGCGTTGGCGGGAATCACGCGGCTGTACTCAGGGAATCTGCCGTCAATCAGCTTGGAAGTGAAGCGAATATCGCCAATCTCGCAGCGAACGTGATTCGTCCCCACCGCCAGCGCGACTTCGCCCTCACTGCCGAGCATGCGCTGCAACTCGAGAATACCCTTGCGCGGCAATATCACTTGTTGCTTGCCAGTCACCCGCTCATTCAGCGCCGCCTCGCTCAACGCGAGCCGATGGCCGTCGGTGGCAACGGCACGAACCCTGCCGCCTTCGGACTCGATCAACATGCCATTGAGGTAATAGCGCACATCCTGCTGCGCCATTGAAAAATGCACCTTATCGATCAACCGGCGAAACTCGGCCTGTGGGAGCTTGAGCACCTGCTGAGCGTTGATTTCATCGACGATCGGAAACTCGGCGGCCGGCAAGGTCGACAATGTGAAACGACTGCGCCCCGCGCGCACCACGACTCGGTCACCTTCGAGCGTCAGCGTGACGGCGACGCCTTCTGCGAGGGCGCGCAGAATATCGAGCAGCTTGCGACCCGGCACGGTGATGTCGCCCGGCGTTTGTACGTTGATGGCGGTCGAACTGACCAACTCGACCTCGAGATCCGTACCCGTCACGCTCAGCCGATTGTTGCGCGCGCTGAGCAACACGTTTGACAGCACCGGCATCGTCTGGCGTCGCTCGACAACACCGATCACGTTTTGCACGGGCCCCAGGATTTCTTCACGGGTTGCAGTGATTTTCATAAATCTTGGTATTGATTTAAAGAATAGAGGTTGTAGTTATAGAACCGGTGGATGAGTGGAAAACCCTGAAAAACCCGGTGTTTTCAGCAAGTTGTCTCCCGCCCTGCTGTGCACGATAGCGTCATTATCCCGCGCGGTTCCTGTGGGTGGATTGTGAATGATTTCGGCGGCGGAAAACATCCACAACTTTCCCACATCAACCCGTCAAGGTTCTCAACAGATTCGTGTAATCCTCGGCGATCCGTTGTTCCGTGTCGCGAAGTTCCTTGATGCGCTTGCAAGCATGCAGCACCGTGGTGTGATCGCGGCCGCCAAAAGCATCGCCAATTTCGGGCAAGCTGTGACTGGTCAGTTCCTTGGCAAGCGCCATCGCTACTTGCCGCGGCCGGGCCACCGAGCGGCTGCGACGCTCCGAAAGCAGATCGGCTACGCGCAATTTGAAGTAATCAGCCACGGTTTTCTGGATGTTCTCGATGGTGATCAAGCGCTCTTGCAGGGTGAGCAAATCGCGCAGGGCTTCCTTGGCAAAATCCACCGTGATGGGCTGACCGGTAAACCGCGAATTGGCGATGACTCGCCGCAAGGCACCCTCGAGCTCACGTACGTTTGAACGGATGCGCTTGGCGATGAACAGCGCAACATCCTGCTGCAGCGTGACTCCTGCCGCCGCGCCCTTGCTGATGAGAATCGCCGCGCAAGTTTCGAGCTCGGGTGGCTCGATCGCCACCGTCAAACCCCAGCCGAAGCGTGACTTCAAGCGCTCTTCGAGACCCGTGACTTCTTTGGGATATCGGTCGCAAGTCAGGATCACCTGCTGCTGCCCTTCGAGCAGCGCATTGAAGGTATGAAAAAATTCTTCTTGCGAGCGTTCTTTGCCGGCAAAAAATTGGATGTCGTCGATCAACAGCGCATCGAGTGAGCGGTACGCCGCCTTGAACTCGTTCATCTGGTTATGCTGCAGCGCCTTGACCATGTCGCTGACGAAGCGCTCCGAGTGCACATAGGCCACACGGCCATGCGGCTTGCGCGCGAGGATGGCGTGCCCTACCGCATGCATTAAATGGGTTTTGCCTAAGCCTACACCCCCATAAATAAAAAGCGGGTTATAGGCTTTCCCGGGATTTTCGCCGACTTGTTGTGCTGCCGCCTTGGCGAGCTGGTTACTCTTGCCGACCACGAAAGTGTCGAAGGTCGAATCGGGATTCAAGCGGCCGCCCACGACCTCGACGGCAGGTCGGCGAGTGACACGAATGGCTTCGCGCAGGGCCCCGGTTTCCTCAGTTGCGTTGGCAGGGGCCTCGGGCAGTTCACCGACGAGGATACTGACGGTTGGTGCGGCGTCACCGAGCTCCGTGCGCAGCCAATCTTTGATGCGTTGCAGAGCGTGCGCACTGATCCAATCGACAACGAATCGGTTGGGCGCCAGCAGACGTAGTTCGGCCGCAGACTCAAGCGCCTGCAACGGCCGCACCCAGGTGTTGAATTGGGTATCGGGCAGATCGGCAGCGAGCGCTTGTGCGCAGCGATTCCAAAGCGGCGTGTCCACGCGACTGCCGGCCTCCCTATTTGGTCCGGGGTGGATGGTTTCAACGAAGGGGATGTGGAGAATATACCGGCGCGCGGGCCTGTGGATATCTTTCGCGGCTTGACACCAAGACACCCACTACGTAACCTCTGCGGCCTTTTTTCGGTGACGCCCCATGAAACGCACCTACCAGCCCAGCAAGGTCCGCCGCGCCCGCACACACGGGTTTCGTGCCCGTATGGCCACCGCGAACGGCCGCAAGATTCTTGCCCGTCGTCGCGCCAAGGGCCGCAAGAAGCTGATCCCCTGATTCGGGATCTACCCCAACCCCAAGACAGCCGTCTCGGGTTTCCGGCATCGCACCGGATCCTGCGCAAGATCGATTTTGAAGCGGCGTATCGGCAAGGCCGCCGCTTCGGTGATGCCTGTTTTTCGCTCACCGTACGCCACAACGACCGTGGCCACGCGCGTCTCGGTTTGGCGATCGGCGCAAAAATCATCGGTAATTCAGTCGCCCGTAACAGACTTCGTCGCATAATCCGCGAATCGTTTCGTCACGCCCAGCATCGCCTGCCCGCCGCCGACATCATCGTGGGTGCGCGCGCAGCCGCTCGCGGGGCACCGGCCGAACGCATCCGCCAGAGTCTCGAGTCGCTCTGGCAAAAGGTGACAACGACATGCGCAGCATCCTCCGCGCCCTGATCCGGGCGTATCAGCTCGTGGTGAGTCCGTGGCGCGGACCGACCTGTCGTTTCCATCCGTCTTGTTCGCATTACGCCAGTGAGGCCATCGAGACTCATGGCGCGTTGCGTGGCAGCTGGCTCGCGATTCGGCGCATCGGTCGCTGCCACCCTTTCCATGACGGCGGCTATGATCCGGTGCCGCCGCGTTCCCTACCCTGATTTGCAGAGAATTCGCCTACCGTGACTTCGACCAACGCACGCATGTTCCTGTGGCTCGGCCTCGTGCTCGCGCTATGGATCAACTACGAGACCTGGCAGCGCGATTACGCCTTGCCGCCGCCACCGCCCGTGGTGACCAACCCCGAGCGTCCTGCAATCGATGGCGGTGGTCTCGCCGGCAGTATCCCGCAGGCGAAGCCACCGGCTGCCGCGGCACCTACGGTTGCCGCCGCGCCCTCGGCGGCTGCGCCGGCGACGAGCCTCGCTGAAGTCCCCGGCGTACCCGCTGCGGCCACGCCGGCGACTCCAGCGGCTACTTCGGCGACGCTGCGGGTCACTACCGATGTGCTCGATCTCGATGTGAGTTTGCGCGGTGGTGATCTCGTGCGCGCGGATCTCCTCAAATATCCGCTAGTCAAGGGTGAAGACCGGCGGGTTCGTCTGCTCAACCCGGGGACCGAAGAGTTCTATTTCATCCAGACCGGTCTGACGGACGTCGATGGCTCGGCTCATCCGACGCATCTGGCGACCTTCACTGCCGCGCAGCAGCGCTTTTCTTTGGCCGACGGCGCCGAAGAGCTGCGCGTGCCGCTCACCTGGACCGATGCGACGCGCGGCGTCACTGTCACCAAGACCTACATATTGCGTCGCGGTTCGTACCGCATCGACCTGGAATACACCATCGACAACCGTGGTGAAGCGCCCTGGCGCGCCGCTTCATACGCACAGATCCTGCGCGACGACAAGCCGGTCGAACGCTCGATGTTCAGCGTCGAGAGTTACGCCTTCCAGGGCCCGGCGTATTACAACGGCACCAAATATTTCAAGATCGATCGCGACAGCATCGCCGACAGCGAATTGCCGCGTGAACTGGCGGGTGGCTGGATCGCCGGCATGCAGCATCACTTCGTCGCTGCAGTCGTGCCGTCCGAGGGCAAGAGTTATGCGTACGCCCTCCGGACGCAGGGCAACCAATATCTGCTGTCGACCACGGGGCCCGCAGTCAGCGTCGCGCCGCAAAGTGGCGCTACCCTTAAGGAAACACTGTTCGTCGGCCCAAAACTGCAATCGCAGCTGACCACCACGGGCCCGCGGCTGGACTTGGTCGCCGACTACGGCGTGTTGACGCTGCTCGCCGAGCCGCTCTTTTGGCTTCTTGAGCGCGCGTTTGACGTGGTGGGCAACTGGGGTTGGTCGATCATCCTCGTCACTTTCCTGCTGAAGCTCGTTTTCTATCCATTGTCCGAATCCTCCGGTCGCTCGATGGCGAAGATGCGTCTGCTGACGCCGCGCATGAAGAACCTGCAGGAGACCTATAAGGACGATCGCGAGAAGCTCGGGCGCGCAATGATGGATCTCTACAAGCGCGAGAAGATCAATCCAGCGGCCGGCTGTCTGCCAATCCTGATCCAGATGCCCGTTTTCTTCGCGTTCTACTGGGTACTGCTCGAAAGCGTCGAGATGCGGCAGGCGCCGTTCATGTTCTGGATCCAGGATCTTTCGTCACGCGATCCTTTCTTTGTGTTGCCGGTGATCATGGCTGGGGCGATGTTCGTACAGTTCAAGTTGAACCCGACACCGCCAGATCCGATTCAGGCGAAGGTGTTCATGATCCTGCCCTTCGTGATGAGCATCACGTTCGCGTTCTTCCCGGCGGGGCTTGTGCTCTATTGGGTGGCGAACACCTTGCTCACCATCCTGCAGCAGTGGAACATCAACCGCCGCATCGAAGCCGAGGCCAAGAAAGCCAAGGCGAGTTAGGTCGCGATCAGGGGATTGCGGATCTTGAGGGTCGGATAGCGAGTGAAGTCTCGAAATGTTGGTGTCGAGAGCGATCATCGACGGTCATGCGCCGAATCGTTGACCGGTTCGCCAAGGCTCACTGCACGGTCTTCTCGCAAGGCGTAGGAATCGATAATCAGTGCGTGCAAGCCCCGCTCGAGAAGGTCGTCCGGTACGGCCTCGCCACGAACTGTGGGCAGATGAAACGATTGATTCGGCTCACGGCGTTGGTTGAGCGCGAGCTGGAGCCCCTCTTCGATGAGGTTGCGCAAGGTCGTGCCCTGCTGCTCGGCGGCTTTGCGCGCCCGGACGAAAAGCTCGTCGGAGATTTCGACAGTCGTTTTCATATGGGTACCCATACTAAATAGATTTGGCACCCATAAACGAGCTCGTATTACTGTTCAGCTCTCATGCAAAGCCCCTCCGTGACCCCAGACACCATCGTTGCCGTCGCGACGGCGCCCGGTCGTGGCGGCGTGGGCATCGTGCGCATCTCAGGTCCTGAGGCGCGCCGGATCGGCGTAACGATCCTCGGCGGCACGACGAGCGGGGGTACGGTCAGCGGAGACGCGCCCTCGGCGAGGTCGGCTTTGTTACCCCCGCCGCGTGTTGCCACCCTCGCCAAATTCTTTGATGGGGCGGGCGCGGTGCTCGATGAGGGTCTCGTACTCTGGTTCCCGGGGCCGCACAGCTACACCGGTGAAGACGTGCTCGAGCTGCAGGGTCATGGAGGCCCGGTCGTGCTCGAGGCGCTGGTAGCGCGAGCGGTGCAACTCGGTGCGCGCCGGGCGCAACCTGGCGAGTTCACGCAACGGGCCTTTCTCAACGACAAGCTCGATCTCGCCCAGGCCGAAGCGGTGGCTGATCTCATCGATGCGGGTTCGCTCGCCGCGGCGCGTGCAGCGATGCGCTCGCTGCAGGGTGAGTTTTCTGCCGAGGTGCATGGACTCATCGAGGCGTTGATCGAGTTGCGCGTGTGGGTCGAGGCAGCGATCGATTTTCCGGAAGAAGAAATCGATTTTTTGGCCGATCGCGCCTTGATCGATCGGCTCGCCGGCTTGCGCGAGCGATTCGCCGCAGTACTGCGCAGTGCGCGCCAAGGTCGTCTGCTGCGCGATGGCATGACCGTAGTGATTGCCGGGCGTCCGAACGCGGGCAAGTCCAGTCTGTTGAACGCACTCGCGGGTCATGAGGCTGCCATCGTCACGCCGCTTGCCGGCACCACGCGCGATGTGCTGCGTGAACAAATCGCCCTCGATGGCATGCCGCTACATGTGATCGACACCGCGGGTCTGCGCGCGGCGACCGAAGGCACCGCCGATGTGGTCGAGGCCGAGGGCATTCGTCGTGCGCGCGTCGAGATGACG
>JBILGD010000075.1:0-13497 GCA_044351225.1 Steroidobacteraceae bacterium
TCGTGACGAAGCTGACGGCATTCGCATACCCGAGCAGGAACTCGCTCTGCTGCGCACACTGCGTAATCAGGCGATCCTCGCAATCAAACTCGGCAAGACCTGAGGCGTCCGCTCGCCGACAACACGGCGCACGAGCAGCTACCTGAGCATGCTAACGTTCGCTCGAGATCGATCAGGGGTATGCGATGAGGTGGTCAGCCGCGTTCTTGGGCTTGGCGCTGTGGGTTTTCGCGCCGTGGGGTTTCGCGATGGGGACCGCTACAGCCGCGAGCACGCCCGCTTTGGCAGTCCAACTGCGCCCGATAGCGACAGCCGATGGCGAGATCTCTAGCGTCGATGTCGTCATCCGATGGGACGCGTCGATTGTCACGCCCGGCGCCTCCGAGCCTCTGCAGTTGCGTATGGCGCACGTCGTATCCAACGTCGATACCGTCGCGCGGGAAATCGTGGTCGCCGCGAGCGATGCGCAGGGCGAGCTATCGCTGACGGTGAACGATGAGGGTGAGGACGCGAGCGCCATACGCCATTGGCGATCCGCTCGGCCGGTGACGGGCGCGCTGCAGATCCGTTATCGCGCCCCGATCCACAATCGCTTGGCGACGCGCGGAGCCGCGCCGCCGTTCGAGTTGCGTCGCGAGGGGGGTGGATTCTCGGGTGCGGGTGTCGCTTTCCTCTTGCTGCCTGATGTCGACGTTCCTCATCTATTGAGCGTGCGGTGGGACCTCTCGGCCTTGCCTGCGGGAGCGCGCGGTGTCAGCAGCCTTGGTGTCGGCGACACCGTACTCGATGGAGCCGCCCCGCCGTCGCGTCTCGCGCGGTCGTTCTACATGGGAGGGCGAGTCTCGCTCTATCCCGAGAACGCGCGCGACCGAGGTTTTTTCGCAGCCTGGATGGGTGACCCGCCTTTCGATGCGCGAGAGCTCATGCGCTGGACCGCACAACTCTATGCGCGCTTCGATGAGTTTTTCGCCGGGGGTGCTGCGCCGCGTTATGGCGTTTTTCTACGTCGCAATCTGGTCAATCCCGGTGGCGGAGTCGGACTGCAGGATTCGTTCGTGGGGACGTTCGATACCGGGACGGACGTGGCCGATTTTCGCTTGACGCTAACGCACGAGATGTTTCACACGCGATCGCCCTACATTACAAATCCTCCGGGACTGGCCTCGCAGTGGTTTCCCGAAGGTCTCGCGGTGTTTTACCAGCGCGAGCTGCCATGGCGATTCGGCATGATTAGCGAGGATGATTTTTTGAATGACCTCAATTTTCATGCCGGTCGCTACTTCACCAATTCGCTGGGGGATGCGCCGTTCGCCGAGGTACCGCTGCGTTTCTGGGAAGATACGCGGATCCGCACCATTCCCTATGATCGCGGTTCCTTCTATTTCGTGAACCTCGACCATCGGCTGCGCAACCGCAGTGAGGGGCGCCGTTCGCTCGACGATTTGGTTCGTGAGATGCGCCGCCGTGAGCTCGCCGGCCAGCGTCTTGGGCTCACCGATTGGGAGGGTCTGTTACGCAATGAACTCGGCGAAGAAGAGGTCGGTGCCTTCCGCGCGATGCTAGGTGGAGCGTGGCAGATTCCCGACTCATCGGCTTTTGGTCCATGCTTTCGCCGTACGACCGCGATGTTGCGGCGCTACGAACTAGGCTTCGAACCCAAGGTGCTGGCTGAGCCACGCAGGATCGTGCGGGGGCTCGTACCCCGCTCCGCTGCGGCGCTTGCGGGTCTACGCAATGGTGACGAGATTCTACGGCCGGTGGGTCAGGACGCCATCCAGGGCGATCAGCAGCGCGAGCTCGAATTGCAGATCAGGCGGGACGGCCGCGATTTCTCCATCCGCTATCTGCCGCGCAGCGAATCCATGTCGGTCTGGCAATGGCAGCGCGATCCTGCGGTTGCTGCAACCGCGTGCAGAGCGAAGTGATCAAGCGCGACCGAGCGCTGCGAGCAGGCGATCGATGTCGGTCATGTCGTTGAAGACCGACACGGAGATGCGGAATCGATTCGATGCGGTCGTGATCTTCACCTTGGCTGCATTCAACTTCGGCCCGAGCGTTGCAGTTGCATTGGGCATTAAGCAAGCGACCAATGGGGTTCGCGATTCTTTGGGCGTCAGTAACGTGTAGCCGAGTTTGGGTAGCTCGTCCTTCAGGCGTGAGATCAACGTCTGCGCGTGGGCCTGGATGTTCGATACGCCGAGTGCATGAATGTATTCCAGCGAGTGATTCAGCATCGCGATGGGCGCATGAGCGTGCGTACCGAGGGCAAATACGCCGGTGGCGTTGTCGCGGAACGAGTAATCGGCGGTTGTTTCGCCGGGCGGGTCGAGCGGGTAAACATGACTCTGAAACCGGCCGATACCGAAGTATCCGTAAAACGCGCGGTTCAGTTTCGACTGAAGGTCCTTGCGAACGTAAAGGAAACCGAGTCCAAAGTCCCCCATGAGCCACTTGTAGCTCGCCGTTGAGGCGAAATCGACACCGCTGTCGTGAAGATCGATCGGCACGCAGCCCGCCGCGTGGATGATGTCTGCAAACACCAGCGCGCCAGCCGCATGAGCGATTTCACAGACCGCTTTCAGGTCGTGCTGAAAGCCGTTGATCGTCGAAACCAGCGAGAGTGCCACCAGCTTGGTGCCAGGCACGATGGCGCGTCGAAAATCCTCGAGTTCGATGCGTCCGTCGCGCGGACGTACCCAGCTCACCTGCATGCCCTGTCTGGCCATTTCTTCGTAGAGCGGCAGGCTGCCAAAGAAATGCAGTGTTTCGCTGACGATATGACCACCGGACTCCGGTATGCCGAGCGCGCGCAACACCATTTGCTCGCCAGTCGTGGTGCTTTGAACGAAGGTGACCTCGTCGGGATCCGCATTGACGAGACGCGCAAAGCGCATCAAAGCGCCCTGCGAGTCGAGCTCGAATTTCGGTGCGGCGACATCGAGACTGCGCGAGGCGAGATAGGCCGCGCCGGCGGCCTTTGCGCCAAGCGGCAGGGGGTGTTGTGCGCCGGAGTCGAGATAGGTCACGCCCATGGGCGCAAAGGCCGCCTTATCTGGAAATCGCTTGCTCTGCCCGGCATTGCGGTCATCGGGTTGCGTGGCCGAGGCGAGTCCGTGCCCGGCGAAGGGCAGGCTGCCGGCAACGGTCAGCCATTCTCGGCGCGTCATGTCCATCGGAAGATCACCACTCATGAGCGGGAAGGGTAGCAGGGGGGTATGGACTAAACCCATGCTATTTCCATGATAGGGGCCCGTCCACTGCATGAATCGTGTCGCCTCGCCCCTACGATAAAGCAAGAAAACTGTTGATTCGTGTCTCATACGGAATAAAGATTCCGTCATGACCGAAGATCTGTCGAAGGTCGATTTACGCATCCTCGATCAACTGCAGCGCGATTGTTCGCTGTCGTCCGGGGAACTCGCCGAGCGCGTCGGTTTGTCGCAATCGCCGTGTTGGCGTCGTTTGCAGCGGCTGAAGGACGAGGGCTACATCCGCCGCCAAGTGGCGCTGGTGAACCCGTCAAAGTTCGGCGAGTTCATCTACATTTTCGCCTACCTGCGCATGGCCACGCTGACTGATGCGCAGCGCGAGGACTTTTTACGCAAGGTAGAGTTGACTCCAGAGATTCTGGAGTGTCATGCCATCTTCGGCGAGATGGACATCATGATGAAAATCATCGCGCCTTCGATGGACTGGTACCAAAACTTCATGTTCAAGACCTTGCTCAAGTTGCCGGGAGTGCAGAACGTGCAATCCACGGTAACGTTGACGGAACTGAAGTCGACGACCGCGATACCGCTGCGCCTCGGTACGTCGCGCGCTGTCGAATAACAGCGGCGATACCCGGGTGGCGAGGCGGCACGTTTATGCAGGGCCTGCGCGCCGGAAGCTTCAACCTGCATAACTGTCGGGCCGGCTGGCCGGTACCGTGAGGTCAATATGAACTCCGCCCCCCATTTTTCCGCCCGGCTCTTTAAGGGCCGCCGAGCACACGCGATGGTCCGCGTCGTCATGATTTCGGGCGGCCTGCTGCTCGGCTCGATAAATTCTTTGGCGAACTCGGGCGTGACGCCGACCTTGTCGCTGGGCGCCGGGCCGCCGACCTCCACGGTTCGCCCCGCCGTCATCACCCAGCACAGCGGCGTGTTCAATGGCCTGCGCGTCGCCTATACCGCGACGGTCGACGGCATCGATGTCGCCGATTCGAAGGGTCGGCACGGCGCGCGGGTGGTGACTTTCGCCTATACGGTCGATACGTTGAGCGGTCGCAAGGTCGACACCGCACGGCGCCCGGTGATGTTCGTTTTCAATGGCGGACCGATCGTCGCCGCGGTCTATCTGCATATGGGCTCATTCGGTCCGCATCGCGTCAGATTTCCCGAGGATCCGCAAGCGGGTAACGCCGGCTGGCAACTTGAGCAGAATCCTTATTCGCTGCTCGATTCCACGGATCTCGTTTTTATCGATCCGGCTGCCACCGGCTTCAGTCGAGTGGCGCCAGGCAAGAATCCCGCGGATTACCATTCGGTCGTCGCCGACGGACAGCAGACTGCCGCGTACATCTCCGCGTGGTTGCGCAAGCACGGTCGCCTCGACTCGCCGAAGTTCGTCTTCGGCGAGAGTTACGGGACGCACCGCGCGGCCGAGGTGGGTCGTCAACTGGCCACGGCGCGCGAACCTGTGCTGCTCGATGGCATGGTGCTGTTCGGTCAAGCCGTGAATATCGCGGAGTACTCACAGCGACCGCGCAACATCATCAGTTATGTGGTTTCGTTGCCGACCTTGGCGGCGACTGCTTGGCATTTCGGCTTTGCGAATCGTGAGGGGCGGACGCTCGAGGGTTTCATCGCGGCTTCACGCGAATTTGCCCGTGACGAGTATCTGCTTGCGCTCTACCGCGGCAACACGCTGCCGCCGAACGAGCGCGAACGTATCGCCGAGCGGCTGCAGGAGTTTTCCGGGATCAGTGCGGCGTGGTATCTGCAGAATGACCTCAAAATCACCAAGGAGCGCTATCGGGCCGAACTGCTAAAGGATCGCGGTTTGCTGCTTGGTCGTAACGACTCGCGCTACACCGCGAAAATTGACGAGCGCGGTGCAGGTCCTGATCCCTCCAACGTGCTGCCCCAAGCGCTCGAGCAGGCGTTCGAGCGCCACATGCGTCAGACGCTCAAGGTGGATTGGGACGAGCCCTACGTATTTTCGGTAGGGGTCGGCGGATTCGATGCCTGGGATTGGGGTGCCAAGTCGCCGTTTGGCGACTGGCCCTATGTAGATTCGATCAATTTGTTGATGAACAAGAATCCGCGCTTTCGCGTGATGCTGGGAACCGGCTATCACGATACTCAAACCACGATCGGTGCGGCCGAGTATGCCGCGACGCAATCCGGCTGGCCGGCCGAGCGAACATGGGTGCGTGAATATCCAGGTGGGCATATGGCGTACTCGATCGACGCTACCGCCAAGACGCTCGGCGACGATTTGCGCAAATTCTTTGGCACAGTGCCTTGAGCAGCATGTCTGCCGTCAATCTGGTCGTATACGGTGCAGACGAGGTTGCCCGTTGGCTCGACTGGGAGGGGTGCATCGCCGCAGTCCGCGAAGCGATGTGCGGCTTGAGCGCCGAAGGGATCGAGCAACCACTGCGCAGCATCTCGACACTCGGGGCTGGACAACTGTTTGCGCTGATGCCCGGGGTTGCAGCGAATGACATCGGCTTCGGCGCCAAGGTCATCAGCGTGTTCGGCGATCCGTTGCGTGAAGGACGCTCGCGGCATCGTGGCGGCGTGCTGCTCTTCGATCGCGTATCTGGCGAGCCCATCTGTCTGGCCGATGCCCACGAAATCACGCGGATCCGGACTGCCTGCGCCAGCGCCGTGGCCACCGATGTACTGGCTCGCGCGAACTCCAGGGTTCTTGCGATCTTCGGCACCGGCGTCCAAGCGGAGGCGCACTTTCATGCGTTGCGCCGAGTGCGGCGCTTCGAGCGCGTGATGCTTTGGGGACGCGATGCACAGAAAGCACGAGCCTTGTGCGACGTACTGCGCACGGGCTCCGACTGCGAGGTGGCGGTGGCCACCGATCCCGCGGCGGCAGCGGCGGACGCTGATGTCATCTGTACCACCACCTCGTCAGCGGTGCCGGTGCTCAAACATGCCTGGTTGAAAAGTGGTGCCCACGTGAACGCCGTGGGCTCGAGTTTCCCGGGACCCGTCGAGGTCGATGATGAGTTGGTGGTCGCGAGTCGTTACATCGCCGACAGTCGGCGTTCGGCGCTCGCGGCGGCTGCCGAGTTCCTCAAGGCGCGCGCGTCTGGGCTCGTGAATGACGAGCACATCGTGGCCGAAATCGGCGAGGTAATGCTTGCCCGAGTAGCGGGGCGGCAGAATGACTCGCAGTTGACGCTCTACAAGTCCCTCGGACATGTGGTTCAAGATCTGGCGGCTACCGCCTACGTTCATCGACGCGCTGCGGCGTCCGGAGTGCTCGCCCATGAATCATCGCGCGATAGCTGAGTCTCGATCGTCGTGCATGTCGGCTATCGCGCTGGCATGGGTCTGTTATTTTGCGCTTGCACAACAAGGCTTCGCCCAGACGCTTGAGCGACTGACCATCATTCAGGGTAGCGAGAAAGTCGGCTACGTCGTCGGTTCGACTACCAAGGATCTCGTGGAAGTCGACTTTCACGTCGACAACAATGGTCGTGGCCCGAAACATCGCGAGACGATCCGTCTGAACGACGCGGGTATTCCGCTGGAGTGGCGGGTGCAAGGCACGTCGTTGATGGGCGGGGCCGTCGAGGAGCGCTATCGGTGGCAGAGGGGGCGGGCGCGCTGGACCAGCCAGGCGGATCGCGGCGATATCGAAGCGCCTCAGCCGCAGATGTATCTGTTAAACGATCGCAGCCCTTGGGCACTCGGTGTTTATGCGCGCGCTTTGCTCAAGACCGAGGAGCGACGCATCGAGGCGTTGCCGTCGGGCGCACTGCGACTCGAAACGGTGCGCGAGACGAGTCTCGGTGAGGGATCCGCGGCCGTAACCGTGACGATCTATCGGTTGCACGGTCTCGGTCTCGAGCCTGATCTGCTTATGCTCGATACGCAGCAACGGCTGTTCGCCCAATTCGACGACAAGTCCGTTGTCGTTCGCGAGGGGTATGAACTCCTTGCGCCGGTGCTGTTGAAACTCGGCAGCGAACTCGAGGTGGACGCCGTCCGGGCGATGCAGGCTCGACTCGCTCGACGCAGCAGCGTGCCGATTCGGATCCGCAACGTGCGTATCTTTGATCCGCATGTTGGCCAACTTTCAGCGCTTTCCACCGTGGTCGTAATGCGCGATCGGATCACTGCGGTGATGTCGTCAGCCGACGACAGCATACCGGTGACCGATCAGTGGGTGATCGATGGCGAAGGTGGAACCCTGGTACCCGGGCTGCACGACATGCACTCCCACGCCACCCTGCGATCGGGGCTCTTTTATTTGGCCGCCGGTGTGACTACGACGCGCGATCAGGGTAATGCCAATGATTTTCTGCTCGATCTGATACCCCGCATCGAATCCGGCGAGATTGCCGGACCGCGAATCTCCGCCAACGGCTTCATCGAGGGACGCAGTCCGTTCTCGGCGCGCAACGGCATTATTCCGGAGCGTGAGAGCGATGCACTGCGTGCGGTCGACTGGTACGCGGACCGTGGTTATCGGCAGATCAAGATCTACAACTCGATGAACCCCGCCTGGGTTGCGCGCTTGGCTGCCCGCGCGAAGGCGCGTGGACTCAAGGTAACGGGCCATGTGCCGGCCTTCATGTCGCCCGATCAGGCGATTCTTGATGGCTACGATGACATCGCACATATCAATCAGTTGATGCTGGGTTGGTTGCTGCAACCCGGTGAGGACACACGCACGCTGCTGCGATTGACGGGCATGGCGCGTGGCGCAACGCTCGATCTCGCACATCCTCGAGTCCGTCGCACCGTGGACTTGATGAAATCCCAGGATGTTGCGCTTGATACGACTGCGGTGATACTCGAGCGACTGATGACAAGCCGCGCGGGCATCGTCCCGGATGGTGACGCGGATTATCTCGAGCATGTCCCGGTGGGATACCAACGCTATCGCAAGCGTACCTTCGTGCCGCTTAGTTCCGTGGAGGAGGATCGGCAATACATCCGCGGATTCGACAAGGTTCTCGAAGTGCTGAAGCTGTTGCACAACGAGGGGATTCAGTTGCTGCCGGGCACGGATGACGGAACCGGTTTCACCGTGCACCGCGAGATCGAGCTCTATACCAAGGCCGGTATCAGTGCTGCGGATGCCTTGCGGCTCGCAACACTTGATGCTGCGCGCTACCTCGGACTCGAACGCGATACCGGCAGTATCGAGCGTGGCAAGTTCGCCGATTTTTTTCTCGTGCAGGGGGATCCTCTGCAAGACATTCGCGTCATCAAGCGTGCGCGGCTCGTGATGAAAGGCGGTACCGTCTACCATCCCGCCGAAATCTACCGTGAATTGAGCATTCGACCGTTTGCCGACCCGCCGTCGTCGCAGGAGCCCAAGGCGCTATGAGATTTTCTTTGCTTAGAATTCTGCTGTTGATTTCCTCGGGTCTTTCTGCCGGCTGCGCGGTGAATCTGTCTGCGCCGCAGTCTGCAACGGAGCGCGACCTGGTCGAGTATTTCCGTTCGCCGGGCTCGCGTCTGCCGTTTTCGCCGGCAGTACGCGTCGGCGATGTCGTGTATCTCTCCGGTCAGATCGGCGCCACGGCGGACGGACAAATCCCCGCGGGAATCGAGGCTCAGTCGCGCGCGGCCATGGACAACCTTAAGGCCTCTGCCCGATTGGCTGGGGTAACGATGGATGACATGTTCAAGTGCCTCGTCATGCTCGATGACATGTCGCAGTGGGGCGAGTTCAACAAGGTCTATGTGACGTACTTCAAGCCGGAGCGTTTGCCCGCACGCAGCGCATTCGGCGCGGATGGCCTCGCGCTAGGTGCTACGCTCGAGGTGGAGTGCATGGCGGTTGCGCCGCGCAAGGCGGGTGCGCGTTGAGCGAACAGTCATCGCCGCCGCAACTGCGGGCCAATGTTGGCCTGCTCAGCGTCGTCATGCTCGGTGCCGGGTCGGCCATCGGCGTGTCGATTTTTTCCGTGCTGGCGCCCGCCGCACAAATCGCGGGCTCGGGTTTACTCATCGCGGTACTGGTCGCGGCGATCCCCATGGTTGCCTTTGCGCTCGCGTATGCCTGGCTTGCCTCGGCGCTGCCGAAATCGGGCGCATCGTACGAATGGCCACGCCAATTCATTCATCCACTGGCGGGTTTCATGATCGCGTGGCTGCGTATCCTCAGCAATGTGGGCGCCCTGACCGTGCTGACCGTTGTGCTCATCGATTACCTCTCGATGGTGATTGCACTGCCGCGCCACCTCACGATCGCCGCAATTCTGACGATCGTCTTTGCGCTCAATTACTTTGGCATCAACGTCGCGGCAAGGGCACAGACTCTGCTGATGCTCGTGTTGCTCGGCGCGCTGGCATTGTTTGTCGGTACAGGTCTGCCGCTCACCGACACGGCAGTCGTCGGCCCCCTCCTCGAATCCGGCTGGGCGGCAGTGTTGGCCTGCGTCTCGCTGATGATCTCGCTTTTTCTCGGCATCGAGTCGGCGGTAGAGATTGGTGAAGAGGTTCGCGATCCGCAGCGCACCGTGCCACGCGGCATTGCGATGGCCATTGTGCTTACGGCCGTGGTGTACCTGGCGGTGGCCTTCACCGTGCTTGGACTGCTCGGGCCTGCCAAGTTGGCGACGAGCGAAGCGCCGCTGCTCGAGGCGGCGCGGGTGCCGCTCGGTGACTGGGCGCTACCGTTGATCATCGGCGCGGCGACCGTGTCGATCCTCAAGTCGGTCAACGCCATCGCCATCAGTTTCTCGCGCGCTCTTTTTGCCATGGGTCGAAACGGCGCCTTGCCGGCGGCTGTCGGTCGTATTCATCCGAAGTTCGGCACGCCACACATCGCCGTATTGCTGGCCTACGGACTCGGCATGGCCGGCATGCTGCTGCCCTCGAGTCTGTTGTTCCTGCTGCTCGCGGTGAACATCCCGACCATGATCAAGTACATGGCCTGCTCGTACTGCGCTGTTCGCGTGATCGATCATCACCCCGAGGTGGCGCGCGAGGCGGCACTGAAGTGGCAGCCGTCACGAGTGAAATTGACCGGCTGGATTGGCGTGGTGCTCGCGGTTTTGGTGGGTCTCCTCGGGCTGGAGGCTGATGGCCGCCCGTATCTGCTGGTGCTGGGCTGGAGCGTCATCGGGCTCGGCTATTGGGTGTGGCGGTCGGAAAGATTCGCTGGCAGAGGGCGGGGAGCCACATAAATCATGCTGCGCCCGACGATGCGTTGCCTGCGATGGGCAAGATTTGTCTCGGGTACTGCTTAAACTTTTCTTGAGTTAACGATTTTAGCGAGCGGTCGATTGCCGACCCGCATTCGCAGCGGAGATGTCATGAACAAATTCCTCGGTGTCGTCCTCGGTCAGGCCGTAGTGGTGCCGGCCTTTCTTGCCAACCCCTTGCCGGCGGCGGCGCAGCAGGGCGCTGCTGCAGGTGCCCAGGATCTCGAGGAAGTGGTGGTTACGGGGTCGCGCATACGGCGTAGTGCCACCGATACCTCCACCCCGATCGTCATGGTCGACCAGCAGTTGCTCAGTGATCGCGGCTTCGTCAGTGCCGCTCAAGCGATTAACCAGCTGACCTCTGCCAATCCGGCGCTCAGCCTTGCAAGCGGCGGTGGCGCATCGAGCGGTTCAGGTCAGCAGTTTGCTTCGCTATTCGGTCTGGGTGCCGGGCGCACGCTTACGTTGGTCAACGGTCGTCGCATGGTGACGAGTTCGAGCGGCCTCGGCGACGCCCAGGTCGATGCAAACATCATCCCCACGGGTCTGCTCGATCGCGTCGAGATTGTGCAAGGCAGCGGTGCAGCCGTTTACGGTTCGGACGCCATCGCCGGCGTCGTCAACTACGTTCTCAAGAAGAACTTCGAAGGTCTGGAGTTCGATGCGCAGACCGGCAATGCGGATCGTGGCGATTACGAAGTGAACAACGCTCGCGTCACTTGGGGTTCGAACTTTGCCGAAGATCGCGGCAACGTCGCGCTAAATGTTGAATGGTCGGAGACGCCAGTGCTAGGTTACGGCGATCGGCCGCGCGGCGCGCTCGCACGCATCACCGGCACCAATGCCGCCGACACCGGCCCCAACGACGGCATTCCGTCCGTGCGCGAGATCATCAATGCGCGATTCTGGAACTTCAATGAAAACGGCGTGATATACAACACGCCGGCGCCGGTCGTCGCATTGATGACCAGCCTGAACGGCAGTCAGCTGCAGTTCGATCGCAGCGGTGCGGTGGTTCCCTATCGTCTCGGCACCTTGAACGGGGTGCCCTTTGCTGCGGGCGGTGATGGTTTCAGCTACGCGAACCTCGTGCCGGTGATCCGTACGGGCGTTGAGCGTGTTGCGGCCAATGCTTTGGGTAACTTCTCGATCAGCGATGGTTTGTCGCTGCACGGCGAACTGCTTTACGCCAAGACTCAGGGCATCGAGACGCCGCAGGGCGAGAGCCGCACCATTCTTAACCCGGCGGCGAGTGGTGCGGGTCCGATTGCCTTCACAGTCAGCAACCCCTTCCTCTCGGCAGCGGCGATCGCAACCCTATCGCAGGCCAACCCTCGCTTTGCGACCGGCACGCCTCTATTTCTCTCGAAGATTTTTACGGATCTCGTGCCAACTGACGAGCAAACGTTCGACACCGAGACCGTACGCGGCGTAGTGGGTGTTGATGGCGAATTTCTTTGGGGCGAGCGTGACATGTACTGGTCGGCCTCTATCAGTCAGGCGCGCGTCAAGGGCGAGGCTCGTCGATGGGAAGTCGACAACGCGAAGTTCAATCGGGCGATTAGTGCGGCGCGAAATGCTGCGGGCGCGGTTGTGTGCGCGGTCAACGCGGACACCGTCACCACGAACGATGATCCGGCCTGCGCGCCGATCAATCCGTTCGGCCAGGGCAACGTCAGTCAGGCAGCACGTGACTACATCAATGTGCTTGCTGGCACGGATTTCACCAACGACCAGACTGACGTACTGCTGACGCTCGGCGGTCCACTGGTTACGCTGCCCGCGGGCGAGGCGAAATTCTCGCTCGCGTACGAACACCGTCGGGAAGAGGTGAAGTTCGTCCCGCTGCAGGCCAATCAGCTTGGCCTCTTCAATGCGGGTACACGCGAGGTACCCCAATCAGGCAAGTACGACACCAACGAATTGTCGCTCGAATTACTGGTGCCGCTGCTTGATGAAGGCGCGGCAATGCCCTTGGTCAAGAATCTGGAACTCTCCACGGCGTTCCGGTCCGTCGACAACTCGCTTGCCGGCAAGGAGGATGTGTGGAACGCCGGATTGCGCTGGACGGTCGTGGACGACCTGACGCTGCGCACGTCCATCAGCCGTAACTTCCGTGCGCCGACGCTGACGCAACTCGTTGCTCCGCAGGTCACGGCACTCGGCTCGATCGGTCAAGATCCTTGTGATGCGGACCGCATCAATGGCGGTCCGAATCCGGCTGTGCGTCGTGCCAACTGCCAGGCCTTGTTCGCGGCCAATCCTCAATACGGGCCGCTCGCGACCTTCCAGAATCCTGCTGAGAACTTCGCGCGTACGCTCATCACGACGGGCGGAAACCCGGCGCTGCGCAACGAGATTGCCGACACCATCAGCTTCGGTTTCGTGTTGCAGCCAACGGCGATCCCCGGGCTCACACTCGTCGCTGATCGCATCGAGATCGATCTCGAGGACGGACTGTCGGCGTTCACGGTCCCGAATTTCGCGGCCACCTGTTTTGACAATACGCCGCAGCCGGCTGATATCTGCGCGACGTTCACCCGGCTTGCGCAGTCCGACGGTCTCAATCCGGCAGGGACTATCGTCACGGGCAGGACGACCACGTTCAATGCGGGTGTGGTCAAGTTTCGCGGTGAGGTCTACAACCTCAACTACCAGTTCCAGCCCGGTGAATTCGGCAGCTTCGAGATTGGCCTCGAGGCAACGCACACGGGTCTACTCACCACCTCGGTCACGGGCACCACGTTTACGCGTACTGACAATACGGTGGCCCAGCCGGATTGGGCGGCGCGTGTCGATCTGCGTTGGAGCAAGGGCGCGTGGCGCGCGTCTTACCAGATGAACTACCTCGCCGACGTGCTGCGCGTTGCCGACGCAACCATCGAGAACGATCCGAACCCATTCATTGACCAGAACATCATTCACAACATCTCGGGTCAGTACGATTTCGGAAAGTTCGCAGTGCGTGCGGGTGTGGTGAACGTGACCGATGAAGAGCCGTCGTACCCGACGTTGAACTACGGCGATATCATTGGTCGGCAATGGTTCGTCGGCGTACGCGCAAAATTCTAATCAGATCGTTCCGCGATCTGAAAAGTATGCGAGGT
>JBILGD010000156.1:0-4242 GCA_044351225.1 Steroidobacteraceae bacterium
ATCAGCGCTGGCGAGGTCATCATCGAGCGGTTGGCCTGGATCCCGAGCCTTGGCATCGAGCTGGTCGTGCGCGTGGATGGTTTCGCGTGGATGTTCGCGGAAATCGTGATCGCAGTGCTGCTGTTGGCGAGCGGTGTGGTCGCTGTTGTTGCAGCGCTTGGACTGTGGCGTTTGGCAGATTTCTTTCAGCGCATGCATGCGCCGGCGTTGGCCTCGACACTCGCGGCCTGGCTCGTGACCTTTGCCTCCATCATCCACTTCAGCACGCGCGGCGAAGGGCTCGCGCTGCACGTATGGCTCATCATCATCGTGCTGTCCATCACGGCACCCGTCACCACCATCATGATCGCGCGCGCGGCGCTGTTCCGCCGCCGACTTGCAGGCGATACGCTGCCGCCGCCGTTACAGAGAGAGGATCACGCTTAAGGGATCTTCGTCGCAGAAGCGCCCGAGACCGATCGACGTCAGTGGTTGCGGTGGACCCAATCGAGCACGACGTCCTGGAATTCTTCGCCAAGGCCACGGTGGGCATCTCGTGCATTGATCAAGACAACGGCAATGAAACGCTGACCGGATGCTGCGGTCACGTAGCCTGCCACCGCAGAGACATCGTCCAAGCGACCCGTCTTGACGTGCATGCGACCCGCCGCCGACGAATTGCGCAATCGAGTGCGCATGGTGCCGTCGAGTCCCGCGATGGCGAGCGAGGACGCATACTCGGGCATATAAGGGCTTTTCCAGCCTGCCTCGAGAATCGCTGCCAACTGCCGCGCGCTGATTCGTCCGTCACGCGAGAGTCCAGCGCTGTTGGCGATCACGAGTCCCCGGGTGTCGATCCCCCGTTCGGCGAGGACATCGAGGATCGCCTGCTGTCCTTTGGCGGGCGTCGCCGGACTGCCGTAGCGCTCGGCGCCGAGTGCAAGCTCCAGATGTCGAGTCATGACATTGTTGCTGGATTTGTTGACCGAGCGAATGATGTCGCCGAGCGGGCGCGAGCGGTGAACATGGAATGGCGTGGCGTTGCCCTCCGGCAGTATGCCGTGGCGCCAACCACCCTGGAGCTCACCGCCCTGCTGCCGCCACTGCAGATCGAACACACCCCAGGCATAGCTCTCCGGTTGCAGCACGGAACGCGACAACTCGAACTCCCGGCAGGCCCTCGGAAAGCGCCCATCCAGCACAGCTTGATTGCGCTGCGTCGCATCACGAATCGCGATCGACACACCATTCTGAAAACCTCCGCAGGCCCCTGAGCCCGTCTGCAAACGGTTATCCAGCTTGAGGTTCGCCAGGGCGGGCACGGCAGCCACACCGATCCCGCCCTCGGCTCGGGTTTGGATACGGAACCTGACCGCATTGAAATTGACCAGCAGCGGATGCGGCAGAACGTTATAGACGCGATCCGGCTGACCATCGAAAGCACTGCGATCCTCGGCGGGCAGATCGAAACGTGACACATCGAATACGAGACCCGTCTCGATGCGCGATAAGCCGCGCTCACGCAGCGCGCCCAAAAGCTTCCAGTGCTCTTCAAGCACCAGGAACGGATCACCGTTGCCGCGCAGCCAAAGTTCACTGGTCACACCGCCGGGCTTCAATGGCTCACCGAGAAAAACCTCGGTCTTCCATGTATACGCGGGCCCCAAGGCCTCGAGTGCAGCAAAGGTGGTGACGAGCTTCATGGTCGAGGCGGGATTGCGTGGTGTGTCGACATTGAAGGCGACTTTTGGCGAGGTCTCGCCAACACCTTGGACCCAGATGCTGATCGCCGATTCGGGGAGCTTCAGTGAACGAGCGGCCTGAGCCAGCGGCGCAGGTAGCGGTGTCGCCGTGACACGCGACTGCGCACTCGCCGAAATCGACGCGATGGCAAACAGCAGCATGCACAGCACATGAACTTTGAGTGGCTTCAGGGACGGTGTCATGAGTCAATCCGGCAATGGCGTGCGATGTGTTTCGCGAAGGAACAGACCGCCGATGACCAGCGTCATGAGTGCAATCACGATGGGATACCAAAGCCCCGCGTAGATATCACCCGTCGCGGCCACGATCGCAAAAGAAGTCACAGGTAAAAAACCACCGAACCACCCGTTGCCGAGATGGTAAGGCAACGACATCGAGGTGTAGCGGATACGCGTCGGAAAGAGCTCGACCAACCACGCAGCGATTGGACCGTAGACGAGTGTGACCAGAATCACGAGCCATGCACAGAGCGCGATCACCATCGGGTAATTGACCTGCGACATATCGGCACGCGGTGGGTAACCCGCCGCATCCAGCGCTGCGCGCAGTCGTCGACCGAAGTCTGACGCACTCGCCTTGAAAGCTTCACTATCGAGGCTCGCGCCCTCGAAGGCCTGCACCATCACCGCATCGGTCCCGGTGCCGATACGCACCGCCGCGACGGCGGCCGTGGCACCGCGAGGCGCCGCCTCGTTGGAATACGGTACGCCCGTGCGCGTGAGCGCTGCCTTGGCGATGTCGCAGGACTCGCGAAAGCTTGCCCTGCCCACCGGATCGAACTGCAGCGTGCAACGCGCAGGATCCGCAATCACGGTCACGGGCGCGCTTGCCACCGCCCGCTCCAATGCCGGGTTGGCGTAGTGTGTGATCGCCTTGAAGGTCGGAAAATACGTGAGCACCGCGAGCAAGCAGCCGCTCATCACCAAAGTTTTTCGCCCGATACGGTCAGAGAGCGCGCCGAACACCACGAAGAACGGCGTGCCAATCAGCAGCGCGGCAATGATGATGAGATTGGCGGCGGCGGGCTCCACCAACAGCGTGCGCTCAAGAAAGAAGAGCGCGTAGAACTGCCCCGCGTACCAGACTACCGCTTGCCCCGCCGTAGCGCCGAACAGCGCCAGCAGAACGATCTTCAAGTTGCGGCGGTCAGCGAAGGCTTCGGTAAGCGGTTTCTTGGCAAGCTTGCCTTCGTTGCGGATCTGCTCAAAGGCAGGCGACTCTTCGAGCTGAAGGCGTATGTAGACCGAAATCGCGAGCAGCAGCACCGACAACAAAAATGGAATGCGCCAGCCCCAATCCTCGAAGGCCTCGCCGGTGAGCCAGCGGCAAACGAGAATCACGAGCAATGAAAGGAAGAGACCGAGAGTTGCAGTAGTCTGAATCCAACTCGTATAGAGACCACGCCGACCGTCGGGTGCATGCTCGGCGACATAAGTCGCCGCGCCGCCGTACTCGCCACCGAGCGCGAGACCCTGCACCAACCGCAGAATCACTAGCATGATCGGCGCCGCCACACCAAGGGTCGCGTAGTTCGGCAGCAGACCGACCAGCGCCGTCGACACGCCCATCAGCACGATAGTGATGAGGAAGGTGCGCTTGCGACCAACCAGATCGCCGAGCCGTCCAAATACCAGCGCACCAAAAGGCCTTACGAAGAAACCGGCAGCGAAGGCCAGCAGCGCGAATATGAAGCCGGTAGTTTCGTTCACTCCCGAGAAGAACTGACGGGAGATGACGACCGACAGCGCGCCGTAGAGATAGAAGTCGTACCACTCGAACACCGTGCCAAGCGATGAAGCAAAGATCACTCGGCGGTGAGCGGGGTCAACCCCGCCGTGACCGGGGGAACCATCACTCGGGGCGGCGCCCGGCGTTGCAGCTCGGATCATGCCGCAGAGTGTGCCTACAAACGTCCAGGCTTTCGAGTGCGGGCGCTGCTGATTACCCGCATGCCAGGCATCCACCCACTGCAAAACTCGCGCGCCAACCGAAGCCGCCGCGACGGAAGCGCTGCGTGAAAGCCCAATCGGTCGCCTTGGCCATCACATCACGGTGTAGCGTGGAAGGCACCAGCTCATATCCATCCACGCCGCCACTGCGCCGGATTCTTGAGCTCCCGCCAGGCAATGACGCGTACGCGCTTGGAATGCACCGCCTCGATCTCGACCGACACCACGGGAGAGCTCAGCGGCACCGGCTCGATGACTTTGGTGACCAGGAAATGCTTTTCCTTGTTGCGCGGCGCGACCGCCGTCCACTTGGTCTGCAACAGTTTCTTTGGGCTGAGCAAGTTGACTGGAGCCCGAGTCATCCTGCACCGCCGTCCCTTAACGTATGCAGCCCCTTCGGACCCAGCTTCGCAAGCGTTGCGAGGTTGGTCGTCGAGATGCTGCGGGTATCACCGAACGAGTCGACTGCCCGCGCGATGCTCTCCTCACGCAAAAGATGGAGGGTCGGGTACGGCGAGCGATTGGTTTCATTGCCGATGTCATCCGGCTC
>JBILGD010000157.1:0-4187 GCA_044351225.1 Steroidobacteraceae bacterium
CTCGAACTCGATCAGCCGATGACGGTTGTCGAGATAGAGGCAGCAAAACACTTCGGAGGGTCGATCACGCAACTGGGCAATGAGAAAGCGCCGCGTATCGGCGGGCGAGCTGAGTGGTGCGCCGGCGCGAAGCGCGGCGGCGTAGTGCCGCCGGGCGAGTTCGAGCGCGGCTTGCAGCAACGCGCGATTGGCGGTGTCGCGACGGCGATGCCCCGCCTCGCGGCGATGCCCCGCCTCGCGGCGATGCCCCGCCTCGCGGCGATGGCAGGTGACGGCGGCGAGTCGCGGCGGCTCCCCGGTCAGGTCGCGCACCAGTTCGCGTAGCCCGCCGCTCTCTGCGAGCAGGCGCTCGGCCTCGTGCAGGGCGCGCTCGACGGTGGGTTGCCGTGGCGATCCGCGCGTGAGCAGCTGAGCGAGCAACTGGGCGTCGGACAGCGTCGCGGTGGCGGGGCGAGGGACTGGGGGGTGCACGGCGAACCTCCTGGGGGGTGATGTGAGAACCACGGGAGTCGCGAGCCTCGTTGAGCGCGGTCGGCGAGATAAAGCCGAGAATCTGGCGGAGCGCCGGCAAAATCCCCCGAAAATCCCGCGGCAGGGGGCATAACCGCTGCGCGCGGCCCCATAACCATCGGTCAATCGACCAATTCGTGGGCATTCGCCCATAATCTGCCCATGTCCAACTTGTCCGGTCGACGAATCCTGCTCGGCGTCAGCGGGGGCATCGCGGCCTACAAAGCGCCGGATCTGGTGCGCCGCTTGCGCGAGCGCGGTGCCGAGGTGCAGGTCGTGATGACGCCCGGTGCGCAGCGTTTCGTGACCCCGACCACCTTTCAGGCGGTTTCCGGACGCGAGGTACGTGCCGAACTCTGGGATGCGGCAGCCGAGGCGTCCATGGGTCATATCGAGCTCGCCCGCTGGGCTGATCTCGTGCTGGTCGCCCCGGCAACCGCCGATTTCATGGCACGCGTGGCTTCGGGCCGCGCCGATGATCTGCTTACCACCTTGATCCTGGCGACCGAAGCGCCGGTGGCGCTTGCGCCCGCGATGAACCGCGTGATGTGGGGCAAGCCTGCCACGCAGGCGAATCTCGCGACGCTGCAGCGGCACGGCGTGCACGTTTTGGGGCCGGACAGTGGCAGTCAGGCCTGCGGCGAAACAGGCAGTGGGCGCATGCTCGAACCGCTCGCGCTCGTCGAGGCGGCTGCGCAGTTGGTGGCGGAGTTGCCGCCGCGGGCGGCCACGCTGCGTGTCGTGCCTGCGCCGGCTGCGGAGCGCGACAGCCTGCGCGGGGTGCGGGTGCTGATTACGGCGGGCCCCACGCGCGAGCCCATCGACCCGGTTCGCTACATCACCAACCGCAGCAGCGGCAAGATGGGCTTTGCCTTGGCGGCGGCCGCGCATGCGGCGGGTGCCGAGGTGGTGCTGGTGTCGGGCCCGGTCGCATTGCCGACGCCGGATGGCGTACGCCGTATCGACGTCGAGACCGCCGCCGAAATGTCGGCCGCAGTCGAACTCGAGGTGGCAGAGGCCGAGGTGTTCATCGGTACGGCGGCGGTGGCCGACTATCGGCCAGCGACCCCCTCGACCCGCAAACTCAAAAAATCGGCGGCACGCATCGAGATTTCTTTGGAGCGCACCACGGATATCCTGGCGACAGTGGCGGCGCGGCCGACGCGGCCGTTCACGGTCGGCTTTGCCGCCGAGACGCATGATCTCGAAGCCTACGCACGCGGCAAACTCGAGGCTAAAAAACTCGACCTGATCGCCGCCAACGATGTGGGCGACGGCAAAGTATTCGATCGCGACGACAACAGTCTGCTGGTGTTGTGGGACGACGGTCGACTCGAGCTCGGTCCGGCATCGAAAGATGAGGTTGCCCATCGTCTGCTCGAAATCATTGCCTGGCGTCGCGCCGAAGCGACGGCATCGGCGATCCCGTCCGCGTCTGCTTCCGCCGCCGCGGCCCTGCGCAGCAGGGAGCTCGGCGGATGATCCGCAAACCCATGAAGGTGCGCGTGCTCGATCCGCGCATTGGCCGGGAATTTCCCTTGCCTGCTTACGCAACACTCGGCTCTGCGGGCCTCGATTTGCGGGCTTGTCTCGATGCGCCGCTCGAATTGATTCCGGGGGCCGCACAATTGTTGCCCACCGGTCTTGCCATCTGGGTCGAAGATCCGGGCTTGGCGGCCGTGATCCTGCCGCGCTCCGGGCTCGGCCACAAACACGGTATCGTGCTCGGTAATCTCGTCGGCCTGATCGATTCCGACTATCAGGGTCAGCTGATGGTGTCGTGCTGGAATCGCGGCAGCACGGCCTATGTCGTGCAACCGGGCGAGCGCATTGCGCAACTGGTCGTCGTGCCGGTGGTGCAGGTCGAGCTCGAGGTGGTCGAAGATTTCGCCGCTACAACGCGCGGCGAGGGCGGCTTCGGTAGTTCGGGAACACGCTGACGGGCCGTGCGACTACGCCAGCTCGGGCCTAGACCTGCGGCGAAGAAAAAACCCCGCCTTGCGTGCGAGCACCCTGCCATCGCCAGATGATCTGCAGCAGGCGTTCGACCTTTTCCGTGGCCTCGAGCGGGCGGGGAGCGAGGTCCGCAGAGCTGGCAAAGAGAGCAGTCTGCATGTTGATGAACTCGTTGCGAATGTCGCGTGGCAGCCGCTCGGCGTATTCGTGGAAAAACGCTCTGACCCGCTCCCAAGTGTGCTCCGGCGGATCGCCGCGAGCGTCGTTCAGCAGGATCCGCAGGCGGGCCACCGAGGCCGATAGATCGGCGTCGCCCGTTTCGGGTGCCTGGGGTGCCTCTGGTGGGTCGCCGGAGTGGTGTGACATACGCGATTAATGACACAAAAGCGTGTAATGCCACAGGACTATGAAATTCCCCACCATTTGGTGGGGAATTTGATGATTTGTGTCGGGGTACCCGACACGATGTGACTAAACGGCACCCCTAGAATTCCGCGATGCCGAGAGTCCAACGCGGGGTCCGCGACGATATCAACTGCAGGTTGGGAGCTTTGTTGCGCCAGCGGCGTCGGGCGCTCGGTTGGTCCCAGGTACGACTAGCCGGTCAGCTCGGCGTGCAGGGCGAAACGATTTCGCGTATCGAGCGCGGCCTGCACATGCCACCACTCAAAAAATTGCATGAGCTATGTCGTGCCATGCGCGTGTCTTTGGCGCAATTGATTACCGAGGCCGAGCGCAGCGAACGCGGTCAACGCAGCGAACGCAGCGAACGCGGTGAGGGCCTGCTGCACGAATTATTGATGGATCTCGATGCCGCCGACCGCGAGTTCGTGCTCGAAACCGCGGCGCGCTGCGCACGTCATCTGCGCCGTCCGCGCTGACTCAGGCGCGCTCGAGAATGGCCGTCACGCCCATGCCGCCGGCCGTGCACACCGAGATCAGACCCCGCCGCGACTGCGGATGCATCGCCAACAACTTGGCGAGTGTCGCCACGATGCGCGCGCCGGTGGCCGCAAAGGGATGACCGATGGCGAGGCTGCTGCCGTTCACATTGAGTTTGCTGCGCTCGATGCTGCCGAGCGCCGCGCTGCGGCCAAGCCGGTCGCGACACCACTCGGGCGATTCCCAGGCGGCGAGGGTGCAGAGCACCTGCGCGGCGAAAGCCTCGTGGATTTCATAGAAATCGAAATCCTGCAGGGCAAGTCCTGCGTCCTCGAGCATTGCTGGCACGGCGCGCGCGGGGGCCATCAGCAGCCCCTCGTCCCCGGAGACAAAGTCGACGGCCCAAGCCTTGCCGAAGGTCAGCCACGCCTGCACCGGCAGGCCACGGCTGCGCGCCCAGGCTTCGCTCGCGAGCAGCACTGCGGAGGCGCCATCGGTCAAGGGCGTGCTGTTGCCAGCGGTCAGCGTACCCTCGTTCGAGCGATCGAAACTCGTGCGCAGTGCGGCGAGCTTGGCGAGCGAGGCCTCGGCGCGAATATTGTCATCGCGCGCCAAGCCCTCGAAAGGCACCACGAGATCATCAAAGAAACCGCTTTGCCAAGCGGCTGCAGCGCGCTGATGGCTCTGCCAGGCGAGTTCGTCTTGTGCGGCACGGTCGATGTGCCAGCGCTTGGCCATGAGTTCGCAGCTCTCGCCCATGGAGAGCCCCGTGCGCGGTTCGCTCGCGCCGGGAATCACGGGTTTGAAATGCCGCGGTCGCAGGCCGAGAAAAGGCGCGA
>JBILGD010000015.1:0-35486 GCA_044351225.1 Steroidobacteraceae bacterium
CGCCGCCTCGCGCACCAAAGATTCGGCGCGGGCGATATTGGCGGCTGCGTCCCAACCGCAGGCAAATTGCGTAGCGGCCACCGTGACCCGCCGAACGCGCGGGGCAAGATGAGGCGGCGGTGTTGCTTGGTCGTTCATTGCTGCGACCCCTGCTTTGGCGCCAGCATCTCGGTGATGCGAATGGCGGTCTCGAGGGCGCGCAGACCGTCTTCGCCACTGACCACGGGCGGCAGACTTTGGGCAATGCACTCAAGAAACGAGCGGATCTCGGCGCGCAGTGCATCCCCTTGTTCAAAGCTCTGCTCATCGATGGTCACCGGCAACTCACCGGCAGTTGGTAGCGTCGCTCGCTTGACGATGGTGGTCAGGATGCGTTGCTGCAAGTCGATCGAGACGTAGGCGTCATCACGAAACACGCGCAGCTTGCGCTCGGTCTTGAGGCTGACGCGGCTCGCGGTGACGTTCGCCACACACCCGCCCTCGAAACGCAAGCGTGCATTGGCGATATCGACTGCGCCCGAGAACACCGGCGTACCGACTGCATCGATCGACTCGATCGGGCGACCGACAATACTGCGCACGATATCGATATCGTGGATCATCAGATCGAGCACCACGTTGACGTCGGTCCCGCGCTCCTTGAAGGGCGCGAGGCGCTGACACTCGATGAACCGCGCCTGCGCCAAGCGGGGGCCCGCCGCGACAATCGCCGGATTGAAGCGCTCGAGATGCCCGACCTGCAGGATGCGCCCCGCTCGCGCCGCCACGTCGATGAGTTCACGTGCCTGCTGCACCGTCTCGGTGATCGGTTTTTCGACGAGGACATGCGCACCGGACTCGAGAAAGTCACGGGCAATCGCGAAGTGCGCCGGCGTGGTCGTCACCACGCTTACCGCATCGACCTTGCCGAGCAGTTCGCGGTAATCGGCAAAAGCCTGCGTGCCGAGCTCGCGTGCCACCGCATCGCGTGCGTCGCTGCGGGTATCGACCACACCGACAAGGCTCGAGGCCGGCTCGCTCGCGTACTTCTGCGCGTGGAAACGACCGAGGTAACCGGCGCCGACCACGGCTGTTCGAATGCTGTTCATGGCTTATTATGCCCGCATGGCTCGCCGAAACCCGACCAACCTCCTGCTGACGCTCAACCGCGAAGCACGCGTGCTGCTGGGCGCCCTGATCTTCGGGGCGGTGGGTCTGCCGCTGCTCGTTTGGCTCAGCGGGCGAACCCTGCTCGGGCCCTACGCCAACGGCGGCATGTTCGCGATCCTCGGCGATTTCTTCGCCCTGCTGCAGACGGGCTCGATCGCGGCATGGGTATTGTTGCTGGGTCCCTACGTGCTGCTTGGCCTGCTGCGCATCGCCGCAGCACTCTTTCGCAAGATTTGACGTCGCGTTGACCGCCGCGACAAGCCGCCGCGGTCAATCTGCCGCGGCCAAACTCCGCTCACGCGCTGCGCGAAACTCGCTCTTCTCATACCAGCTCGGAAAGCGCCGTTCGCGCGCAATCGTTGCGCCGACCTCGAACAACAGCTCGAGATCCTGCACACCGCCACGCAAGTCCATGCCCGGGCGATACTCGTCCGAGGGCTTGTGGTAGTGCTTCAGCGTGAACTCCGCGGCCTGCGCTCTCGCCCACTCGGCACCGCGCTCGCGATCCTCGACACCGAGTTTGATGAAGAGCGCCGGCACACCCGCCTTGGCGAAATTGAAGTGGTCAGAGCGGAAGAAAAAACCGTTCTCGGGCGTCGGCTCATCACGTAACACCCGGTCCTGCTTGCGCGCCGCGCGGGCCAAATATTCCTCGAGCTCGGAGGCTCCTGAGCCCACCACGGTGACATCGCGCGTCGGTCCGCCCCAGCTGATCGCGTCCATGTTGAGCGCCGCCACGGTGCGCTGCAGCGGGAACACAGGGTTCGCGACGTAATAGGCCGAGCCCAAGAGCCCGCTCTCCTCGAGCGTGACCGCGAGGAACACGATCGAGCGCTCGGGCCGTCGACGCGATTCGGTGAACGCCTTGGCGATCGTCAACAACCCAGCCGTGCCCGTCGCATTGTCGAGCGCGCCGTTGAAGATGTTGTCGCCGCTACGCGCGAGCGTCTTGCCAAGATGATCCCAGTGCGCCATGTAGACGACATATTCGTTCGGCCGTTTGCTGCCCGGCAGCACCGCCAAGACATTCGGCGATGCCGAACGACGAATCGCATTGCGCAGCGCCCCGCCTGCTTGCTGAGCGAGCGGAATCGGCTTGAAGCCCGGCTGACTCGCCGCGACGAGGAGTTCCTCGTAGCTGCGTCCATTCGCCTTGAGCAACGCATCGCCCGCAGCCCGCGTAATCCAACCCTCGATCGCCGGACGCCCCGCGTTTCCATCGGCTGCAACGGTATCAAGCTGCGGACCCATCCAACTGTTTTGCACGGTATCCCAGGGGTAAGCCGCCGGCTTGTCATCATGGATGATGAGGGCTGCGGCGGCGCCCTGTCGCGCCGCCTCTTCGAACTTGTAGGTCCAGCGACCGTAGTACGTCATCGCGCGACCGCGGAAGAGCTGCGGATCATCGGTCGCGAACCCGGGATCGTTGATCAGGATCACTGCGGTCTTGCCACGCATGTCGACCCCTGCGTAATCGTTCCAGCCGTACTCGGGGGCCACCACGCCGTGACCGACGAACACGAGGGGACTATCGGCCAGTGACACCTCGGGCACGAGCCGCTTGGTCCAGATCACCATATCCCTGCCGTATTCGAGACCTGCGCCGCCCAAAGTGAGCGCCGCATCGCTACCCGCGGTGATCTCAACAATCGGCACCTGCTGCAGGTACGAGTCGCCATTGCCGGGTGCAAGGCCGAGCGCCTTGAACTCGTTGACCAGATACTCGACGGTCTTGCGCTCCCCCGCGGTGCCCGGCTTGCGGCCTTCGAACTCGTCGCTCGCCAGCGTGGCGATATGGCGTTCATAAACGGTCGACGAGATCGGCGGGGTGAGCGCCTGTCGGGCTGCGCCGCCGCAACCGGCCAGCACGGCCACCGCGGTCAGCACGGAAAGGGGGCGCAGCGCGCGTCGGCTCAACGAACGATCGAACATCACGAACAACCTCCGGACCATCAGGCGGTTTCGCTCGGCCAGACCAACCAACCGAGAAAAACCAACAACACGGCAAGCGCCCACTGGGGCCAGCGACGCCAGCCCGCGACGCGAACCTCGCCATAAAAGGCGCTGCCCGCCACGAGGGCAATCACAGCCGAGCCTGCGAGTGCACGCAACAGCGGCGGAAACTCCTCGCCGATCCGCCCAGCGTACTCGGGCAGGAACATGAATACGACCAGCGTCAGCGTGAGCGCGACGGTAATGGATACCGCCGAGCCCATCACGATGCCGATCAGCATGGCTAGCGGTTTCATGAGGGTTCTTCCGGCTTGGGCACGGCCGCACTTGAAGGGGCGCGGCCGGCGTTCTAGTCTGCAGGTCGAGTTTACAGGACGCCGAGCCACATGACCCCTACTGCACGCCGACCCGCCACGCTCATCGCTTTCGTCGCGCTGACCGCAGGCCTTCTCGCCCTCGGCAGCTCCTCACGCCTCACCGCCAATACCTCGGCGCTACCGCCCGGCGCGCTCGCGCCCTCGGCGCGCGAGCGGATGATCGCCCGTCAGGTCGGCTCGCTGCTCGAAGATGCGCACTACAGCCAGCGCAAGATCGACGATGCCATGTCGCCGCGCGTGATGGACAAGTTCCTCAACAGTCTCGATGGTCAGCGCAACTATTTTTTGGCCGGTGATATCGCGGAGTTCCAGGTCCACCGCCTGCGCTTCGACGACATGATCCGCACCGGTGATATCGAGCCCGCCTATGCCATGTTCGCGCGTTACCAGCAACGTAATCGCGAACGTATCCAATACGCCCTTGCCCTGCTCGAGCAGGAGCCGGACTTCACGCTCGATGAACGCTTCGAGTTCGACCGCGAAGAAGCGGCATGGCCGGCCTCGATCGAAGAATTGAATGAACTGTGGCGCAAGCGCGTCAAGAACGATGCCATCTCGCTGATGCTTGCCGGCAAAACCTGGGTCGAAAGCAAGGAGGTGCTGCGCACCCGCTACGATCGGGTGCTCAAGCGCGGCGAGCAGATCAAGCCCGAAGAAGTCTTCGAACTATTCCTCAACTCCTACGCCCGCACCTTCGACCCGCACTCCAACTATTTCTCGCCGCGCAACTCCGAGGAATACAAAATCCAGATGAGCCTGAACTACGAGGGCATCGGTGCCTCGCTGCAGCTCATCGACGATTACGTCACCATCATGAATTTGATCGAAGGCGGCCCGGCTGCAGCGGCAGGCACGCTCAGCGTCAATGACCGCATCACGGCAGTCGGTCAGGGCAAGGAAGGCAGTCTTGTTGATGTCGTCGGCTGGCGCATCGACGATGTCGTGCAGCTCATTCGCGGCAAGGGCGGCACGCTGGTACGCCTGCAGATCCTGCCGGTGGGCGCCGCCCCCGGCACCCCGGAAAAGGTCGTCGAGTTTACCCGTGGCAAGGTCACGCTCGAAGCACAGGCTGCCCGGAAATCTTTGAAAACGGTCGAGCGCGACGGAAAAACACTCAAGGTTGGCGTCATCAACGTGCCAGGGTTTTATTCCGACTATGACGGCCAGCGCGCGGGCGACACCAACTACCGCAGCACCACTCGCGATGTGCGTCGTCTGATCGATGAGCTCAAGTCCGAAGGAATCGATGGTCTCGTGCTTGATCTGCGCGGCAATGGCGGCGGCTTTCTGCCGGAGGCGCAATCGCTCACCGGACTCTTCGTCGATCGTGGCCCGGTCGTGCAGGTGCAATTCTCAAACGGCCAAAAGGAAGTGCTCGATGACTCCGATGCAGGGGTTGCCTACGATGGCCCGCTCGTGGTGTTGATCGATCGCTTCAGCGCCTCGGCCTCGGAAATCGTCGCGGGTGCCGTGCAGGATTACCGGCGTGGCGTCGTTGTTGGCCAACGCAGTTTCGGCAAGGGCACCGTGCAAAATCTTGTGCCGCTGTCGCGCTGGAGTGCGCGCCCGGTCAACGGACAGCTCACCGTGACCATCGGCAAGTTCTATCGGGTAACCGGCGAGAGCACGCAGCACCGCGGCGTCGAACCCGACGTCGAGCTCGCCTCGCCCATCAGCCTCAAAGATGTTGGCGAAAGCGCACTCGATGACGCGCTGCCCTGGGATCGAATTGCGTCAGCGGATTTTCGGGCGCTTGACTCGAAGCTGCCATCGATCGCCAAGCTCGCCATGGAAGAAGCAGCGCGACAGAATCGCGACCCCGATTACCGCTGGCTCGTCAACGACATCGCAGCCATCGATACCTTGCGACAACAAAAAACCATTTCGCTCAATATCGAAGCGCGACGCGCCGAGCGCACGCGTCTCGAGGCCGAGCGCCTCGCGCGCGAAAACGCGCGGCGAACCGCCCGCGCCGAGCAGCCCCTACCGGCCATCGCCGATCTTGACGCCAGCAAGCAGCCGGACGTGATTCTCGATCAAGCGGCCGAAGTGATGGTCGACATGCTGAACATCAACGCGCCGGGTGCGAAGCCGGCGAAACCTCGTCCCGTCACGGCGCGGCGCGAAGCCGTCTGAAGCCGTGGCCACGCTCGAGGCAGTACTCGAGCCATTTGTTGAGCATCACGTTGCGGGCCCAGCGCTGGTCAAGATCCAAGGTCGCGTGCTGACGCCAGTCGCGTAGCAGCGGATGTTCATGCTTGTTGGCCCAGGCGTGCGCCTCGGCCAGCCTCGCGTCGTGGTACACCCGGATCTGCATGTCGGGTGCCGTGAGTCCCTCACCCTCATCGTCAAAAATGTACGTGAGCTCGAGCATCGTGGTGTAGGGCGAGCGCTCCGTCACGCTCAAGCCAAGCTCGACATCGCCCTGAACACTCGATCGATGCAGCCCCTCGAGGCGGCGCAACTCACCGGCCAGCGCGCCGAGGCGCTCATGGTTGCTTTCGTAGAGGCCCATCAGCGCGACAAAACTGCGGGGCCGTGCTCGCCAGCTCGAGGGCAGCAAGGGCTCGCCCGAGAGGCCACGCTCGAGCCACTGTCGAATGTCGAGGGGCGCACGTTTCATGGACGAATCCTGCGCTCCACGCCTGTGGCTTCGAGAATGCGTGCCGAGATTTCTTCGATGGAACATTCGGTGGTGTCGAGCACGGGGATACCATTGCGCTGAAAGATCGCATCGGCGGCGCGGGTCTCGAACTGCACCTGCTGCGTCGAGGAGTAGCGACTATTGGGTCGTCGCTCCTGCCGGATCTGCTGCAAGCGCCCCGGCGCAATACGCAGACCAAACAGCTTGGACTTGAACGACTGCAAGCCGGGCGGCAGGCGCGATGACTCGAGGTCATCGTCGGTCAGCGGATAGTTGGCGGCGAATACGCCGTACTGCATCGCGAGGTAGAGGCAGGTGGGCGTCTTGCCGGAACGCGATACGCCAACCAGCACGAGATCGGCGCGTGAATAATCGCGATGCGAGCCGTCGTCATTGGCGAGCGCATAGTTGGTCGCGTCGATGCGGGTGGCGTAACCCACCGAATCGGAGATGCCATGCGCACGACCCGAACTGTGACTCGAGCGCACGCCGAGTTCGCGCTCCATCGGTCCGACGAAGGCTTCGAAGAAATCGAGAAACAACGCATTGGCGAGTTTGAGTCGTTCGCGCAAATCGTCCTGCACGAGCGTGCTGAAAACGATCGGCCTCATGCCCGCCTCTTCCGCAGACGCGTTGATTCGGCGCACCGCCTCATCGACCTTGTCGAGCGAAGAGATAAAGGGCAGCGTCACCGGGCGGAACTGCGCGCTGTCGAATTGGGTCAGCAGGCTGTGACCCATCGTTTCGGCAGTCACGCCGGTCTGGTCAGAAACGAAAAACACTGTCCTCGTGGTCACCGCGAATCCCCCCTGCGCGCTACACTACGCGCCGGCTGTGTTGGCAGTGTTTCACCGCCAGCCGCGGCCGACAAGCCATGTCGTGCATCATAAAATCCGTCGAGGATCGATCGTGACCGAACTTTCCGCTGCTCCGCTGGCCGATAACGCGGTCGTCGTGCCCTTCGAACGACTGACGATGCACGATGTCGAGACCGTCGGGGGCAAGAACGCCTCGATCGGCGAAATGATCGGCTCGCTCGCGCGGCTTGGCGTCAAGGTACCGGGTGGCTTTGCGACCACGGCTGCAGCCTATCGTCAGATGCTCGCGCACAACGGACTCGATACACGGATCCGCAACTTGCTGAGCGATCTTGACGTCGATGATGTCTTGCGGCTCGCCGAGGTTGGGCAGACGATTCGCGGCTGGATTCTCGAAGCGCCGCTGCCGTCCGCGCTCGAAAAAGCTGTGCGCGAGGGCTACCGCAAATTCGGCAGTCATGTCGCCGTCGCCGTGCGCTCATCGGCCACCGCGGAGGATCTGCCTGAAGCGTCTTTTGCCGGTCAGCAAGAGACCTTCCTCAACGTGCAGGGCGAAGATGCCGTCATCGACGCCATGCGCCAGGTGTTCGCCTCGCTCTTCAACGATCGCGCCATCGCCTATCGCGTACATCAGGGTTTCGATCACTCACTGGTCGCGCTATCGGCGGGCATTCAGCAGATGGTGCGCTCTGACATCGGCGCGAGCGGCGTGATGTTCACGCTCGATACCGATTCGGGATTTCGCGAGGTTGTCTTCATCACAGCCTCCTACGGGCTCGGCGAAACCGTTGTCCAGGGCGCGGTCAACCCGGACGAGTTTTATCTCTACAAGCCCGCCGTCCGCGCCAATCGTCACGCTGTGCTGCGTCGAAATCTCGGCGCGAAAGCCATCAAAATGATCTATGGCGAGCCCAGCTCTGGCGAGCGCGTACGTACGGTCGATGTGGCGGCCGCAGACCGTAATCGATTTTGTCTTGACGACGAGGACCTGGTCGCGCTCGCGCGTCAGGCGCTCATCATTGAGGAGCACTATGGGCGCCCGATGGATATCGAGTGGGGCAAGGACGGCGCCACCGGCGAGATCTATATCCTGCAGGCGCGCCCCGAGACCGTGCAGAGCCGCAGCGGTCGCACCATCCAGCGCTACACGCTCGCCAACCGCTCGCGCGTGATCGCGCAGGGCCGCAGCATCGGTCAGCGTATTGGTGCAGGTCCCGCACGCGTCATCACCGACGTGTCGCAGATGGCCCGCGTGCAGCCGGGCGATGTGCTGGTAGCGGACATGACCGATCCCGATTGGGAGCCCGTCATGAAACGCGCCGCCGCGATCGTCACCAACCGCGGCGGTCGAACCTGCCACGCCGCGATCATTGCACGCGAACTCGGTATCCCTGCCGTCGTCGGCTGCGGCGACGCCACTCAACTCATCCGCGAGGGCGATCCAGTCACGGTCTCTTGTGCCGAGGGTGACACGGGTTACGTCTATGAGGGCGCACTCGATTTCGAGCGACGCCAGATCGAACTCGACGCGCTGCCCAAGGCGCCCGTCAAGATCATGATGAACGTCGGCAACCCCGATCGTGCCTTCGATTTCGCCGGTATTCCGCATCGCGGCGTGGGTCTTGCCCGACTCGAGTTCATCATCAACCGCATGATCGGCGTGCACCCGCGCGCCCTGCTCGAGTTCGACAAACTTGATGCCGGCTTGCGCGAAGAAATCCGCGCGCAGATGGCAGGCTACACCGACCCAGTGAGTTTTTACGTCGACAAACTTGCCGAAGGCATTGCGCAGATCGCGGCAGCCTTCGCCCCCGAACCGGTGATCGTGCGACTCTCGGACTTCAAGTCCAACGAATACGCCAATCTCATTGGCGGTCGGCTCTACGAACCGACCGAAGAAAACCCGATGCTCGGTTTTCGCGGCGCGGCGCGTTACGTGGATCCCATTTTCCGCCCCTGCTTCGAACTCGAGTGTCGCGCGCTGCGCAAGGTGCGAGGCGAGATGGGTCTCGACAACGTGCAGGTGATGGTGCCGTTCGTGCGTACGCTCGACGAGGCTCGCAAGGTCACCGAGCTTCTCGCCGAGAATGGCCTTGCGCGAGGCAAGGACGACCTCAAGGTCATCATGATGTGCGAGCTGCCCTCGAACGCCGTGCTCGCCGAGCGCTTCCTCGAATACTTTGACGGCATGTCGATCGGCTCGAATGACATGACGCAGCTCACGCTCGGCGTCGATCGCGACTCCGGCATCGTCGCACAGCATTTCGATGAGCGTGACCCGGCCGTAAAGGCCATGCTCGCCATGGCTATCGCCGCCTGCCGCAAGGCTGGCAAGTACGTGGGCATCTGCGGCCAGGGCCCCTCGGACCATCCCGATCTTGCGCGTTGGCTCGTCGATCAAGGCATCGACAGCCTCTCGCTGAATCCGGACACCGTGATCGAGACGTGGTTGATGCTCGCCGGGAGCGCGGCGTCACAGGGCTCCGCCGCCGGCCGGAATTAGAGGTCGTTCGGCGTCACACTGTCCTCTGCCCCGCCAAAAACGGGCAGACCGACAGATCAACATTGCCACCCGAGACGATGACACCGATACGCTCGCCGGGCTGACCGATGCGGCCCTCGAGGATCGCCGCGAGCGGCACGGCCGATGACGGCTCGATCAGCAGACGCAAATCTTCGAGAGCGATGCGCATGGCGTTGACGATAGCGGCCTCCGAGACCGTGACGACATCGTCCACGTTTTCTCGAAACAGCGCATAAGGCCGCACGCCGATCGAACCCCGCAGACCATCAGCGATGGTTGGCGGCGACCCCGGCATGCCGACACGCGCGCCACCGTGAAACGAGCGCGCTGCATCATCAGCCATCGCTGGCTCCGCGCCGACGATACGACAGTGCGGCGCCATGCTCCGGCTCGCAAGCGCCGTGCCCGACAACAGCCCGCCACCGCCCACCGGCGCCGTGATCACCTGCAGGTCCGGATGTAGAGCGAGCAGTTCGAGTGCGGCGGTGCCTTGACCGGCAATCACGCGGGAATCGTCGAAGGGATGCACCACGACTGCGGCCGTACGCGCCACGACCTCGGCGAGCGCGGTCTCGCGCGCAGCGAGCCCCGGCTTACAGGCAACGAGTTCGGCGCCCTGTGCCCGGATCGCCGCGACTTTGACGGCAGAAGCGTCTTCGGGTGCGACTACGATACAGCGCCAGCCGAGTTCGCGCGCGGCGCGCGCCAGTGCGGCGCCGTGATTGCCTGAGGAGTGCGTAGCGACCACACGCGCCACAGCCTGCCCCGCAGCGCTCTGCTGCGCCTCGAGGCGCTCGAGTTGCAGCAGTGCATTCATGGCACCGCGATACTTGAAAGCACCGATATGCTGCAAATTTTCGCACTTGAAGAAAATCTGCCGCCCACAGCGCTCGTCGAAACGCTCGGCACGCAGCACCGGCGTGACCAACGCTCTACCCTGCAATCGCCCCGCCGCTGCGACCACGTCCTCGAAAGTGGGCAGGTCGGTGACCGTCGTCTCGACGGTCGACCGTTCGACAGGCGCCGTCATCAACAAGCACCTCGCGGGCCCAAAGCAAAGAAATGCTCGCGATAATGCTGTAGTTCACGCACCGACTCACGAATGTCATCGAGTGCGAGATGTGCCCCTTCCTTGCTGAAGGTTTCAGCGACGGCGGGCGCCCAACGCTTCGCGAGCTCTTTGACGGTGCTCACATCGAGATTGCGGTAATGAAAGTACGCCTCGAGCGTCGGCATCAGCCGAGCCATGAAGCGACGGTCCTGACAGATACTGTTGCCGCACATCGGCGAGGCACCTTTCTCGACGTGCTGTGCCAAAAATTCAAGCGTGCCCTGCTCGGCCTGCGCGAGCGTCACCGTGCTTGCGCGTACTCGCGCGAGGAGACCCGAACCGCCGTGCTGTCGCTGGTTCCACTCGTCCATGCGCGCGAGCGTGGGTTCGTCCTGATGTATGGCGAACACCGGCCCCTCGGCGATCAGTCGCAGCGACGAATCGGTCACCAGCGTGGCGATCTCGATGATGGTGTCGGATTCGGGCTTGAGGCCCGTCATCTCGAGATCGATCCAGATGAGCGCATCACGGCTTGGCATTCGGGACTCCGGCAAGGCAACACCGCGAAATACCGCGGTCCTTCGTTGAGAAGCAGTCTAGCAGAGGCTACAGTCGTGCCCTCCTCACGCGGTCACGGAGCGCACGGAGCCCGGTGTCATTCGAAGCCCAAGTCATTGCCGCCTACGGTCGCCACCTCAAACTGCGCGATAAGCACGGCCAAGTACACGATGCGCGACCGTTCGGTCGACGAGTACAGGCCATCTGCGGCGATCATGTGCGCTGCGAGAAAGACCTTGCCCATTCCGAGATCCACGTCGTCGAGGTGCTGCCCCGACGCACAACGCTTGCCCGCGCGACCTTGCGTGGCGAGGCCGAGGCCGTAGCCGCCAACCTCACGCTGCTCGTGACAGTGATGGCCCCGCAACCGAAGCCTGACCCCTTCATCATCGATCGATATCTTTGTGCAGCATCCTCTGCAGGTATCGGCGCGCTGATCGTGCTCAACAAGGTCGATCTGGCCACCGGCAAGTCGGACCCGTCGCAGCCCACCGCGCTCGAGGAGGCTTTGCACGCCTTCGCCGCAGCCGGCTACCCGACGCTGGTGTGCAGCGCACAAACCGGCGAAGGCATCGAGGCGCTCGCCGCTCGACTCGCGGGCGAGACTGCCGTCTTCGTGGGTCAGTCGGGTGTCGGCAAGTCCTCGCTCATCGCGCGCCTCGTGCCCGGTATCGAACTCGCCACCGGAGAACTCGATGGTGACGCGGAAGGCCGCCACACGACGACGCATTCATCGCTGCACGATTTGCCGGGGGGCGGCGCACTGATCGACTCGCCGGGCGTACGCGATTTTGCACCCGCCATAGACAGCCTCGAGCCCGCGAGCCTGGGCTTTCCCGAGGTGGACCGACTTGCGCCGAGCTGCCGCTTCATGGACTGCAGGCATCTGCGTGAGCCCGGCTGTGCCGTGCGCACCGCCGCAGAAAGCGGCGAGTTCGATGCGCGCCGGTACGAAAGTTATCGTCGGCTGCGACGGTTGCGCGAAGACCTCGAGGCGGCCCGCGGTCCTGGACGAAAACGCCTAAAGCAGTGACTGGCGCCCGGCGAGCGCGTGCGCGAGCGTTCCGCCATCGATGTACTCCAGCTCGCCGCCGATCGGCACACCATGCGCAATGCGCGTGGCACGCAGACCACGAGCGCGGGCAATCTCGGACAGAAAATGCGCCGTCGCCTCGCCCTCGACCGTCGGATTGGTGGCCAGAATCATTTCATTGACGCTGCCCGCATCGAGCAGCGTCTCGAGCTCGCGTATGCCGAGTTGATCGGGGCCGATCCCGTCGAGCGGCGAAAGATGCCCCATCAACACGAAGTAACGACCGCGAAAACCACCCGACTGCTCGATGGCGACCACATCGGCCGGTGACTCGACCACGCACAGCAAGCCGGCATCGCGCTGCGGCGAGGCGCAAATACTGCAAAGCTCGGTCTCGGTGAGCATACGACACTGCCGACAACGACCGACTCGGGCGAGCGCCGTAGTCAAAGATTCGGACAGCGCACGCGCCCCATCACGACCGTCCTGCAACAGGTGAAATGCCATGCGCTGCGCCGTCTTCTGCCCGACCCCGGGCAAGGTGCGCAGGGAATCGATCAGACGGGCGAGCGAGGGCGTATGCTTCATCGGCGAGGATCAGCAGCCAAAATCAGAACGGCATCTTGAAGCCGGGCGGCAACCGCAGCCCCGACATCAGCTCGGACATGCGCTGCTGACTCTGCGTCTCGACCCGGCGCACCGCGTCGTTGATCGCGGCAGCCACCAGGTCCTCGAGCATCTCGCGATCCTCGCCGATTACAGCGGGCTCGATCTGCACGCGCTTGACCTCATGCTTGCCGGTCATGGTGACCTTCACCATGCCGCCGCCGGATTCGCCGACGACTTCCATGAGGGCGATTTGCTCCTGCGCTTTTTGCATGTTGCGCTGCAGGGCTTCGGCCTGCTTCATCATGTTGCCGAAATTGGCCATGCTGCTCTCCTTCAGAGCGGTTTGACGGAATCGGGTTTGAGGGTGGCGCCGAACTTTTCCTTGAAGCCGCGCACCGTCGGATCTTCATCGAGCGAGCGGCGAGCCGAATCGAGCTCAGCATCCACCGCGCGCTGCTCGGCGCGCGCCGGCGTATCGACCGGTGCCGCGGCAAGCTCGAGTTCGACGCGGATTGTCGCGCCGAGCACCTTGCTCAGGGCCTGAGCTAGTTTGTCGATCAAGGCCGCCGTACGCAGCAAAGATTGCGCGGGATCGAGCGTCAGGCGCACGAGATTGCCTTCGCGACTCGCGAAGGCACAGTTGGCGGCGAGCTGTCTTGCCGCACCACCCAGTTCGAGTGTGCCAACGACCTCTTGCCAGCGCGACAGATCGAGCGATGGATTGGCAAGGCGAGACGCTCCTGGGGCGGCGGAGCTGGACGCCGCGGCTGGGCTGGACGCCGCGGCTGGGCTGGACGCCGCGAAAGACCCCGATATGGCCGGCCGAGACCCACCGCCCTCGCCCCCTGCGAGACGAAAGGCCGCCATGCGCAGCAAGGTCATCTCGAAACCCGTACGCGGATCCGGTGCCCACGCAAGATCGCGCCGACCGAGAATCGCAGTCTGATAGTGCAGCTGCACATCTTCGGGAGAAATCAGCGCTGCCAGCTCAGCCAGTTGTTCGGGCGGATGCAGCTCATCGCCCTCGTAATTTGGCAGCGATTGCTTGAGTGCGACACGCACGAGGAGCGTCGCGAGTGCATCGAGCACATCACCGTAATCCGGCGCCCACTCATCGAGCGCCTGCATGAAGCGCAGCAGTTCGCCGGGGTCTGCGGCGCCAAGCAAGCGCGCGAGCTGCACCACCTGCTTGCGATCGACCGTGGCCAGCATGGCGCGCGCCTCGGCCTCGGCGACCTTGCCGCCCGCGAAGGCCAGCAGCTGATCGAGCAGCGATAGTGCATCGCGCATGCTGCCGTCCGCCGCCTCGGCCACGAGACGCACGGCTGCGACCTCGAAGTCGATGTCCTCGGCAGCGAGGATGGTCTTCATTCGTTCGGCGATCAAAGAAACCGGCAAGCGCTTGAGATTGAACTGCAGGCAACGTGACAACACCGTCACCGGCAACTTCTGCGGATCGGTGGTCGCAAGCAGGAATTTGACGTGGGGCGGCGGCTCCTCGAGGGTCTTGAGGAGCGCGTTGAAGGAATGCGCCGAGAGCATGTGCACTTCGTCGATCAAGTACACCTTGTAGCGACCACGCGTCGGCGCGTACTGCACGTTGTCGAGCAACTCGCGCGTGTCATCGACCTTGGTCCGCGAGGCAGCGTCGACCTCGATCAAATCGACGAATCGCCCCTCATCGATCTCTCGACACGTGGCGCAGATGCCGCAAGGCGCCGGCGTCATGCCGGTTTCGCAGTTGAGGCACTTGGCGAGGATGCGGGCAATGGTCGTCTTGCCGACACCGCGAGTGCCGGTGAAGAGGAAGGCATGGTGCACGCGCTGGGTGGCGAGCGCATTGGAGAGCGCGCGCAAGACATGTTCCTGTCCCGTCAGCTCCTCGAAACGCTTGGGGCGCCATTTGCGCGCGAGTGCGGTGTAGCTCATCGGCCGAAGTTTACCCGCCTAGGAGAGGGAGGCGGCCCGCACCAGCTGGACTCCGGCACCCGACATCACCGCGACCGTTGCTCCCTTCCGGGCCTGGCGGGGTTGACGGCTGGTCGTCGCGGAGGAACCGATGCGGGACGCCATGGAATGGCGGAGAGAGTGGGATTCGAACCCACGAACACCTTGCGATGTTACTTGACTTCCAATCAAGCGCCTTCGACCGCTCGGCCATCTCTCCGGCGGGCCGAATGATATCAAGCCTGCGGGCGGTTGGGCGCTGCTGGCGTGAACTTGGGCGGCGTGTCGATACAGGGGTTGTCGGCGGGGCGCGGCGCCTCGGGCGTATCGAGCACCGGAATGCTCAGTGCCGAACGGGTATCGGGGGCATCACGATCGGGCGGAATCTTGAGCGGCGGGTTGTCGATAACACCCGCAAAATCGCCCGGTTTGGCGCAGGCTACCTTGAACCAGGAGCTGGTTGAGCCACAGCCCGCGAGCAGCAGGCTGACCGCCGCCAGCATCGAGAAACGCATCAAGGGCTTGGAAACATTCAGCATCGACATTGCACCTCAGACAACCGGATCAAGTCCGGCCTTTTTCATCGCCGCGGCCACCCGACCCTGAAACGACGCGGCGAGCGGCGTCAGCGGCAGGCGAATACCGACGTCAATCATACCCATTCTCTGCAAGGCCCATTTGACGGGAATGGGATTACCTTCGACGAAGAGGTCGGCGTGCAGCAAGCCGAGCGCCGCATCGAGCGCTGCCGCCCGCGACGCATCGCCCGCGAGTGCGGCCGTAATCATCGCGCTCATCGCCGCTGGGGCCACGTTCGCTGTGACCGAAATCACGCCTTTCGCACCGGCGAGTACGGCCTCGCGACAACTGGCATCGTCGCCCGACAGAACCATCAGCGTGGGTGCCAGAGCGCGAAGCTCGCGCACCCGCCCAGGGCCCGGGACCGCTTCTTTGATGGCCACGATGCGCGGCACCGTCGCAAGGCGCGCGACCGTGGAGGGCAACAGATCAACGGCGGTGCGACCCGGAACGTTGTAGAGCACGATCGGCACGCGCGAGGCCGCAGACACGGCGGTATAGTGCTGAAAGAGCCCCTCCTGCGTCGGCTTGACGTACGCCGGTGTGACCACGAGCAGTCCATCGACCCCGAGCTCGCCGAGCCAGCGCGTGCGCGCCACAGTCTCCTCGGTGCCAATGACGCCGGCACCCGCAATGACGCCCATGCGACCCTTCGCAAAGCGCACTGCCGACTCGACCAGGGACTTGAGTTCGGGCTCGGTGAGCGTTGCCGATTCGCCGGTGGTCCCGCCGACGATGACCGAGGCCGTTCCGCCCTGCAGCTGAAAGTCGAGCAGACGCAACCAGGCTTCGTGATCAAGCGCACCGTCGGGGCGCATCGGCGTGACCAGAGCCACGGAACTGCCAGCGAACATCGGAATACCGCGCAGAGATGGGGGGCCAGAGGATGGGGGAATTTCGAATGTTACGAGCCGTTGACACGGCCGTGCAACCGGGTCGCGGTCGTCACATTCAGTCGCTACACTTGGAGCCGATAATGAAACAGCACCTCGCCATCTCGGCCATCGGCCCTGACCGTACCGGTCTCGTCCACGATCTCACCAAAGTCATCAGCGACTGCGGCGGCAACATCAGCGAAAGTCGCATGGCGAGCCTTGGGAACGAGTTTGCCATGGTGCTGCTCGTCGCCGGGAACTGGCACTCGCTCGCCAAACTCGAATCGGAACTCGCCCGCTTTGCGACCGAGGCCGGACTCACGCTGCACGTCCAACGTACCGAAGCGCGCAGCCCGCGGACCGATCTTCTGCCCTACTCGATCGATGCGGTCTGCCTCGATCAAACCGGTATCGTCTCCGCACTCGCCGGCTTCTGCTCGACGCGCGGTATCGATATCGCCGAGGTCGCCACGCGCAACTACCCCGCAGCGCACACCGGTGCGCTGATGTTTGCGGTGCAGATGATCGTCAACGTACCCGCACGGCTGCACCTCGCCCACCTGCGTGAAGAATTCATGGAATTCTGCGATGCGCGCAACCTCGATGCGATTCTGGAGCCCGTCAAATCCTGAGGAGGACGCATGCCCAAGCCCGCCACCGGCAAGATCGAACCCGGCAAGAAGCTGCCCGACTTCAGCGCCACCACCACCGATGGCGGCAGCTGGCGCTTGCGGGATGCCAAGGGCTCCAAGGTTGTGCTGTTTTTCTATCCCAAGGACATGACCTCGGGCTGCACCGTCGAAGCGCAGCAATTCCGTGATCTGCACGCCGCCTTCCGCAAGGCAGGCACGCTGGTGATCGGCGTCTCGCGCGACTCCTGCGCGTCACACCAGAAATTCAAAACCAAAGAAAAGCTCGACTACGATTTGCTGTCCGATACCGACGAAGCGCTCTGCAAACTCTTCGACGTTATCAAAGAAAAGAACATGTACGGCAAGAAGGTGATGGGCATCGAGCGCAGCACCTTCCTGATCGACGCGGAAGGCGTGCTCGCGCAAGAGTGGCGCAAGGTCAAGGCCGATGGTCATGCGACCGAGGTACTCGCGGCGGCGAAAAACCTTTGAGGAAGCGCCGCACGACACGACAGCGCCGGCTGTTCGTACTCGACACCAACGTGCTGATGCACGATCCGGCATCGATTTTCCGCTTCGAAGAACACGACATCTATCTGCCGATGGTGGTGCTCGAGGAGCTCGACGCCAACAAGAAAGGTGTCTCCGAGGCCTCGCGCAATGTTCGTCAGGTCAGCCGCTTCCTCGATGAACTGATGCACGACGCCTCGCGCGAGCAGATCGAACTCGGCCTGCCGCTGCCCTCGCATCTCTCGGGTAATCACGGCAAGGCACCCTCCTCCGGCCGGCTGTTCTTCCAGACGCAACGACTCGCGACGGCGCTACCCGAGAATCTGCCGGGCGAGGGCAACGACAATGCGATCCTCGCGCAGACCCTCGCCTTGCAGGCACTGCATCCCGACACGCGCGTGGCACTGGTGTCGAAGGACATCAATCTGCGTATCAAGGCGGCCGTAGTCGGCGTGCATGCCGAGGATTACTTCAGTGATCGCGCGATCGAGGACGTCGATGTATTGCCGACCGGCCACGAGGCCCTGCCGGCGAATTTCTGGGAACGACATGGCAAAGGCATGCGTTCCTGGAAAGAAGGCACGCGCACGTATTACGAAATCACCGGGCCCGCAGCGGCCGGTTGGAAAATCAATCAGTTTGTTTACGAAGAGCGCGAAGGTGGCATCGAAGCGTTGGTGCGTCGCGTCGAGGGCACGACCGCCACGCTCGAACTGGTGCGCGATTTTCGCAGTGAGCGGCATGGCGTCTGGGGCATCGCAGCGCGTAATCGCGAACAGAACTTCGCGCTCAACCTGCTGATGGATCCCGAGATCGATTTCGTCACCATCCTCGGGCAAGCGGGCACCGGCAAAACCTTGCTGACCCTCGCCGCAGGGCTCGTGCAGGCACTCGAGCATAATCGTTACGCCGAAATCATCATGACGCGGGTGACCATTCCCTTGGGGGAGGACATCGGCTTCTTGCCTGGCACTGAGGAAGAAAAGATGGAGCCGTGGATGGGCGCCTTGATGGACAACCTCGAGGTGCTGACACAAAGCTCGGAGGGTGGCAGTTGGGGGCGCGCGGCCACCAATGATCTGCTGCGCAGCCGCATCAAAATCCGCTCGCTCAATTTCATGCGCGGCCGTACCTTTCTCAACCGCTACGTGATCCTCGATGAGGCGCAAAACCTCACGCCCAAGCAGATGAAGGCCCTCGTCACGCGCGCAGGACCGGGTACCAAGATCGTTTGTCTCGGCAATCTCTCCCAGATCGATACGCCCTACCTCGCCGAGACGACCTCGGGACTCACCTTTGCCGTGAGTCGCTTTCTTGGCTGGCCCCACGCCGGGCACATCACGCTGCTGCGCGGCGAACGCTCGCGCCTTGCCGATCACGCCTCGGAGGCGCTGTAGCCGCCGCGGTGAACTTCACCGCTACGGCACAGTCCATCACACCATGCGCATTCCGCTCATGCGTGTCTCCGTTCTGCTTGCCGCGGCGTTGCTTGTCCTCTGCGGCGCACTCGCGCGTGCGCAGGGCGCGGGCGATGACTTGCCCGATATCGGCTCGGGCGCCAACTCTACCCTCACCCTCAACGACGAATACCAGCTCGGCCGAATGGTTGTACGGGGTCTGCGCGATCAGGGACTGATTCTCGAAGACCCGGAGGTCACCGACTACATTCAAGCGCTCGGTAATCGTATCGCCTCGCAGATCCCCGACTCCGAGCAACGCTTCACGTTTTTCGTGGTGCGCGAGAACTCCATCAACGCGTTCGCGCTTCCGGGCGGCTTCATCGGCGTGCACTACGGACTCATTACGGCGACCGCCAACGAATCGCAACTGGCGAGCGTGCTCGCACACGAGATCGCGCACGTCACGCAACGGCATATCGCCCGCGCCATCCAGGCCCAAGGTCGCAATACCATGGCCTCCGCAGCCGCCATGCTCGCTGCGATCCTGATCGGCATCACCACTGGCACGCCCGACGCCATGCAGGCAGGTATTGCCGTTGCCCAAGGAATGGCTGCACAACAACAGATCAACTTCACCCGTGCCAACGAGTACGAGGCGGATCGAGTCGGCATCGGCTTCCTTGCCGCTGCCGGCTTCGACCCCAATGGCATGCCTGATTTCTTTGAAACGCTGAGCCGCCGCTCGGGACTCGCCGGAATCGGTGTGCCGGAGTTGCTGCGTACGCACCCGGTAACCAGCAACCGCATCGCCGAATCGCGCGATCGGGCGGGGCAGCTGCGACCGACCATCGCTGCCGAGACTGCATCGTATGCTTTCGTTCGCGAACGGGTCCGTGTACTCGGCGCACCGAACGACAGCGACCTTCGACCCTATTACGCCGCGCTCGCAGACCGAGCGCCACTCACGGCGGCACAACGCTATGGCGAGGCGCTCGCACGCCTCGGCGCGGGCGATCGGGATCGCGCGGCCAGCGCGCTCGTCGAGCTCGCTGCGGCGCAGCCGCAAAGCCCCATGTTGCAGGCGGCGCTCGGACAAGCGCTGTTCGCTGCCGGGCAGCAGCAGCTCGCCCGCGACGGTCTGCGGCGCGCACTAGGCATTGCCCCGAGAAATATTCCGCTCACCGTGCGCTACGCCGAAGTACTGCTGCAGATGGGCGGCGCGAAAGAAGCGCATCAGGTGCTGCTCGATCTATTCAATAACGTGCCCCCGACGCCCGAGCAAATCCGCCTAACCGCCCTCGCCGCGAGCAGCGCGGGCGATGACGGCGATGCGGCGTACTACATGGGCGAATACCACATCGCGAGTGGCGATCTGTCGCTCGCCATCAAGCAGCTTGAGCTCGCGCTCGCCGACCCCAACATCACGGGGGTGCAGCGCGCCCGGTTCGAAGCGCGCATGAAGGAAGTCCAGGAAGCCTTGGTCGAGAACAATCGACGCTCGCGCCGCATGGCACAAGAGCGCAGCTCACGCAGCTGACCCTCTCGGCTAGAATATGACCATGACTCGCACGCCAACTCACCTCCCGCTTGGGCCATACCGATTAACACTCGTCCTGCTCACGTTGGCGCTGAGTGGCTGCGCCACCACGGCGCAGCAACAACGCACCGACGCCAACGACCCTTTTGAGCCGATCAACCGGGCGAGTTTTGCCTTCAACGACAGCCTAGATCGCGCGCTGCTGCGACCCGCGGCACGCGGTTATCGTGCCGTCACGCCGGAGTTCCTGCAGATCGGCATCTCGAATGTATTCAGTAACGCAAAATATCCGGTGACGCTCGTCAACAACGCGCTGCAGGGCAAATTTGGCGCGGCGTTCAATGACACCGGAAGGATCGTGCTCAACACCACGCTCGGCGTCGGCGGGCTGTTCGATCCGGCCACCGATGTCGGTCTCGAGCGCAACGACGAAGATTTCGGTCAGACTTTCGGCACTTGGGGCGTACCGAGTGGCCCCTACTTCGTCGTGCCGTTCTACGGCCCGACCACCTTGCGCGATGGCGTGGGCAGCCTGATCGACGATTTCACCGAGCCACGCTCCTACCTCGAAGACGACAGCACGCGTTATGGGTTATGGGTTGCGGGCAACTTCGAGAGACGAGTCCGGTTGCTCGACGCCGATGCACTGTTGTCGCGCACCGGCGATCCGTATGCCTTCGTGCGCAGCGCTTATCTACAGCGCCGCGAGTTTCAGGTGCAAGATGGCAACATGCCCACCGAGGATCTAGAAAGCGTCACGGACGACGAGCTGTCGGCGGAAGATCCCGCACCGCGCCGCTGAGACGCGCACCGATCAATCGGCCGTCAGCAAACTCTCCACGCCGCTGATGTGTGCAAGCTGCGCGATGGCCGCAGGCAGATTCCGGTATCGCAGCACGATGCCACGCTGCAGTGCCTCGCGACGCCAATCGAGTAGCACCGCAAGGCCGGCGCTGTCGGCCTCGGTTACCGATGAGCAGTCGAGCACCATCACGTGCCCATGAGGCACTCCATTCCCGCTGCCGCCGACAAGCATGCCGATCCCCGTCGCATGGGCGGATGCCGCCGTGGCAAAAGTCAACTCGCCGCGCACGCGGTGCAGCGCTTCGCGCTCGCCTGGACTCGAGACGCCGACGACAACCGGCTCGATGACCACCGGCTCGATGACGATACTCACGGGCGCGCCGACCCCGCAGCCGTGCTGCCGCGACTACCCGGAAAGCGGTTCTGCGATTCGAGCCGCTGGATGACGGCATCGAGCCCCTTCTGGTCGATCTCGGAGCCGAAATCCTCGCGAAAGCTCTTCACGTAGCTGATGCCCTCGATCACCACGTCCCACGCCTTCCAGCCGGCATCCGTCTTGCGCATCGAATAATTCACTGGAATTTTTTGACCGTTGCTGCGCTTGACCTCAGTACGCACGGTGGCCGTGGTGGCCTCGGGCGCCACGGTCGAGGGCAGCACACGGATGCGATCACCCGTGAACTCGAGCAGCGCATCGCCGTAGTTGCTCATCAAGGAACCGTAGAAAGCATCGATGAATCGCTGCCGCTGCGCCGGCGTGGCGGTGCGCCAATGCTTGGCGAGCACCAACCGTGCGGCGTGCTCGACATCGAAATTGGGCAGCAAAACGCGCTCGACCAGCGCCGAGAGTTTGGCAGGATCCTTGCGAAACTCCGCGCGCCGCGCCTCGAGCTCGGCGATCATGCTGTTGGCCGAGGTCTCGATGAGTTGCACGGGTCCACTCGTATCGACGACGCTTGCCACCGCCTTGCCCTGGGCACTGGCGACGGCGCCACCCAGACTGCCAAGGCCGACGAGGCCACACAGGATGACGATCAGGCTGCGCCGAACAACCGCAACATAAGCACGAATCATGGGGATCCCTCCGGGGCGTCAGCGGCGCTCTCCTCGCCGCCCTTGCTCGCGAAATTGGCAAAGAATTTGTTGACCAGCGACTCGAGCACGATCGCCGACTGCGTGAACTCGATTCGGCTGCCCTCCTTCAGAAAGACATCCGAGCCGCCCGCACCGATACCGACGTATTTGCCACCGAGCAAACCCTGTGTCTGGATGCTGGCGTCGCTGTCCTCGGGGATACGGTCGAACTGCGGATCGATGCGCAGCGTAACCACCGCGCGATAATCATTGGCATCGAAGCCGATGGCTTCGACTCGTCCAATGCGTACTCCGGCCATGCTGACTGGCGAGCCAGCCTTGAGATCACCGACGTTATCGAAGCTCGCGCTGACCCGGTATCCAGTCTGACCGCCGACCGCGAGCCCGCTGCCCGGCAACTGCGTGGTCAGATAAAAAAGCGCGGCGAAGCCGAGCAGCACGAACAGCCCAGTGCCGATCTCGAGTGAGCGTTGCGGTTTCATGTGCAATCACCTTCCAAGAAAAGCTGCCGTCAGCATGTAATCGAGCAGCAACGTGAGTACGGAGGAAATAACGACGGTACGGGTGGTGGCAAGCCCCACGCCCTCGGCCGTGGGCTTGGCGGTATAGCCTTCGTGTACAGCCACCAGGCTGCAGCCGATGCCGAAACAGAGACTCTTGACGATGCCTTCGTTGACGTCGTCGAGCTCTACCGCCGCCTGCATCTGCGACCAGAATGCGCCGGGATCAACACCCATCAACTGCACGCCAATGAGCTGTGCTCCGAACAGACCCACCACGTTGAAGATCGCCACCAGCAACGGCATCGCGATCACGCCACCCAAAAAGCGCGGTGCCACCACATGACGCAGCGGATCCACCGCCATCATCTCCATGGCGGTGAGCTGATCGGTCGCGCGCATCAAACCGATTTCGGAGGTCAGCGACGTGCCCGCGCGACCCGCAAAGAGCAGCGCCGTCACGACGGGCCCAAGCTCCTTCAGCAGACCCAGCGCCGCAGCCACGCCGAGGGCATCCTCGGAGCCAAAGCGCTGCAGCAGATCGAAACCCTGCAGGCCGAGCACCATGCCGACGAAGAGGCCGGAGAGCATGACGATGATCAACGAGCGGGCGCCCGCGTTGTAGATCTGGTGCACGACCGCGCGCGGGCGCATCAGCGCATGGCCGCATTGCCCGAGCACACGCGCAAGGAACACGGCCACCGTACCGACGCGTTGCAGCGCATCGGCAATCATCGCTCGGCCTCCGCTGACTGCCGACCCATCAACTGCTCAAAATAATCCGGCGCCGGATAGTGAAAAGGCACAGGACCATCCGCCGCCCCGCTCATGAATTGACGGACGACCTCGGAGTCACTCTCGCGCAACTCGGCGGGCGAGCCTTCGGCCACGACCTTGCCGCCCGACAACAGATAGCTGTGATGAGCGATGGCCGCGAGCTCATCGACATCATGCGATACGACGATGCTGGTGATGCCGAGGGCGTCGTTGAGCTCACCAATCAGGCGAACGATCACGCCCATCGAAATCGGATCAAGCCCGACAAAGGGTTCGTCGTAGATCAACAGTTGCGGGTCCATGACGATGGCACGGGCCAAGGCGACGCGGCGCGCCATACCACCCGACAACTCGGCGGGCATGAGCTCGGCTGCACCTCGCAAGCCCACTGCATGCAGCTTGGTGAGCACCAACTGGCGCAGGACCGACTCCGGCAAACGCAGATGCTCGCGCACCGGAAAGGCGACGTTCTCGAACACGCTCAGATCGGTGAGCAGCGCGCCGTTCTGGAACAGCATCCCCATGCGCCGCCGGAGCGCATACAACTCGGGCTTGCGCAGCGCGCCGACCTCCTGGCCGAATACCTCGATGGAACCGGCGTCGGCGCGCACCTGCCCGGTGATGAGGCGCAGCAGCGTGGTCTTGCCCGTGCCGCTCGGCCCCATGATCGCGGTCACCCGCCCCCGGCGCGCCTCGAGGTCCAACCCGGCAAAAATCGCCCGGGCGCCGACGCCGTAGTGCAGTCCGCTGACCTTGATGACCGAGTCCGACATGGCTCTCCGGGGGTGCGCCAAAGGGGCGCGAGTGTAACAAAGGCGACCCGGGTGATTCGGTTCAAGTTCCCGCAAACGCTGCAGGAATCACTAATCTGGACTAAAATAGTCCCTGTTTATGATCCGCATCTCCAAAATGACCGATTACGCCACCGTGCTACTCGCGGCGCTCGCCCGCGAGCCGGGCGCCTGTCTGAGTGCGCCGGCGCTCGCAGAGCGAACCCGTATCGGCATGCCGACGGTCAGCAAGGTGCTCAAGACCCTGCACCGCGGCGGCCTGGTGCGCTCCACACGCGGTCTGCATGGCGGCTACGCCCTCGCCCGTCCGGCCGAGGCCATTTCTGCCGCGGCGATCCTCGATGTGCTCGAGGGCCCGGTTGCCGTCACCGACTGCTCGGCTGGCGAAGGTCAGTGCGAGATCGAAACCACCTGCGGCGTGGGTCGGGCCTGGCAGCGCGTCAATCTCGCCATTCGGCGCTCGCTGTACGACGTCAGCCTCGCCCAACTCGCCGGCCTCGAGTCGCGCGCGCTCGAGCTCGGCCACTTCGAACATCAACTCAAACCCGTCGCTGGCGGTCGCGCCGCCGCGGCGCTGCACCGCGGTACTCCAGAACATGACTGAAAACGCCCAACTCCAGGAACTCGTGGGTCGTGGCTACCAACACGGCTTCGTCACCGAGATCGAATCCGAGAGTCTCCCCCCAGGACTCGATGAGGATGTGGTGCGCAGCATTTCTCGCATCAAGCGCGAACCTGCGTTCCTCACCGAGTGGCGGCTGCGTGCTTTCCGTCACTGGCAGACGATGCGCGAACCCGAGTGGGCACACGTGCAGGTCAAGCCGATCGACTATCAGGACATCTCCTACTACTCCGCGCCCAAGGTCAAGACCGATGGCCCGAAGAGTCTCGATGAAGTCGACCCGAAGCTGCTCGAGACCTATGAAAAACTCGGCGTGCCGCTGCACGAACGGGCACGGCTCGCCGGCGTTGCCGTCGATGCGGTCTTCGACAGCGTCTCGGTAGCCACCACCTTCAAAGACCGGCTCGAAAAAGCCGGTGTCATTTTTTGCTCTTTCTCGGATGCCGTGCAGACGCATCCCGAGTTGCTCGAGCAATACCTCGGCAGCGTCGTGCCGTACACGGACAATTTCTACGCTTGTCTCAACTCGGCGGTGTTCTCCGATGGCTCGTTCGTCTACATCCCGAAAGGCGTGCGCTGCCCGATGGAGCTCTCCACGTACTTTCGCATCAACGCTGCCAAGACGGGTCAGTTCGAACGCACGCTGATCGTCGCCGACGAGGGTAGCCACGTGAGTTATCTCGAGGGCTGCACGGCGCCGATGCGCGACGAAAATCAACTGCATGCGGCGGTCGTCGAACTCGTGGCCATGGCCGACGCACAGATCAAATATTCCACTGTGCAGAATTGGTACCCCGGGGACGAGAACGGTGTCGGCGGCATCTACAACTTCGTCACCAAGCGCGGCGAATGTCGCGGTCGCAATTCCCGCATCTCGTGGACGCAGGTCGAAACAGGCTCCGCCATCACCTGGAAGTATCCGAGCTGCGTGCTGCGCGGTGACAATTCGGTGGGCGAGTTCTATTCGGTGGCGCTCGCCAATCATTGTCAGCAAGCCGATACCGGCACCAAGATGATCCACATCGGCGCCAATACCCGCAGCACCATCGTCTCGAAGGGAATTTCGGCGGGACGCGGCCAGAACACCTACCGCGGTCTCGTCAAGATCCTGCCGTCAGCGCATGGCGCACGCAATTTCACGCAGTGCGATTCGTTGTTGATGGGTGGCCGCTGCGGCGCCCATACCTTCCCCTACGTCGAGGTCAAGAACCCGACCGCGACGGTGGAACACGAAGCCTCCACTTCGCGCATCAGCGAGGATCAACTCTTCTATTGCCTGCAGCGCGGCATCGAAGAGGAAGATGCGGTCAACATGATCGTCAACGGCTTCTGCAAAAGCGTCTTCAAAGAATTGCCGATGGAGTTCGCGGTCGAGGCACAAAACCTGCTGGCCGTGAGCCTCGAAGGCTCGGTCGGCTGAGAGCACCCACGACGCAGTACGCGCGAACAAAGATCACGGAGTACAGAGACATGCTGGTTATCAAGGATTTGCGCGCCTCGGTCGGCGATCGGAAGGTGCTCGACGGCTTGAGCCTCGAGGTGCCCGCGGGCGAAGTACACGCCATCATGGGGCCGAACGGCTCGGGGAAGAGCACCCTCGCCTATACCCTCGCCGGACGGCCGGGCTACACGGTCACCGGCGGCAGCGTGACTTACCGGGGGCAGGATCTGCTTGCTCTTGCGCCGGAGGCGCGGGCGCAGGCCGGACTCTTCCTCGGCTTTCAATATCCGGTCGAAATCCCGGGCGTGAACAACGTTTACCTCCTCAAGGCAGCGCTCAATGCGGCACGCAAGCAGCGCGGCCTGCCCGAGGTCGACGCCTTCGAGTTCCTCACGCTAGTGCGCGAGAAGATGAAGATCATGCAGATGGACGAGTCGTTCCTCTCGCGTGGTGTCAACGAGGGCTTCTCCGGTGGCGAGAAGAAGCGCAACGAGATCCTGCAGATGCTGGTGCTCGAGCCCTCGCTCGCCCTGCTCGATGAAACCGACTCCGGCCTCGATATCGACGCTCTCAAGGTGGTCGCCCATGGCGTGAATACGCTGCGCTCGCCGGAGCGCGCGATCGTACTCGTCACGCACTACCAGCGGCTGCTCGATCACATCAAGCCCGATCGCGTGCATGTGCTTGCGCGCGGCAAGATTGTGCGCAGCGGCGGGCCGGAACTTGCCCGCGAACTCGAGCAACGCGGCTACGATTGGTTGTTGAACGAGGCGGCATGAACGCGCAGTTGCAAAAGCCGCCGTCGAATCGCGACGAACACTGGAAGTACGCGAATCTGCGTAGCCTCGCGCGCTTGCGCGCGCAGGCGGCTGCGGAACCGTCGCGCGAGATCATCGAGCGCACCGCGGCGATCCTGCCCGCTCGGCTGCCGCACACCAGCCGAGTCGTATTGATTGACGGTTTTCTCGTGGACACGCTCTCGGACGCGCTGCGGCACGACAGCGTACCGGGTTTGATGGTGCAAACCCGGCTGTCGCAAGACCGATCGGACATTGCACGGGCGGCCGATCGTTACTTTGCAGATCTCAACGCCGAGGGGCGGGGTCATCGCTTGCAGATCTCGCTCGCTGCGGATTCCAAAGCCCGCCTCGAAATTCTTTGTATCGCCACGATCGACGCGCATCCGGCGATTGCCGTCGATCTCGCGACGGGCGCAGCGCTGACCTTGATCGAACGTCATCTGCCCCTCGAGATCACCACCACCGCCATCACCAACCTGCATTGGCAAGGTCGAATCGGTCCGCATGGATCGCTGGATCTTGCGCGCATTGGTCATCACGGTCCGAAAAGTCATTTCATCGAGACTTTGGAGCTGACGCTTGATGAAGGCGCCTCAGCAAAGGTGGTACAGATCACGGAGGGCGCCGCAAGCAGCCGCGCGACGGCGTATGTCACGCATGTCGGACGCGATGCCACACTCGATTGGCAGACTGCGGCACTCGGCGAGGCCACGCAGACGCACGACACGTTCGTGCATGTGGCACACGAGTCGCCGGGTGCAAGGACCCACCAGATCTTTCGCGGCATCGCGGCAGGACGGTCGCGCATCGCCTTCAACGGTCACATGCGCGTGGCCGCGGCGGCGATTGGCGCCGACTCGGCACAATCATTGAAGGGTTTGATCGCCGGCGCTGAAGCCGAGGTCGATGTGCGGCCGCAACTCGAAATCTATACCGATGCGGTCAAGGCCAGTCATGGCGCTACCGTGGGCAAACTCGATGCCGACATGCTCTTTTATTTGCTTTCCCGCGGCATCGACCCCGAGTCCGCCGAATCGCTTCTCAAGTGGGCCTTCGTGAGCGATGTGCTCGCCCGTCTGCCCTGCTCTGTCCTGCGCGCCCAGGTCGAGGCCATACTCGAGCGGCAGTTGCCGGGCGCAGCCGCCGCGAGGGCTGGCGCATGAACATCACCGACATGACGACTCTAGACGCGGCTGTGCCCTGTTTTGCAACGCCCTATGATGTCGCTAGAGTTCGCGCCGACTTCCCGATCCTCAGCACCACCGTGCGCGGCAAGCGACTGGCCTTTCTCGATACCGCAGCCTCGGCGCAGCGACCGCTCGCGGTGATCGATGCGGTCGATCACTACGAGCGCAGCAGTCACGCCAACGTACACCGCGGTGTTTACGAGCTCAGCCAGAAGGCAACCGATGCCTTCGAAGGCGCGCGCGAACGCGTCCGCCGCTTCCTCAATGCCGCGAGCCTGCGCGAGGTGATTTTCACCCGCGGCACCACCGAATCAATCAACCTCGTGGCGCAATCCTGGGGTCGACGTCTCGGGCCGGGCGATGAAATCCTCATCACCTGGATGGAGCACCACGCCAACATCGTGCCGTGGCAGATGCTCTGCGAGCGCACCGGGGCCACGCTCAAGGTCGCGCCGATCGACATGCGCGGCGAACTCGATCTGCCCGCCTTCGAAGCACTGCTGTCGCCGCGCACCCGCCTGGCCGCCTTCACGCAAGTGTCGAATGCGCTCGGGACCGTTTTACCTATCGAGCGCATGATCGCGGCCGCCAAAGCCGTCGGCGCCTTGACGCTGCTTGATGGCGCGCAGGCCGTGGCGCATCAAAGCGTCGATGTTCAGGCGCTCGGCTGCGATTTCTATGCGTTCTCGAGTCACAAGCTGTATGGCCCGACCGGCCTCGGCGTGTTGTGGGCCCGCGAAGCCGTGTTGCGCGACATGCCGCCTTGGCAAGGTGGCGGCGACATGATTCTTACGGTGAGCTTCGCGAAGACCACCTACAACGAGCTGCCCTATCGTTTTGAAGCCGGTACGCCACACATCTCTGGCGCGGTCGGTCTCGCCGCAGCCATCGACTACGTCGAATCTTTGGGTCTCGAGCGAATCCACGCCCATGAACAGACCCTGCTTGCCGAGGCAACCACCGCCCTGCGTGCCGTCCCGGGCCTGCGCATCATCGGCGAGGCCGAGCACAAGGCGGGCGTGATCTCCTTCACGCTCGAGGGCGTACACCCGCATGACCTCGGTACCATTCTCGATGACGAGGGCGTGGCGGTGCGCACGGGACATCATTGTGCGATGCCGGTGATGGAATTCTTCGATGTTCCCGCCACCGCTCGCGCTTCCTTCGGCTGCTACAGCGACCGCGCGGATATCGATCAATTGCTGCGAGCGCTCGGCCGCGCACGCGAGGTATTCGGCTGATGGATCTCAAGGACCTCTATCGCGACGTGATCCTCGATCACAACAAGCAACCGCGTAATTTCGGTCGTCTCGAACCTTGCGACACCTCAGCCGACGGCAACAACCCGCTTTGCGGCGATCGGCTGACACTCACGCTGCGACTCGACGGGGATCGCGTCAGCGACATCCGCTTCGAAGGCAAGGGCTGCGCCATCTCGACGGCCTCGGCCTCGCTGATGACCGAAGCGGTCAAGGGTAAGGATCGCCCCGCTATCGAACACTTGCGCGAGCTCGTGCAGCAGACGCTCACAGCGCATGGCGAATCCGCCTTACCGCCCGCCGAGCTCGGTAAGCTCGCCGCACTCGCCGGCGTACGCGAATATCCTGCGCGCGTAAAATGCGCGAGCCTTTGCTGGCACACCCTCGGTGCCGCACTCGAACATCACCCGCACGCTGCCAGCGATCCGGTTGCGGCGGCCGCTCGTGCTTCCGTCTCCACCGAATGATGCAAAGCCCATGCGCAGCCACGAAAACGAAGCCTTTGTCCTGAGCCGCAACACCCCCGCCGTAATGGTCCCCTCGGGCGATCAAATCGAGCTCAAGGCCGGCCTGTCCGGTTTCATCACTCAGGCGCTCGGCGGCAGCTTCACGCTGTACGTCGAGGGCAACCTATATCGGCTCGCAGGCGAAAACGCTGATGCGATCGGCAAGCAGGTTCTGCAACCGCCAGAGCTGCCGCCGGGCGCCACCGACGACGACATCAAGGCGCTCGCCTGGAAGCAGATGCGCACGTGTTACGACCCGGAGATCCCCATCGACATCGTCGAACTCGGTCTCGTATACGAATGCGAGGTCTCGGCCAATGAGCAGGGCGGTCGCAACGTTGCGGTGAAAATGACCTTGACCGCGCCAGGCTGCGGCATGGGCGAGGTATTGGTTCAGGACGTTCGCGAAAAAATCGAGATTATCCCGACCGTCGCCCAAGCCAACGTCGAGCTCGTGTTTGATCCCCCCTGGAATCAGTCGATGATGTCCGAGGCCGCCCGACTGCAGACGGGGATGATGTGAGCGAACGGCTGCGCTGGGTGGATGTCGGCGATGCTGCGGCAATCGCTCGCGGCGAGCGGCTTGATGCCGACGTGGACGGCGATTATGTCGCCATCGTCCGTCTCGAGGGTACGTTGCACGCCTTCGAAGATCGTTGCACGCATGATGGCGAATCGCTCGCTGGCGCCGAGGTCGAGAGCGACGCGGCGACGCCCTGCGGCGTCGTCGTTTGCCCTCGTCACGGCGCACGCTTTTGTCTCGCCACGGGTGCGGCGCTCACGCCACCGGCCTACGAACCCCTCAAAGTTTTTGCCGTGCGTGAACGTGCCGGGCGAATTGAGGTTCAGAGTCGGACTCCGATCGCGTGAAACGCCTGACCTTGTTGCGCCACGGTCACGCCGAAGCACATGCCGAGGGCGGTGACTTCGACCGTGCACTCGATGCCCGCGGTCGCGCCGAGGTGGCGCGCGCGGCGGCCGCGATCATGAATAGCGTCGGCAAACCCGATCTCATTTTGGTGAGTACCGCGCAACGCACACAGCAGACCGCGGCAATCTTTTGCGAGCACGCGGGGAACGCGGGCGGCGCCGCGATGCGCGGCGAGCGTAGTTTGTATCACGCCTCATGCGACGAGTTGCTCAACATCGTGCGCTCGATCGCCGACGAGATCACTCACCTTCTGCTTGTCGGTCACAACCCCGGCATCTCGGAGCTTGCCCTGCGCTGGGCCAATTCATTGAACACTGCCCCTGCCTTCGCGGGCTTCGCGACCGCGGGCTGGAGTTCGATGATCTTCGACAGCCACACCTGGTCCGCGATCGCGATGCCGCGCGATGGGCAATTCGTTTCGACACCCATCTGACTTGGCTGGCGTTTAATCGCGTCCCGCCAGAGCACGGGCAATAAAATCACGCTTTACACGACTGCGCGGCACACGCGCCAGATACGGCGCAAACCATTCACGCACGTCGCGATCGATCGCTACGCCGTGCATGTAGTTGTAGAGCGCCGCGTTGAGCGCCTGTCCGAGCGCGTCGTGATCGACGCCGCTAGGGTCGACAAAGCTGATGTCGTTGCGCGCAAAGCCCAGATGGGGCGGCTCGTGCAGGGTGACGCCGTACGCCTGCGGATTTCGGCCGACGGGCGAGTGTACGGTGCAGGTAAAGCGGTGAAAGAATCCCGATTGGATGCAGCCTTCGGCGAAGAGCTGCCGCACATACTCGAGCGCATCGACGGTCTCGACCACGGTCTGCGTCGGAAAGCCGTACATGAGATAGGCATGTACCAGAATCCCGGCATCACTGAAGGCACGCGTCACGCGTGCCACCTGCGCCACTGACACGCCTTTTTGCATCAAGGCAAGGAGTCGGTCAGAGGCCACCTCAAGACCACCCGAGATCGCGATGCAGCCACTCTCGGCGAGCAAGCGACACACCTCAGGCGAAAAGGATTTCTCGAAGCGGATATTGCCCCACCAGGAGATCGGCCGACCGCGTCGCAGCAGCTCGGTGGCGAGCGCCTTCAGCGCCTTCGGCGGAGCAGCCTCGTCGACGAAGTGGAACCCGCTCTCGCCCGTCTCGGCGACGATGCGCTCGATACGATCGACCAGCACCGCAGCATTGGCCGTCTCGTAGCGCGAGATGTAATCGAGCGACACATCGCAAAAACTGCATTTTTTCCAGTAACAGCCCTGCGCTACCGTCAGCTTGTTCCAGCGCCCATCCGACCATAGCCTGTGCATGGGATTGAGCATGTCGAGCAAGGACAGATAGCGTGACAACGGCAAGCCATCCCAGGTCGGAGTACCCACCTCGGCAAAGGGAATATCAGGCTCGCCGCAGTCAAAGAAACGCACCACACCGGCCTGCCGTATGAAACTTCGAACCAGCCGCTCTGCAGGGCGCAGCCCCTGCCAATACTCGATCAGCGCGAGCAACGGACGCTCGCCCGAGTCGAGCGTGACGAGATCGACAAAATCGAACAGGCGAGGCTCGGAAAGCTCGCGCAACTCGGTGTTCACGTAGCCGCCACCCAGCACGAGCGTCACCGAGGGGGCTGCAGCACGAATGGTCTGTGCGATGCGCAACGCACCGTACACGGCGCCTGGAAACGGCACGGAGAGCAACACGATGTCGGGCCGATGCGTCTCGAGTGCCGCTCGGGTCAGCGCGGCGAGCCGAAGGTCGATCAGATTCGCCGTCGCCGCCAGCGCCTCGGCCAGCGGCTCGAAGCTCGGCACGCTGCCCGCAAGCCGCTCGGCGTAGCGCACAAACTCGAAGCGCGGATCGATGGCCTCGCGCCATACGTCGGCGATATCGTTGAGATACAGCGTCGCAAGATGTCGTCCCCGATCCTGCGTGCCAAGCGAACCGAACGCCCAAGCGAGTGAATCGCCCACGAAGTCGTTGCTGTCCGTGCCGTCGGCACCGCCAAACACCGCAAGCGCCGCGAAGCGCGACCCCTCCGGCAGGAACTGTCGCGAGACGATACGGTGCGCGAGCGTTCGATCGCGCCCCTGCAGAAACGCAATCACAGGTTCGATGGTGTCGCGATACCGATCGAATTGAGCGATGAAGGCGCGAGCACAGGGCCCGCGACGACGCGTTGGCAGCGCAAGGATCTCCGCGTGTACCTGCTCAAGTCCGCTGCGCGAGAGCAGCGCGAGCACGAGTTCGAGCGCCAGATCCTGTTGCACGGCCTCGAAGCCCCGCTCGCGCAGAAACCCGGTCAAATACGCCGTCGACGGATACGGCGTATTGAGCTGCGTCATCGGCGGGATCAGCGCAAGGATCTTGGGCGAAGCGACTGGCATCAGCGCATTATCCCCGTCGGGCCGCGGCGGTGGTACTCGAGGCGCAGTGCTTGAAATCGGCGTGGCGTGTCGCCATCTTTTGCCTCGAGGCAATCGCCTCGGCAGTCATCCCGGAGGTTTGATCATGAGCCGTGCCCTCGCCGTCACCACTGCGGATTTTCGCCGCGAGGTCATCGAGGCCTCGGCCTTGCAACCGGTTCTGGTCGACTTCTGGGCACCGTGGTGCGGCCCCTGTCGCATGCTGGGGCCCGTACTCGACCAACTCGCCGCCGAAATCCCGGAACTCAAGGTCGTCAAACTCAATACCGACGAGGAGCCGGAGATCGCCGGCGCCTATGCGATTCGCAGCATCCCCGCCGTCAAACTCTTTCGCGATGGCGCGGTGGTCGACGAGTTCGTGGGTGCACAGCCACTCGGCGTCGTCCGCAAGTTCGTTGAACCCTATCTCGCGGAGCCCAGTGGGGAGAGCAAAACGATCGCGCAGGCCGCCGCGCTCGCTCGCCGCGGTCAAGCCGATGAGGCGGAGACACTGTTGCAGGGCTTGAGCCCCGCAGCGCAAAGCGAACCCGCCGTGAAAAACGGCTATGCGCTCGTGCATTTTGCCCGCGTCGCCCTCGCACCCGATGAGACCGATACCATCCAGAGCGCCCGCGTTGCGGCCGCTCGTCACCTGCTTCACGATGAACACGCCAAGGGACTCGAAGTGCTGTTCGCCGCCGCAGAGCGCAATCGGCGCTACGCGAACGCCGCAGGCAAGGACGATTTACGTAAAGCTTTCGATTTGCTCAACAACGATGATCCGCTTTTGCCTGCAGCACGCCGTCGCCTCGCCGCCTTGCTGCACTGAAGTCAGTGTGCGAGTGACTTGAGCCGCTCTGCTTCCGCGGCGCCGAGGTATCCCTTGATGAGATATCGCGCCAGGTACAGGAGCGGAATCAGCGCGATCGCCGCGAGCATTTTGTAGCCGTAGTTGACCATGCCGACCGCGAGAAACTGGGGAATCGGCCATTGCTGCGGACCGAGCACGAAAGCGATGTAGAGCACCACGAAACTGTCAATGAATTGCGAGACCGCGGTCGACCCCGTGGCACGCAACCAGATCAGTTTTTCGCCGGTCAGCGCGCGGATCCGGCGAAACACCGTGATGTCGACCAGCTGACCGATCAGGAAAGCGACGATCGAGCCGATGATGGTCCAGAGACCCTGCCCGAACACCTGCGCATAAGCGTGCTGGATATCGGGCACACCGAGTGATCGATTCGCCTCGATCCAGAACCCCGCGGGTGCAAGACCGATCGAGATGTAGGCGGCAATGAAGGCGTAGGAAATGAAGCCGACCGCCACCCAAGACACCAGCCGGACGCCCTTGACCCCGTAGTATTCATTGATGACATCGGTCATCACGAAGACGACCGGCCAGAGCAACACGCCGGCGGTGAAATTCAGGGTTCCCGACACGCCAAAAAGAGACCACTCGATCGGGGCGATACCGAGCGTCGCCTCGAGCGAGAAGATCTTCACGCCGACGAATTCGGCGAGCAGCGCATTGGTCAGGAAAAACCCTGCCAGGACAACAAACAGACGATTGGCGCGCTGATCCGAGACGTGCATCAGTACGGCGTGCAGAAGCAGTGCGCGTACAACTGATCAGCCACGGCGAGTCGGTTGAAGCGCAACACGCTGCGTTCGATCGGACCAAAGTCGCGACGCGCCGACTGCAGGGCGACTCGCGTCGGCGCATCAAGGCCCACCGCACCCAACGCGAAGCCGCCGAACGAATCCACATCGAGCGCCTCGAGCATGAGTGCGGCAGTCTTGACCTGAAAGTTCGTGACCAGCTCCTGCGCAAAACTCTTTTCGGGCTCGAGATAATCGCGCTCGAATTTGCCCTCTTCCAATCCCGCACGCTTGGCCGCCGAGGCCACCGCGTCATCGAGCGAACCGAGCTTGTCGACAAGTCCGCGCTCGAGCGCATCGCGACCCGACCACACACGACCCTGGGCAATCGCGTCGATCTCGTCGCGCGTCTTGCTGCGACCCTTGGCGACGAGCGCCAGGAAGTCTTCGTAACCCCGCTCGATGTTCGCCTGCAGCAGCATCGCTGCCGCCTCGCCCACCGGGCGATCGAGACGCAATTCGCCGGAGAGCGGCGTCGTGCCCACGCCATCGACGCCAATGCCAAGCTTTTCGAAGG
>JBILGD010000076.1:0-13158 GCA_044351225.1 Steroidobacteraceae bacterium
GATCGCCCCTACCGCATGGCGTCACGCGTTGTCTGGCGCAAGAGTGCGGAGTCCGATCAGCTGTTTCGTATGGGGACGAAACCGGTGTGGCGACCGCTCATGTTTGCGCTGCCGCTTTTCCTTCCCGATTACTCCGCTCTCAAGTATGGAGAGGACTTGACCTACAAGACCGACGTCGTAGGACGGCCTCGAGTCGAGCCGAGTTTTAACGGACCAACCGCTCTGCTGATCGGGGAGCACACCTTCTCGAGTGCGATGCTGCTCGCCGATGCCGCGCGCACCTACGATTTGATGCTCACGATTGGACAGCCGACCGGGGGCGTGCCGAACGCACTGGGCGAAATCGGCCCATTCGCGCTGCCAAATTCTCGGATCGTCGTGTCGTTCAGCCAAAAGATGTTCATCCGGGCGAGCGGTGATGAGTCCGACCTCGGCCCCGTGCGACCTCACATCGAGATCACGCCAGTAGCAGGACGAGATGCCATATTAGAGCGTGCGGTCGTCGAGATCCGACGGATGGCGGCGGAACGGCGACAGTGATCGCCGCCCATCGGTAATCGGCGCCGGTATGACCGTAAGACTGGACTCAGCAATCCCTGTTGGCCTTCAAAGACTTGTCGATGTCACTACGCTGTGTGTAACAGAACGTGTAAGTAACAATTCTTTTTTTGACACTTGCGGAAGTTACTGGGTTTCGATAACGTCGGTATGTGATAGAGACTTTTGGCAACCGGCTGGCAGAAGATCTGTTTCTCGATCGTCGCTCAAAGGCTACGAGAGCGTTTCCACCCGATGTACTGCGCACCGCGAGACGAAAGCTTCTTTATCTGCATGACGCCGCAGAGCTTGGCGATCTACGAGTTCCCCCCGGCAATCGACTTGAGGCACTAAAAGGGCGGCGGAGTGGATACCATTCCATCCGGATCAACGATCAGTGGAGAGTCGTGTTCCGGTGGCAGTCTGGTCAAGCTTTTGACGTCACCGTGCTTGATTATCACTAGCAGCGTAGCAACCATGACTAAGCGTACCCAAAAGCAACCGGCTAACCCGTTTCACCCAGGAGAAATTCTTCTCGAAGAGTTTCTTGAGCCTGACGGTATCACTCAAGCCGCATTCGCCACAAAGGTAGGCTGGACGAAGGCCAGGCTCAACGAACTCATCAAAGGCAAGCGCGGTATCACGGCAGATGCAGCGCTCGACCTCGCAGAGACACTGGGCACTTCTGCTCGCCTCTGGATGAACCTGCAGAGCACCTTTGACCTAGCTCAAGCCGAGAAAAAACGCAGAGCTGCATAACCATAAGACTGGTTCCGCCTGAGTTCACACCTACGGACCAAACGAATTATGAAGTGCGTTTAAGTGGCAGTAAGTTCATCAGCAAGATTATGTTTTCATATGGCAGCGATAGCCTGTATCGGTGTGATGCTAGGCCACGAATTGTTAGGCAGCGCGAGGGTGCTTGACCCGCTTCATCAGGTCGCTCTGTCTGCTGACGTCGTTTGGCTACATCATTTCTCTTGGCATGTCGGGTCAATTTCGCTCGTCGCCACAGCAGCCATGTTCGTACTGGGCGGACGCTAAACTGAACAGTTGATCCTCGCGACGTTCGGTACGGCGATTAGCGCGGGTTTCGCGATCCTCGGGATCTGCTCAGCAGTATTTGGCGATGAGACTCTCTGGAACACGCGGATAAAGAGATCGCCCGCACTTGCACGGTGGGCCGCCTCGTTCCGCTGCAAGATTCCTATTTTTACCCCTCGCAATCAGCAGCATACTCCTCGGATACGCTCTGCTTCCGCCCCAATATAAGACTGGACTCAGCAATCCCTGTTGGCCACAAAGACTTAGCTATGTCATTAAGCTGTGTGTAAGAGAATTTGTAAGTAACTATCAGGTTTTTGACAGTGGTTTTTTCGATCAAAAACACTTCTGCGCGTAGAGTTTAGTCAACGATCAAAGAATAGCGATCGGGAAGACAGAATTATTTTTGAAAGGATATCTCTCATCTTGATAACGCGGCTCCGATTACCGGAGTTCCATCGCTACCTGATTCCGGCCATACAGCCAGTCCTCTCTTCCCGTCGCTGGCGATACGCGGAAAGCCGGTTGATCGCTCCCCTCAAGACAAGCCGGCCGATGGCGCTCACAACCATGACCGACATCTGGCCGTGACGGATGTCCATGTCACGATTTCTAAGGATGGTGGAAATACTTTCTCCGCACCCACGAAAGTCAACGCATCAGCAGCGACTTTCGACGATCACCGACCAAGATATGAGTGGAGTGATTCATGGCGGATCTGCAAGCGCTGCTGCGTTCGGCACCATGACTTCGGCACCGGATGGCAGTACATCACGTGACGATGGCAAGACCTTCGCTACTGACAAGCAATTAATTGATACAAGTGTCTTCCCAGGGGGAAAGTGGTCGTCCTGAATCTCTGGGCGACGTGGTACGTACCGTGTCTACGGGAAGTCCCCGATCTGCTCACTGTGACAAATGAATTCAAAGCGTCGGGAGTTTTATTGATTGGAGTCACCGTCGATGACCCATCATCAGGGGCAGTGGAAGTCGAGCGATTTCGGAAAAAGTATTTTTCCGGACTTCTTTACTTACGCCCGTCAGGGTCCGGAGATGGACGAGCTCGCTAGTGCCATCGATCCGCCCTGGAACGAAGTCGTTCCGACAACTTATCTAATTGATAGAAACGGCGAGGTTGTTCGTCGCATGCTATCGCTGTCGGTCTGATTGATCGGATCAGAAGGGGTTGCTTTTCCACTTCCTCCGTTCGGTTCGTCGGCGCCGCGCGACGACGCGCCGCAGATGCGGCGCGCGGTCGCGACGGGGACGAGATCAATTGCCGGCGCCGAACCGATAAGTGGCGGTCAGGCCGTACTGTCGACCGGGCGCCAGCGTGACCAGATACCCGCGCGGAAATCCGGGCCCGGGGACGTTGTCGTTCTTGAAGTCGACATAGCGGGTGCCACCCACAAGGGTATCGTCGTCGAACAGGTTCTCGACCCACGCGGTCAGCGTCCAGCGATCCGACTCGAGCCCGAGACGCGCGTTGGCCAGCGTCCGATCGCCGACCCACTGCAGATTGTCGACCTGCACGAACGACTTGCTGCGATAGTTCGCATCGACTCGGGCGACGAACTCGAGCTGATCGGATACCGGCTGGCGCCAGTTGACGCTCGCGCCGAACTGGTGACGCGGGCTGCGCGGCACCTCATTACCGACGATGTTGGTGGATTGCGGGCGGCCATTGAGTGCCGTGACCTCGGGCGTGCCGCCGCCAACGTACTCCGTCAACACATACGAATAGAGCGCATCAATGGAAAGGTTCTCGGTCAGCTTGATCTTGGTGTCGAACTCGATGCCGAAGGTCTCGACGTCGCCGACGTTGGTGATGAAGGACAGCGGAGTGCCGACCGGTGGCTGGAAGTTGTTGGTCAGCTGCTGGCCTTCCCAGTCGATGAAATACGCGGCGACGTTGAAGAGCGCGCGCCCGTCGAGCAGCGTCGACTTGGCGCCGAGCTCGTAATTCCAGGCCGACTCCTCGTCATAGCTCTGCAGATCAAGCGGCAGGTTGACGTTGCCATTGAAGCCGCCCGGCTTGTTGCCCTTTGCCGCGATGCCATACAGCAGCAAGTCCTCGTTCAGTTTGTAGTCGACGATGAAGCGTGGCAGCGTGGCGTCGTATTCGGCGGTCTGCGTGCGGGTCAGGCTGACCTGCTTGATCTCGTCAGTGGCGACACGCAACTCGCCGGTCATGGTCAGCTGATCGGTGAGGTCGTAGGCGACGCTGCCGAACCAGGCCAGATTGTCGACATAGCGGTACCCGGGAACCTGCGGAGTGCGCAGGGCGGCCTGGAAGTTCTGCTCGATCGGGTAGGACCGGCGCCACGTGAACGGATCGTCGATACCCGCGCCCTGCGTGGCATCGAGGTAGAACACGCCGACCAGTCCGCGAAACCGGTTCTCCTGCGGTGAAGATAGACGCAGTTCATAGGAGTATTCCTCCGACAGGCCCTCATCCTTCCGGTGTGTCTGACCGGCAGGAGCGCCGCCGAGGAAGCGCTGGAAGTCGGCGTCGAACTGCCGTTCCTCCTCGTAGTCGCTGTAGCCAACCACGCCAGCCAGGGTCCAGCCCTGCAGGTCCCAGTCGAACTGCAGATTGGCGCGCCGGGTCTCGGCATTGACACCCGGATCGGTCAGCCGGTCGAGATCCAGTTCCAGCGGACCACCGACCAGTTCACCGCAAAAGGCGGGGGTGTTCGAGGTCGGCGGATTGGTCACGAAGCAGTTGTTCACGAACCGCGTCTGGAGCGCGTTCGGCGGCGACTCATCGTCCGACTTGTCGTAGGTCATTCGCGCCTTGATGCGCAAGTCCTCGGTCGCATTGAACGTCAGCGCCAGCGAAGCGCCCTTTGACTGCTCGCCACCGATCGAACGACCGTCATAGTTCTGCCACTCGCCGCCCTTCTCGTAGTAGCGCGCAGCGGCATAAAACAGCAGGGTATCGGGAATCAGCGGCCCGGAGACGAACCCGCCGACTTCATACTCATCGTGACTGGCGACGGTCGAATCGACCTTGCCGCTGAACTCGTTGCTCGGCTGGCGGCTGATGTAGTTGATCGCCCCGGCGAAGGTAGACCGGCCGAACAGTGCCGCCTGCGGTCCCTTGATTACCTCGACTCGCTCGAGATTCTGGATCTCGGTCGACTGGATCGAACCACCGACATAGGCGCCGTCGATGAAATTGGCGACATTGTTGACACCGAGAATGTTCGACATACCGCGCAGCACCGGACGGTCGAACCGGCGTCCCTGGTCCTTCTGGAAGTACAGGCCGGGCGTGTAGTTGGAAATGTCCGAGATGCTCTTGAGGCCGGCGGCCTCGAGCGCGGCGGCGGTGAACGCCGACACGCTGACCGGCGCGTCCTGCAGCGATTCCTCGAACTTGCGCGCCGTTATGGTGACCTCCTCGATGACCAGGCTCGGTTCGGTCGCTGCATTGCCCGTTGCGGCGACGCAGACGGACAGCGCGCCGAGCGCGGTGAAGGACCGGGAAAATGAACTTCGCATAGCCGACTCCTGAAATATCCGGTTACTGATTAATTCCCGTAAAACCCTACGGAAAATAGTCGTTTACAATAGCCCCGCGATGAGGATGCGGAGCCACTCCGCCTGCCCTAACCCCTGCGCTCGCTCGTCATAGACGCTGAAGCACTATGCTCAAATCGTTCGTACTGGTCAATTTGGAGTGAAGTGACTTGGTGTTTTTGGTTCAGGAGACACGGACGATGGGCATGGCAAGATCAGCCGCTCACGGGTGGAGCGGATCTGGAAGCAGGAGAAACTCAAAAGACCGTCGAAGCACCCGAAGCGCCCTCGCCTATCGACCCCAGCCCTCGGATCTTCCCGATAACCGCCAAAATGGCTGCCTAAACTACCTTTTACACTGGACCAATTGAACGCTGGCTGGACACATGAAACGACGATCATTCATTAGTAATTCGCTGGGTGCGGCAGGCGCGTTATCAATCAGCCCAGTGGGGCTTGCAGACTCCCGCCTCGAGGCGAGTGATGTCTACGATCTCGTCGTCGTCGGTGCCGGCACCGCAGGGCTACCAGCGGCCATCTTTGCCTCGCGTCGTGGTGCGCGGGTCCTGTTGATCGATGCCGGTGAGGATGTCGGCGGCACGCTGCACATCGCCAACGGGCAGGTCGCGGCGGGCGGTACTTCACTGCAGCGACAGAAAGGCATCGCGGATTCCCCGGATCAGCACTACGCAGATGCCATGGCGCTGACGCAAGGACTCGCCGACTCGTCGATCGTGCGACGAACTGTGGACGAAGCCCCACCGACGATCGACTGGCTGCTCGCCCATGGGCTCGAGCCGCTACCTGATCACCCGGTCACCGGAGACAGCCCCGGTCGCAAGGCTTACAACACACCCCGATATCTTTGGGCCAAAGACAACGGCCCCGCCATCCTTGCGGTGGTGCGGCGCGAACTGCAACCGGAACTCGACAGCGGTCGAGTCGTATTGCAGCTGCGCACGCGGGTCAACCGATTGATCAGCGATGCGGACGGCGCCGTGGTCGGCGTACGCAGCGCCGATGGCTTCACCGCGCGCGGAAAACATATCCTGCTCACGACCGGCGGTTACGCAATGAACCCGGAACTGTTTCGCGAGCTCGCCGGTGTGTCGGCCTATGTGGCGAGCTCGTACCCGCATTCTTTGGGCGACGGCCTGCTGATGGCGCGGAAAGTCGGCGGGACGTTGCGCGGCGGCGATCTGCATCGGGCCGGCACTGGCTCTATCCTGACGACGGACCGCTATCCCGCCAAGGTGTATGCGCGCTTCGAAACCGTGCCGCAACGACGCTTGCCTTGGGAGATCTGGGTCAATGATCAGGGACAACGCTTCGTGCGCGAGGACGAGCCGCTCGTCAGCGTGCGCGAACGCGCCTTGATCCGTCAGAGCGCCACCCGCTATCGCATTATCTTCGATGCCGACATCCTACGCGAGGCGCCGCCCGGCCTGCCGCAGTGGAGTCGCGAGAAACTGCTCGAGCACTTCGGCAATCACCCGATGTTCGTGAGCGCGGGCAGCATCGCCGAACTCGCGCGCAAATGTTCAATCGACGTCGCGGGGCTTGAGAATACGGTCCGGGACTACAACCTTGCAGTCACGCAACGTACTGATCCACTCGGACGACAGCATCTGCCGCGGCCGATCGCCGCAGCGCCGTTCTACGCCATCACGCATCTTGGCCACTCGGCGACGTCGTCCGCGGGCATCGTGGTTGATGCCGACCTCAAGGTGCTTGATGGTCAGGGACGACCTATCCCGAATCTGTACGCGGCCGGCGAGGCCTTGGGCAGCGGGGTGACGCTCGGCAACGCCTTCGTGCCCGGCATGATGCTGACGCCCGCGCTTGCTCTTGGCCGTTGGCTCGGCAACACCCTGCCGCTCTGACCCGTTACGGCGCCGCCGGCGGCGCAGCCTCGACAAGTTCAATGAGCTCACCCGCAGGACCGCGTACGCTCGCCGCCCGTCTGCCTTGATAGATGAGTCCCTCGACTCGTCGCGGCGGCGAGAGCCAATCGAGCGCGAGCGCATCGAGATCGGCCACCGTGAAGGTCGTCGAGACGATGCCCGGCCCCAACTCACCGGGCGCCTTTGGCCGCGCCTGCGTGCGCGGACTGTAACCGTCGAACTCGATCAGGTTGCCGCGCTCGGCGAGTCGCGCCGTGGCGAGCGGAGTCATCTCGTCGTCGGCGAGCCTCTGTGCCCGACGCACCACACCTACATTCATCATGCGCGGGTTGTTGCGCACCAGCGTGAACTTGCTGCTGTAGAAATCGAGCAACGCGTTGATGTCGGGACCGCCGAGCACCATGATGAACACACGACCCACTTCGCCGTTCGGCGAGGGCAACACGGATTTGCTGCGATCACCGGTCTCGGCGGTAAGGTACAGCACCTCGCCGCTCGGGCCGACGACTTGAAATGCCACGATCGTGGGAAACGCCCCGAGCGGTGCCGGTTCGCCGATGACTTTGAACGGCGAAGCACGAAACTTTTCGTACAGTGCGACCGGATCGTCGACCACGATTTCGATACCGTTCCAGCCCCAGCTCGTGAGCGGCTCGAGACCTTTCGGCGGGGCGGGCCCCTCGACTACGCGCACGAATACATCGGGGTCACCGTCGGCACTCATGAGGATGTACGGACGCCCCGCGCTGCGCTCGGCACCCCAACTGCGCGCGAGCTGCGCATCGACCTTGCCGCGCTCGCGCACTTTGTAGCCGAGCCATTGGCCATAGTCGCGCTCGACCGCCGCGAGATCGTGGCTGACAAAGGTCGCGGCCTTGATGCGCAGCAGCGTAGGCTGAGCGGCATCGAGCGAGGACGCAGCGAAGAAAAAAATCACCAACGACAGCAATGCACGAATCACGAAAGTCTTCCTTTTGTCCGGGCAATAAATCGAGGGTATCAATCTGCACGAGTTGCGTCATGTTCCGGACGGGGATAATGCTAGGATCGATTCCGTGAACGAAAGCGCAAAGCCCTGGCCGAAACCGCTCTACTCTTGGTACGTCGTATCTCTGCTCGTGATCTCCTATGCGAGCGGCGTAGTCGATCGAATCGTCATCGGGCTGCTGGTACAACCCATCAAGACGGATCTCGGTCTCTCCGACACCGAGATGGGCGTGATACAGGGATTGGCATTCGCGCTCTTCTTCTCGCTCTTCACGCTGCCCATCGGCTATCTCGTCGATCGCTGGAAAAGAACCTCGGTGATTTGGAGCGGTGCGCTCATATCGTCCTGCGGAACTCTGGCCGGGGGCTTTGCGACGTCCTTCTGGACGCTGTTTTCTTCCAGAGTCGTCATGGGCGCGGGTGAGGCGACCACCACGCCAGGATCCTCGTCGCTCATCGCCGATTACTTTCCGCCGACAATGCGGCCACGCGCCTACGGCATTTTTGCTATGGGCGGCTCGATCGGTATCGGTGTCGCCTACTTGCTCGGCGGCATCGCCATCGGCCTCGCCGATGACGTGCGCGCGTGGTCACCGAGTCTGCTCGGCGATTTCGCCAACTGGCAAATCGTATTCCTGATCGTCGGTATCCCGGGCCTACTGATCGGCGTGCTGATGGCCGTCTCGATCCGCGAACCCGAGCGACGCGGGATCCTCACCGAGCCTTCCGCCAAGCTTTCATTGCTGCCGCTGTGGCGCGAACTGTCGACTAATCGCACGGCGCTCGTCGTGGTGATGATCGGCTCGATCATGAACGTCATGATCGTCAACGCACAGCTCGCCTGGTTCCCCACCCTGTTCGTGCGGGTGCACGGCATGGAAGCCAAGGATATCGCGATGTCGCTCGCCATTGTTGGTGTGCCCTGCGGCATTCTGAGCGCCATCACCGCCGGTTGGGTGCTGAGTTGGTTGGCAAAGAAAGGTCGACAGGATGGACCGATCCTTGTCATGGGCCTGCAGTGCCTCGCGTGGGTGATATTTGGTACCGCCAAGTGCCTCGCACCGACGCCGGAGTGGGCGTTGATCGGTCACGCGGGTACATCCTTGTTTGCCACTTGGGCGTTGACCGCTGCGTTGACGGCGCTCAATCAGGTCACGCCGAATCAACTACGCGGTCAGGTCGTTTCCGTATACACGCTGCTGATCGGCTTGGTGGGCATCGCCGTCGGTTCGGGCGCTGTCGGCCTGCTCTCGGACTACGTCTTCAACTACCCGACCGGCATTGCGCCGAGCCTCGCCGTCATGTGCTTCGTCGGCGGCATGATCGGCGTTGTGCTCGTCACGATGGGCCGCAACGGTTATCAAATCGCCGTGCAGCGTGCGGCAAGCTGGGGTGAGGGAGTCTGAGACTGCCGGCTTAGAGCGGCAGGCGTTGGCCGAGCAGACGCCCGAACGTCATGGCGGGCGTCACCATCATGCCACCGACGAAAGACTGACCCATCAACTGACCAGCGCCCAGTAACTCGCCAGCGGCATGGAGATTGCGGATCGGCTCGCCGCGTGCACGAATCACGCGCAGTTGCTCATCGACCGCGAGACCCACGGTGGATGTGGTCGAGTGGCCTTGATGACGAATCGCATAGAACGGGCCTTTGGCGATCGGACGCGGCAGATGTCTGCGCCCGAACCGATCCTTCCCCGTCGCGACCGCGCGGTTATATTCCTCGACCGTCTCTCGCAAACCCGCTGCATCGATGCCCGCCCGCTTGGCGAGCCCCTCGAGCGAATCCGCCTTCTGGAACCAGTCGTGCACCTCAAAGGCGTCACGCATCTCGTCGCGCGAGAATCCGATGACCCCAGGCGGTGCATTGGCAAAGATTTCATCATCAAAAATAACCCAAAATCGCAGGTCGGGCTGCGGCAATAGCGATACCTCGCGTCGATCGAAACTCGGCTCGTCCTCGCGAATGAAACGCTCGCCTCGCACGTTGACAAAAATCTCCCAAGGCGCGCGCAACTGCGGGATGACCTGAAAACGCGCAAAAACCTTCGCTGGAAATCGATCGTTGGCGAGGATGGAGCCGAAGTTGCTGAGATAGTTTTCACGGCCGCGAATGAAGCCGCCCACGGCAACACCAAGTTTGATACCCGCACCCTGCGAATAGGCGTACCCGTTGTCGCCATAGTCGCGTACCCCCGATAGCTGCTCGAAGAGTTCGGGATTCGAAACGTAACCCCCGCAACTAAGCAGCACATGACGAGCGCGAAGCACCCGCTCGCGATCGCCCGCCTGCACCCGCACCGCCTCGACGCTTCCGGCGTCATCGGTGAGCAGCGCGGTGACCGGCGTCCCGAGCAACAGATCGACGCGACCTGAAGCGAGGTGGGGCGCGAGCTCGGCACGCAACACGGCGAGAATATCGCGTCCGCCATTCGCGGCCCAATAGTAGCGGCGTTCGGAGTAAGGCTCGTGACCCTGCCCAAGCACCGGGTGATCGGGCAACGGACGGAACCCCTTGTCCATGAGCCAATCGAACGTATCTGCCGCGTGATCGACGGCCAGTCGCACTAGTTGCGGGTCAGCGCTGTTTTTGCTGATTCGCATCACATCGTCGTAATGCAACTGCGCCGAATCTTTGATGCCGAGCCGTGCTTGGAGCCGAGTGCCCGCAGCACTCATTTGTCCGGTGGATAGATGCAGCGTGCCACCGATATCGGGGGCGGCATCGATCATCAGTACTCGCGCGCCGCGCGCCGCTGCAAAAGTGGCCGCCGGAATGCCTGCCGTCCCGGCGCCCACGATGATGAGTTGGTAATCGGTCGTGGTGTCGAGAGCGAGCACCGCGCGATTCTGCGCGAGCAGTGTCAGCCCGGCGAGCGTGCTCGCCCCTGTTAGAAATTGGCGTCTGCCGCGCATGCTCGCCCCCCCGCGATTCAGAGCGGCTTACGGGCGCCAAAGACGAACCAGCCGCCACTGCCATGGGCGGGTGAGTCGACTTCCCCGCGCATGAACTTTTCGTGCTTCTCGACACCGAAGGTGAGGATGTCGGGGATCAGCAGCTTGAAACTTGCCTCGCGCTCGAACCCCGCCTCGACACAAAGATTGAGCGGATCCTGTGCGCGGTAGGAGGTGTACCACGGCTCGTTGTTATTGAGCGTATCCCAGTTCCAAAAAAAGTTTTCGTAGGCACTGACCGAAAACTCATCCGGCAGCTCCATGTGCACCATCACGCCGCCCGGCGCGAGCAGCCGCTTGCACTCGCGCAGGATCTTGCGTGTGGCCTTGAGCGACACTTCATGGAAAAAAAAGCTCGAGACGATAAGATCGAAGTGCCCATCCGGAAAATCCGTGTTCTCCGCGTCCTGCTGACTAAAGTGAACCGCATAGCCCTCGTGCTGGGCGACCGCATAACCGTAGCGCAAGACCGGAGCGCCGACATCGATCCCGTGCGCTTCGGCCTGCGGATACGCATCGCAATACGGAAAGAGGTTTTTACCCGCCGTGGTACCCAAGTCGAGGATGCGTCGCGGCTTGAGGTCGGGGAATTTTTTGCGCACCCAATAGGAGATCGACTCGCCGACCGCCCCGGGCTTTTTGCGATAGGGGTGTTGGCCCGTGAATACCTTACCACCGAATGACACGACCGCACCCTGAGCGACGTCGTCCGTCGTGTGCTCCGCGTGCACCCAACCCGGCGTCAGATGCACATCGAGCGCGGTAATGTATTTGGGCAGACGCAGTCCGGGGTTCAAGCGCAACGATCCACCTGCCGGGCGACGACGTGCAAAATCGCGCGCGAGGTCGATCATTTGCGGCAAGACACGTTCGACGGTGGGTTGTACCGAGAGGTAGCACATCTCTTGGGCGTTGTAGCGCATGGCACTGTAGAAGCGGTACGAGGCCTCGTGCTCCATCGATTTTTCGATGGCGGCCCAATCCTTCGGCTTTCTACCCTCTCGCTCCAACTTCGGCTCGACGCGATTATCGTAGTCGTCCTTCATGGCTTTGCGCATATCGATGATCGCGTGTTTGCGAATCATGCTGACCATGTTCTGCCGCGCACGCTCATCATGCGTCGGCTGAAAGAGCTCTTCGATGCTCGGTACCGGAATATCTTTGGAATTTGCAACCATGACTGCTGATGCTCTTCTTGAGTTCAGTCAGGAGTATGCATGCGGAGCACGCGCTTGAGATACGCGGCACGCCAAGCGTTGCGCTCGTCTTCGAGCTGGGGCGAGGGCTGGAAGCTCTCGATGGCGGCTCGCGTGACGCTGCCGTGCTGGTCGAGCAAACGTTCGACGGTGTCGAGGCGGTCCCGCAACACCCCGACCTCGGTGGTCAGTTCAAGCAAAAAAGTCATCATCTGGTCGATCGCAGGATCGTCGAAAAAATGCGGCCGCTTGCCCTTGGTGTGGCGAGGTAGCTGCACGGCCGTTGCGGGCTCGGTCACCGTCGTATCTCCTTAGATGAACGGACCGAATATACAACGCCGCGGGGCCACCTCGCATACGGAGTTCGCGTAGCGAGGTCGGTTGCCATCAGCGCCCTGAGGCCCATCCCGCCTGTTGTATTCACACAACCGTAGCAAGTGATGGCGCAGAGACCCGACTACGGCTCAGCGTCGGCAGACCACCTCAAATCGCTCCATGGTCACCGGCATGTCAGCGCGCCACTCCTTGCCGAGCGGGGCCAACACACGCGTGAAGTAGCGACGATGCACTTCACGCCAGGTTTCGATCGGCCGTACCGGCAGTCCCTCGTAGCGCGAATAGTCTGCCGTGACCTGATCGAACGGCATCGTGCGCAATCCAGTCGTGCGCATCACCGCGAGTGGCGCACCCTCGGCATCGACCATCACGAAGAAACCCCCTAGCACCGGGGCGAGCGCTGGATTTCTCTCGTGGAGCCAAGGCGACGTGGCGGTGATCGTCTTCTCTCCCGATAGAATGAGTTCACTCAACTGCGAAGTCGCCGCCGGGTTATCGCCGAAGCGTTTCGTGAGCAGCGCATGGGGCGTGGTCAATGATTTTTCGACCGAACAGCGACGCCAGAGATCCCTGACCGCGGCCGTGGGACGCTTGGCCAGTGCCTCGCGGAAATCCTCAACGTAGAGCTGCTCGTATACTCCACCGGCGTCTTTCGCGATCGCGTCGACGAAGCG
>JBILGD010000077.1:0-13149 GCA_044351225.1 Steroidobacteraceae bacterium
TCGAGTGCTGCCTCGCCGCTGCCCACGGTGGTGACCCGGTGGCCTTGCAAATGCAGGTACTCGGCGAGCATGTACGCGAGCTCGCGATCATCCTCGACCAGCAGCAGCTGCGCGTGGGTCCCCGTAGCCTCCATGCCGGAAGTTCATCCGAAACCGGGCCAATTGGCAAACCTCAAGCCCATGGTTGTTGACCGAGCGTTGACCCACACGGCGCGAGCGGCGGTCTAGACTCCGCTTGGGGGACAACAATGATTTTTCGGGGGGCGCGCCTCCCAGGGGGGACTTCGATGAGTGCAAATATCGAGTCAGGTCTGCCATCGAGCGGTGGCATGAAGGGGTTTCTGGCGCGGCCGCCTTTTCCGGGGCTGATGGCGTTCTTCATCGTGTTCATTGTGCAGGCCCTCGGCCACACGGTGATGATCATGATGGAGGATATCTGGCCGGGCCCGGGCTACGTGTACGAATCGGCGATCGCCATGGGGCTGTTCGGCGCGCTGCTGCTGTGGCTTGGCATGCGGCATCCCAATGAGGTCTCGGCTACCTGGTACGGCTTCTGGGCCGGTACATTTCTTTGGACGGGCTGGGTGGAGTTCGCCTTCGTCTGGTCGGCGCAGGTGCTCGGTGTGCCGGATCTCATGGATCCCAATTACCCCGGCTCGATTGCGACGAAGGGCGAGTATCTCGTGATGATGTCGTCGATCGGTGTCATGGGCGCGACACTGGTGTACTTCCTCTTCAACAAGGAAACCAAGTGCAATTTTTTCGTCTGGTTCCAGCGCAACCTCGGCATGAAGACCGGCAAGCCGAATCCCGCCCACGAACGCAGCTTCGCCGGCATCACGGCGCTCGAGACAATTTACGTCATCTGGTTCTTTTATCTTTTCCTGCTGTTCCTCTATGACGAGCGTTTCTTCGGTGATCGACACCCCGCCGCCTACGTGGTGTTTGGTCTGAATCTGATCTGGGCGGTTTATCTCTTCCGCCGTCTAATGCTCTTCTGGAAAGTGACTACCGCTATCCGATACGGCATACCGACCGCCATCGTCGCTTGGAACGCGGTCGAACTCGGCGGGCGCTGGAAGCTGTTCACGGAGTTCTGGGAGTACCCCGATAAATACGCCCTAGAACTCTCGCTCATCACCATCGGCGTAATCGTCGCTGCCTGGATGGCGGCGCGCACGCCCATGCACCAGAAAGCCGAGCTCTCGCGTCAGCAGTTGGCCGCGGCCAAAGGCGAATCGGCCGAGTAGTCGCTCGGGGCGGCGCTGCGTCAACTCATTCGACGAGTTGACGCAGCGCGTCGAGGCACACCGACAGCGAGGCGAAATCCGCTGTGTCCTGCGCGGCGATCTCGGCGATCGTGCGCTGCCAGTGCATGAGGGGTGCCGTGCGGGTGGTACGCCAGGGCTCCATGCCGCCCTGAGCCATCACGGCGTCCACAACCCGTCGCTCGAGCGTGCGCGCGCTCTCACGCAGGCCCGCTCTGGCGGTGGCCTGCAGCGGTGAGTCGACCGCGAGCCGAGTGATGCGATCATCGAGCCAGTCGAGGCGCAGCGCCGCGGCGGTGTCGAACCAAAGCTTCGCCGCGGCGGCGACCTTTATTTTGCCGCGTTGCGCCGCCTCGATGATGTCGAGCCCGTTCTCGAGCACGCGCAGGGTGGCGAGTTCGGCGGCGAGCGTCGCGGGCAGCCCGGCCGCCACATGCGCCGCCATAGTTTCGCGGTGTCGTTGTGCGGGCAGGCCAGCGAGTGCCGTTGGCAGGGCGGCGATCAGCTCGCGCATCGGCGTCTTCAGTGCCTTGACCCTGGCCGCGACATTCAGCTGCGCGCCGCGCTGCCGCAACAGTTGAACGGTCACGTGGCGCAGCAGGCGCGCCGTGTCGGCATGGCCAACGTATTGCGCGCGACTCGCGACACGGTTGTCGAGCGCTTCGAGTCGACCCCATACCTCACGCATGTCGAGGATTTCGCGGGCGATACCGTAGGCGCGAGCGACGTCGGCCGCACTCGCGCCGGTTTCGCCGCGGGCGCGCAACACGAAGCTCGGCCCCATGCGATTGACGAGGCTGTTCGTGACCGCGGTGGTGATGATTTGCCGCCGCAGCTTGTGGCCGGGGATATCGCGCGCGAATCGGCGTCGCACCACGGGTGGAAAATAGCGCTCATGCTCGCTCGCGAAATAGCGATCCTCCGGCAGATCGGAGCCCAGCAACTGACGATTGAGTGAAATCTTTGCGTAGGCCAGCAGCACGGCGAGTTCCGGGCGGGTGAGGCCGAGTCCCTGCTTGCGGCGTGCTGCGAGCGTCTCATCGTCCGGCAGTGATTCGACGGTCCGATCGAGTTCGCCACCACGTTCGAGCTCGCGTATGACGCCGCGCAGTTCGGGCAGGCGCTCGACCGTTTGCAGTTCGAGCGTCGAGAGCGCCTGACTCTGCAGATAGTTGTTGCGCAACACCAAGGCGGCGACCTCGTCGGTGAGGCTGGCGAGCAGGCGGTCCCGATCGCGCCGGCGCAGGCGGCCGCGTGCCTCGATACCCTGCGTGAGGATCTTCAGGTTGACCTCGAGATCCGAAGTATTGACGCCTGCGGAGTTGTCGATGAAGTCCGTGTTGATGCATCCGCCAGCGAGGGCGTATTCGACTCGGCCGCGTTGCGTGAAGCCGAGATTGCCGCCTTCGCCGACCACGCGAGCGCGCAGTTCCCGACCATCGATGCGCACCGCATCATTGCCACGATCGCCTGCAGCGCTCTGCGCTTCGGTGGATGCCTTCACGTAGGTGCCGATGCCGCCATTCCAAAGAAGATCGACCCGCATGCGCAGGATGGCGCGAATGAGTTCCGTGGGCGTGAGCGTTTCGACATCGAGATCGAGGAGCGCGCGTGCTTCGGGCGAGAGGCGGATTTGTTTGGCACTGCGCTCGAATACGCCGCCACCTCGCGAGATGAGACGGGCGTCATAATCGCTCCAGGCCGAGCGCGGCAGGGCGAATAGTCGGGCGCGTTCGGCAAACGACTTGACCGGGTCCGGCGTCGGATCGAGAAAGATCTGCGCATGGTTGAAGGCGGCGACGAGCTTGATCTGTCGCGACAACAACATGCCGTTACCGAATACGTCACCCGACATGTCGCCGATGCCGGCTACGGTGAAGGGCTTGCTCTGCGTATCGTGGCCAAGTTCGCGAAAATGCCGCTTCACGCACTCCCACGCGCCACGCGCGGTAATGCCCATTTTTTTGTGATCGTAGCCCGCCGAGCCACCGGAGGCGAACGCATCACCCAGCCAGAAACCTCGGGCGACCGAGATCGCATTGGCGGTGTCGGAGAAGGTGGCCGTACCCTTATCGGCTGCGACCACGAGATAAGGATCATCGCCATCGCGCCGGTGTACGCCTACAGGCGGTGCGATGCGGCCGTTCACGAGGTTATCGGTCACATCGAGCAGGGCGTTGATGTAGGCGCGGTAAGCGGCTACGCCCTCGGCTTGTACCGCTTCACGACTGCCGCCCTGCGGCAGGCGGCGGGGCACGAAGCCGCCTTTGGCGCCCTCGGGAACGATCAGCGTATTTTTGACATTCTGGGCTTTCATCAAGCCGAGCACTTCGGTTCGAAAATCCTCGCGCCGGTCCGACCATCGAATGCCGCCGCGGGCGACTTCGCCCATACGCAGATGCACGCCTTCTACGGTGGCACCGAACACATAGATTTCGTGACGCGGTCGTGGCAAGGGCAGATGCGGGATGACCTGCGGATCAAGTTTCAACGCCAGCACGGGGCGGCGCATCGCCTGCGCATCGCGCTGGAAGTGATTGGTGCGCTGGACAGCGAGGACCACGGCGAGGAAGGCGCGCAGGATCCGGTCCTCGTCGGCGCTGGCAATCTCATCGAGTCGTGCATTGATCTTTTGCAGCAAGCGCTGCTCTGCGGCAACGATCCGGGTGGCTCCGCCGGATGAGCGCCGCGATATCGTCTGCCGGGCTTCGGGTGCGAGGCGCAGCGCGAAGAGCGTATACAGGTCGGTCGTGAGGGCGGCATGTGCGGCGAGCGTGCGCTCCATGTAACTTTGACTGAACGCAACGCCGGTTTGCAGCAGATAGCGACCGCAGGCGCGCAATACATTGACGTCATGGGCCTCGAGCCCGGCGAGCAGCACCAGTCGATTGAAGCCATCATTTTCGAGCAATCCGGCGCGCACTGCGCGCAGTGCGGCAAGCAGTCGTGGGCCATCGTGCTGCAGATCGAGCGCGGCGCCGCTCGTCGACTCGAGTGTGAAGTCCTGTAGCGAGACGCTGCGCTCAGTGATGCCCGCAGCCAGCGCCCACGGGCGCTCGGCGAGCATGCGCAGGCCGAAGTTTTCGAGCACCGGCAGCAAATCGGCGATCGGTATCGGGTTGCCTTCCTGGGTAACCCGCAGATGCACGATCTGGCGCGGGGCGCCAGCGGGTCGATGCAACCGCCACTGCGTCTCGCCCGCGGCCTTGGCGAGAGTCTCGAGCGTCTGCATGTCCGCGATGGCCGCTAGTGGCGACTCCTCGCTGGTATAGGCCAAAGGAAAGCGCGCCGCATGACGCTCGAAGTACTGCATCGCCTCAGTCGCGGGCAGCGCGGCAAGGAGTGCTTCTCGCAGTCGGTCGGTCCAGGTGGCCGAGGCGGTCGCGATGTCGGCTTCGAGCGCCGGCACATCGAGACGCATCGGTAGCGTGTCATCACCGCGGATCGTCACGTGCAGTCGCGCATGATTCGAGAGCGCGATCTGCACCTGCGACTCGACCTCGCTGCCGCGACAGCGTTCGAGCAGCAGCTTTTCGATGCGCAGCCGAACCTCCGTCGTGTAGCGATCGCGGGGCACGAACACCATGCAGGACCAGAATCGTCCCAGCGCGTCATGACGCAGCATCAATCGGCTGGTGCGTCGCTCGTACAGATTGACAGCGCCGCGCACGAAATCGACGAGTTCGTCGACGCTCGATTGAAAGAGTTCATCGCGCGGCCAGGTCTCGAGCACAGCCAGGACCGCCTTGCCGTCGTGGCTCTGCGGGTCGAGTCCGAATCGGTCGACCACTTCGGCGACCTTGCGGCGCACGACGGGGATCTCCGCAGGCGAGGCGAAATAGGCTGTCGAGGTCCAAAGACCCAGGAAACGATGCTCGCCGCGTACCCGCCCCCGCGCGTCAAAATCCTTGACGGCGAGATGATCGAGATGGCCGGCGCGATGCACCGTCGAGCGCAGCGGAGATTTGGTGATGAGCAGGGGGTCGGTGCTGCGCAAGGCCGAGCGTAGCGCACCGCGGAGGATCTCGGTCTGCGGTGTTGCAGCATGACCGGTACGCAGGATGCCGAGTCCGGAACGCACGCTTGGGCGCAGTCGATCGACGCTGTTGCCACGCTGCAGGGCGTGATAGCGGTAGCCGAGGAAGACGAAATGCGCCCCCTCGACCCAGCGCAGCAGGGCGATCGCCTCGTCGCGTTGGCTGCCGCGTGCTTGCAGGCTGTCGATGACGGTACGGATTCGCGTGCGCATCGCTTGCCAGTCCTCGACGGCGACCTGCACGTCGGTCAGCGTGGCGCGCAGATCCGCTTCCAGTGCGGCGAGACGCAGCGGACTCGATTGTCTGTCGATCTGGTAAAGCTGCCAGGATTCGCGCGTTGCTGGCTGCGCTTGCGTATCACGCGCGCGCAGCAGCTGACCATCGCGGCGCCGCTCGGCAGCGAGCACCGGGTGCACGAGCATGTGTACGCCAATCGCGTTTTTGTTGAAGGTGAGCGAGAGCGATTCGACGAGGAAGGGACGGTCGTCGGTGACCACGAAGACGTAGCTGTGGCGCTCGCCGAGACCGTCGGCGGCGCTCGGCGTGATCGCGGCGATCAGTGTTTCTCCGCGGCGTCGTCGCTTCGCAAGGATCAGGTGTTGCTGCGCCATGCGCGCGAGCGCCAGCGGTTCATGCGCGGCGAGATCTTCTTCGCCGACACCGCGAAAGTAATCGCGCAGCAGGGCGGCGGGCGGCGCGTTGCGCAGTCGGCGCGATGCACGAACGATGTCCTCGATCAGATCGAGGCGGCGTTGCGGGATGTTGCTCAGCATGAGTTCAGTGATCCTTGCAGGTTGATGCGACACGAATGTGACGCGTCATGAATGCTTGCCGAAGGTCCGGGCGTGTTCGAGCAGGGTATCCAGAATACGCTCGAGTGCCTGACGGTCTGCCTCGCCGAGCACGGCGAGCAGCGATCGTTCAAGCCGCAGCGCCACGGGGACAACCTCGGCGTAGATGTTCCGTCCTTCGTTCGACAGCGACAGCATCGATTTGCGGCGATCTGCCGGTGCTGTACGGCGTTCGAGTCTGCCTCGCGCTAGCAGCCGCGATACCGCACGACTGACAGCGACCTTGTCCATGGCGGTTCGTTCGGCGACTTGTGCGGCAGACAGATCCGACTGCTGCGCCAGCACGGCCATCACGCGCCACTCCGGGATGCTCAGGCCGAAGCGCTGCGAGTATGCGCCGGCGATCGCGGAGCTCACGAGGTTCGTGAGGATCGATAGCCGATACGGCAAAAAGCGATCGAGTTGCAGACGAGGCTCGGTCATGCGACCTGCTGCAGGATTTCGCCAAAGATTGATTGTCCTTGCGCATCGTGCATGCGAATGCATACCCGATCGCCCGCTCGCATGAAGGCGGTACGCGGCGCGCCGTGGCGCAGGGTTTCGATGGTCCGCTGCTCGGCGATGCAGGAATAGCCGACGCCGCCCTCGGCGATCGGCCGGCCGGCACCGCCGTCGGCGTCCCGGTTCGATACGGTGCCCGAACCGATGATCGTGCCCGCGCCAAGTGCGCGCGTTCGCGCGGCATGTGCCACCAGCGTCGGAAAATCGAAGGTCATGTCGATGCCGGCGTTTGCGTGACCGAAGGGGGCATCGTTGTAATCCACCTCGAGCGGCAAATGCACTCGTCCGCCGTCCCAGGCGTCGCCGAGTTCGTCGGGTGTCACGGCGATTGGCGAAAAAGCCGACGCAGGTTTTGACTGGAAGAAGCCGAAGCCCTTGGCAAGTTCCTCCGGAATGAGATTGCGCAGCGAGACATCGTTCACCAGCAGCAGAAGTCGGATGCGCGTCGCCGCCTCCGTGGCACTCGTGCCCCGGGCGACATCGTCAGTGATGACCGCGACTTCTGCCTCGAAGTCGAGGCCCCAGGCCGGATCGTCGAGCGGGATGGACTCGCGCGGCGCAAGAAAGATATCGGAACCCCCTTGATACATGAGCGGATCCGTCCAGAACGAAGCAGGCAACTCCGCGTTGCGTGCCTTGCGCACCAGCGCCACGTGATTGACGTAGGCCGAGCCATCGGCCCATTGGTGAGCGCGCGGCAGCGGCGAGAGGCACTGCGCTTGATCGAACGGCAGGCCTTCGCCGTGTTCGACTCTGGCAGCGAGCGCGCGCAGCGCGGGTTCGCAGCGCAGCCAGTCATCGAGTGCCGCCTGTAGTGTCGCGGCGACCTCGGTAGCGGGCAGCATGCGCGCGAGATCGCGCGAGACGACGACCAGGCGACCGTCGCGCCGGAGTGGTCCGTCGGCGCGCAGCGAGGCCAGCTTCATGACAGGGTCTCCGTGAATTCTGCCTCGTGCAGCCAAGCCGCGTGACGCGGTGCGCGTTTGGTGCGACTCCATTCCTCGAGCATCGCAGGAGCTACCTCGCGTGCGCGACGTTCCTGTTCGGCGGTAGCGGTATTGACTGTAAGCTCCAGTCGATGACCATTCGGATCAAAGAAATAGATGGATTTGAACAGCCCATGGTCCGTCGGACCCACAACTTCGATACCGCGTGCGCGGAGTTTGTCGCGCATCGCCTCGAGCGTGGCGAGATCGGCGACCTCGAAGGCGATGTGCTGCACCCAGGAGGGTGTATTCGGATCGCGCCCCATCGGTTCGCGGGTCGGAAGTTCGAAGAAAGCGAGCACGTTACCCATGCCGGCATCGAGAAAGACATGCATGTAGGGGTCCGGTTCGTGCGTCGAGGGTACGCGATCCTCGGCGAAGGCCGTGGTGAACGCCATGCCGAGAACGTCGCGGTAGAACTCCACCGTTTCGCGCGCATCGCGGCAGCGGTAGGCGACATGGTGGATTTTCTTGATGAGGCTCATGTCTTGAGTGCTCCGCGGCGAATCTGGTCACGCTCCAACGATTCGAACAGCGCCTTGAAGTTGCCCTCGCCGAAACCTTCATCGCCCAGTCGTTCGATGAATTCGAAAAACACCGGGCCGATCAGACATTCGGAGAATATCTGCAACAACAAGCGGCGCTCGCCGCGCGTCGAGCCGTCGAGCAGGATGCCGCGCTTTTGTAACGCGGCGGTGGGCAGACCGTGCCCGGGCAGCCGCTCCTCGAGCATTTCATAGTATGTTGCGGGCGGCGCTGTCATGAGCGGCACGCCCTGTGCGCGCAGCGCATCGACTGTGGTCGCAATATCGCGCGACGCGAGCGCGATGTGCTGTATGCCCTCGCCATTGAAGCGCAGCAGATATTCCTCGATCTGTCCGCCGCCCTGACCGCCTTCTTCGTTGAGCGGAATACGAATCTTGTTGTCGGGCGCGGTCATGGCGCGCGACTGCAGGCCCGTGTGCTGCCCATGAATGTCGAAATGACGGATCTCGCGAAAGTTGAAGAGCCGCTCATAGAACGCGGCCCAATGATTCATGCGGCCGCGATAGACGTTGTGCGTCAGATGGTCGATGTGCGTAAGACCGACGCCGGCGGGATGTCGCGCCGCACCGGGCAGCCACTCGAAGTCGATGTCGTAGATGCTCAGACTGTCCCCGTAACGGTCGATGAGGTACAGCGCCGCGCCGCCGATCCCGCGGATCGCCGGCAGACGCAATTCCATCGGACCGGTTGGTAGATCCACCGGTTGCGCACCGAGCTCGAGCGCGCGGGCATAGGCCTGTTGTGCATCGCGGACGCGGAAGGCCATGGCGCAGGCGCCTGCGCCGTGCTCCTCGGCGAAAAAGCCGGCCTGACTGCGTCGCTCGCGGTTGACGATGAAGTTGATATCGCCTTGACGATAGAGCGTGACGTCTTTCGAGCGGTGTCTTGCGACCGCCTCGAAACCGAGTTGTCGGAACACGTTCTCCAGCGGGCCGGTGTCGAGGGCGGCGAATTCGACGAATTCGAAGCCATCCAGGCCCATGGGATTGTCGAGAGGTAAATCTTTCGGAACCGCGTTCATGGACCGCATCTCGTTGCAATTGAAACCGTTTCAACCGTAACGGTTTACGTCGCACCGGTCCAGAGGCTATGATTTATGCAATGTTGAGCAATCACGAAACTCGAGCGGAAGCTGAGCTCATGGCGCGTGCCTTGCGTGCGGTGGCCGATGCCGCCCGGCTGCGGCTGCTACGGCTCTGCGCGGATCGACCGACCAGCGTGTCCGAGCTCGCCGCTGCGACCTCGGACAGCGAACCGAACGTCTCCCGCCACCTGAAGCAACTCGGACAGGCAGGTTTGCTGCGGCGCATGCGCCGCGGGCAACGCGTGGAATACCAGCCGGTGGGCGAGGGTGGTTTCGCGGCTGAATTGCTCGGCCTGCTGCTCGCGCGCTTGTCGCCGGACGATCCTGCATTACGCGAGGCTCGGGCGCGGCTGCGCGCCATCGAAGCCGGCGCGCGCGCCGCGCTGCGTGGTTCGGCTGCCGACTGGGTGGTGTCGAGCCGCCTCGGTCGAAGCTTGCGCGGTGCCCTCGGCGTGCAGTTCGAGCGCGATGTGGCCGGAGCACGCGTTCTCGTGCGCAGTCAGCATCGCGAACTGCTCGAAGCGCTGCTGCAAACGGCGGCGCATGGCGCGGCGCGCGCCGATGCGCCGCGAGTTACGCTGCGCGCCGCCTCGAAGCCCGAAAAGAATGTGCTGCAGTCCTGGCTCGATGCGGAAGGTTTGCGGGCGCTCGTGGTGACGAGTGGCGAGGCGCGCAAGCAGGGTTCCTTCGAGGTGTGCTACGAGGCGCCGCTGCCCGATGAGTTGCGCGACCCCGCGCAGCTCGACGCACTGCTGCAGCGCACGCGCGCGCAACTTGCCGAGGACGGAATTCTTTGGTGCGTCGTGCCCTACGATCTGCTCGAGTCCGAGGGTTCGCCGCCCCTGCGTCTGCGCGCGCACCTCACCGACGGCGGTTTCGATTGCCTGTCGCTGGCGCCGATCGAGGCCGAGGGGCGCCATGTGCTGCTCGCGCGGGCGCGTCTGCGCGCAGCGCGCAGCGTTATCGAGAACTCGCTTTCACTTTCTGCCTGAGCAAGGGCGACCACACGCCCCCTATCGCCGGAGTCCATGATGTCTGCCCAACCGATCAGCGTGTCCTTCGAATTTTTCCCGCCTGGCGATGCAGCCATGGAGGCCACGCTGTGGCAGTCGGTAGAGCGGTTGCGGCCGCTTGCCCCGCGTTTCGTCTCCGTGACCTACGGTGCCGACGGTTCCACGCGCGATCGCACGCATGCGCTGGTACGACGCATCCAAACGGAGACCGCACTCACTGGCGCGCCGCACCTCACCTGTATCGGTGCCTCGCGCGGCGAAGTGCTCGACGTCGCCCGTCGTTACTGGGACGAGGGCATTCGTCACATCGTCGCGCTGCGCGGTGACCCGCCGCAGGGCGCCACGACCTACGTCCCGCATCCCGATGGGTTTGCCTACGGTGCGGATCTTGTGGCGGGCCTGCGCAGCATTGCGGATTTCGATATCTCTGTGGCGGCGTATCCCGAGACCCATCCCGAAGCGCCGTCGGCCGAAGCCGATCTCGAGAACTTCCGTCGCAAGGTGGATGCCGGTGCGACCCGTGCGATCACCCAGTTTTTCTTTGACACGGATGATTACCTGCGCTTCCGTGATCGTTGTGTTGCGGCGGGCATCGCCGTGAGCATTGTGCCCGGGATACTGCCCATCACGCGCTTCCCGCAGGTGACGCGCTTTGCGGCGCGCTGTGGTGCAAAGGTTCCGGGATGGCTGGCGGAGCGTTTCGCGGGGCTGGATGACGACGCCGATACGCGCCGGCTGATCGCCGCGAACGTGGCGATCGAGCAGGTCTCGCGCCTGCGCCGTCACGGCGTCAACGAATTCCACTTTTACACGCTCAATCGCGCCGAGCTCACCTACGCGATCTGTCATGCGCTCGGCCTGCGGCCGGTCGCTCCCTCGACGGGTGCCGCATGAGCTGTTGTGCGCAGCATCTGCCTGTGCCGCAGGCACTTGAGTCGCGCGCGACGAGCGCCAAGGCGGCGCCGTTCGTGATCACGCCGGTCGACGCCGCCTCGCGCACCGAACGGGTGCGTCGCCTCCGCGAGCTCGTCGAGGAGCGGATTCTGCTGATCGATGGCGCGATGGGCACCATGATCCAGCGTCATAAGCTCGATGAGGCTGGCTACCGAGGCGCGCGTTTTGCCGATTACGGCCGTGATGTCCGCGGCAACAACGATCTGCTGGCGCTGACCCGACCCGAGATCGTTGCCGAAATTCACCGCGCCTATTTCGAAGCCGGTGCCGACATCGTCGAAACCAACACTTTCAACTCGACCACCATCGCCCAGGCCGATTACGGCATGGAAGCCCTGGTGCCGGAGTTGAACTATCGCGCGGCGCGACTCGCGCGCGAAGTCGCCGATGAGGTTGCGATGCGCACGGGTTCGCCGCGTTTCGTGGCTGGTGCCCTCGGACCCACCAATCGCACCGCCTCGCTCTCGCCGGACGTCAACGATCCCGGCATGCGCAATGTCGACTTCGATCAGTTGGTGGTGGCCTACGCCGAGGCCACGCATGCGCTCGTGCAAGGTGGCGCGGATCTCATCCTGATCGAGACGGTGTTCGATACGCTCAATGCCAAGGCTGCGCTCTTTGCCGTGCGGCAGGTGCTCGATGAACTCGCGCTCGATCTGCCGGTGATGGTGTCGGGCACCATCACCGACGCTTCGGGTCGCACGCTCTCGGGACAAACCACCGAAGCCTTCTGGAACTCGGTACGTCACGGCGAGTTGTTCGCGATCGGCCTCAACTGCGCGCTCGGTGCGAACGACATGCGTCCCTATGTCGCGGAACTTGGGCGCATCTCCGATCGCTACGTGTGCGCTTATCCGAATGCCGGTCTGCCCAATGCCTTTGGCGAATATGATGAAACGCCCGCCGAAACCGCGGCGATTCTCGCCGAGTTCGCACGCTCCGGGCTGCTCAATATCGTCGGTGGCTGTTGCGGCACGACACCGGATCACATCCGCCTGATCGCCGAGGCGGTGCGTGGCGTGAAGCCCCGTGCGCGTCAGCCGATCGAAGTGAAGTGCCGGCTCTCTGGTCTGGAACCGCTCAATATTTCGGCCGACACGCTGTTCGTCAACGTGGGTGAGCGTACCAACGTCACCGGCTCGGCGAAGTTCCGCAAGCTCATCGAAGCCGGTGACTACGCGACCGCGCTCGATATCGCGCGCCAGCAGGTCGTCGCGGGCGCACAGATTATCGACGTCAACATGGACGAGGGCATGCTCGATTCCGAGGCGGCGATGGTGCGCTTCCTCAATTTGATCGCTGCCGAACCCGACATCGCGCGCGTCCCGCTCATGATCGACTCCTCGAAGTGGAGCGTGATCGAGGCGGGGCTGAAGTGCGTGCAGGGCAAGCCGATCGTCAATTCGATCAGTCTCAAGGAAGGCGAGGCTGCGTTCATCACGCAGGCACGCAAGATCCGCGCGTACGGCGCCGCGGTCGTCGTGATGGCCTTCGACGAGCGAGGTCAGGCCGACAGCATCGAGCGCAAGGTGGCGATCTGCGAGCGCTGCTACGTGATCCTCACGCAGCAGGTGGGCTTCCCGCCCGAAGATATCATCTTCGATCCGAATATCTTTGCCGTGGCCACCGGCATCGAGGAGCACGCCAACTACGGGGTCGATTTCATCGAGGCCACGCGACTCATCAAGTCGCGTCTGCCGCACGCGATGGTGAGCGGCGGCGTGAGCAACGTGTCGTTCTCGTTTCGCGGCAACGATCCTGTTCGCGAAGCGATGCACAGCGTGTTCCTCTATCACGCCATCCGCGCCGGCATGGACATGGGCATCGTCAATGCCGGCCAGTTGGCGATCTATGAAGATATCGCTGCCGATCTGCGCGAGGCGGTCGAGGATGTGATTCTCAATCGACG
>JBILGD010000158.1:0-4083 GCA_044351225.1 Steroidobacteraceae bacterium
CGCTGGATGAAATTCGTTCTGCGTAGACTCATGGATTATCTCTGGGCTTGTCTCTGGGTTCGAGCATGTTCCCCTTCGCGCTCACCGAGCCCTCACCATCGGCCCGCTTGCTCGCGATGCGCGAGATAGAGCTCGGCGTCACGCCGAGCAAAATATCCCGCCCTCCGAAACGCACCACCACGAGTTTTTCGCGGGCACCCAGCGAAGCATGGGACGTAATGCGGATTGGGGATTGCGCGCTGCCTTCACCGCCCAAGCGAAAGCGTTTCAACATCCAGACGGCGACGGCCAGCAAGCCGCCGACCAGCAGCAGCGCAACGATGTAGCGAATCGGATCCATGCGTCGAACGTCAAAGATGCTTGACGCGGTCTTCTGGATCGACCACCTGCGTCAAGCGGATACCGTAGCGCTCGTTGACGAGCACGACTTCACCACGAGCGATCACCGTGTTGTTGACGCAGACATCGAGCGGCTCGCCGGCAACTCGGTCCAGCTCCACCACACTACCCTGGCCGAGTCGCAGCAGGTCACGGATGCGCAGCGAGGACCTGCCCACCTCCACCGACACGCTGACCGCGACGTTCTGGATCAGATCGAGCTGCACGACGGGGTCTGCACCGATCTCGCCCTTGGAAATGCCGCTCATTACTGTCTCGTTCATGCTGCAGATGCTCCTGCGGTTTTGCTGGCTTCTTTCATTGCCTGTTTGCGTCGCTTGGCGGCGATGGCTGCCGAGTGGGCGGCCTCCTCCGTCTGTTCCGGCGTTTGTGCGTCGGCAGAATCCGATGCATCCTTGTTTTCGGCGGGAGGTTCGATCACGCGCTCGATGCGCACGGCGACGTTGCCATCGGCCGTGCCGTATTCGGCATCGAACAGATGCGCCGATTGGACGAGTACCTTGACGCTGGCAGGCGGTTTGAACCAAAGGGTATCGCCCGGTTGAATCGATGCGAGATCAAGTGCCGACACCCGGAGCGTCGCCAATTGCGCCACCACCTCGAGCTCTGAGTCACTCACAGCATCGCGCAACTGATCGGACCAGCGTGCCGCTAGCTTTTCGTCGCGCTCGCCGGTTTGCATTCGACCGCGCAACAGCAGTCTGATCGGTTTCAGCGCCGAGAACGGGTACATCACGGTCAGCTGTCCACGCACATCGGGGCCAAGCTCAAGCTCAAAACGGCATACGGCGACAGTTTCCTTGTCCTCGCCGATCTGTGCGAAAGCGGGATTGATTTCCCGGCTGACGAATTCGGGACTGATCGCGTAGACCGGTGCCCAGGCTTCGCGAAGATTGTCAAAAATAGAATCAAGCAAAAGTTGAATGATGCGCTCTTCGGTCGCCGTGAAGCCGCGCAGCGGTGATAACTCGAGCGAGCCACCACCACGACCGCCAAAGAAGCTGTCCACGGCACCGTAGACGATCGACGGCTCCATGGTGACGAGACCGTATCCGCGAAGCGGTGCAAAGCGCACGATGTTGACGTTGCAAGGCGAAGGCAACGTCTGCATGAAGGAGCTGAAGGTCATCACGTCGAATGGCGCCACGGTCACCTTCACCGCCTGCCGCAGCAGCGTCAGCAGGCTACCGCGCAGTTGACGGGAGAAACGATCGTTGATCATTTCGAGTGCCGCCAACTGACCCCGCGATATGGTGTCGTTGGCGATCAGGCTATACGCCTGAACCGAGGCGGCTGAGGACTCGGCGGCGGAAACATCCAAATCGCCGCTCTGCATCGCCTCCACGAGCGCACTCACTTCTTCGCGGGTCAGCACCTGGCCAGACGTGGACATGTTCGAGCTCTTGGATAATCTGCGGACGGTTATTGAAAGACGAAGTGCGTGAACATCACTTCATCGATGCCGCCGAAATCTTCGTTGCGGATCAGCACATCGTTCATAGCATCACGCAGTGATGCCGCGACGCGCGCCCGACCATCGACGGACGTCAACTCCTCCTCACCAAATTGACCGGCGGTCGCGATAATCGCCGCTTCAATGGCGATCTGGTGCTTGGTCACTCGCTCGACGATCGTGTCGCCATAGTAAGTTTTGTAGGCAACCTTGAACTGCACGAACCTACGCGAGTTCGGTACGTTCAATGTGAAGTCGCGTTCGGTGCCACCCGCCGTGGTTACCGGCTTGTAGGTCGCCGCGAAACGCTCTTCGGCGGGAACCTCAGCGGCGGATTTCGCCGGCCCACCGCCGGGTATCGGTTTGTCACCGCCTGGCTCAGCGGCCGCCTCGCCACTGTCATCACCAGAGCCGGTGTCTTGGCCATCGGCCTTCGCCTCCGCCGCAGGCGGCGGATTGAAAAAACCAGTCAGGTACAGCGTAGCGCCGGCTGTGATACCGACGAGTGCCAAAGCGCCCGCAGCTACCATCACGAAGAACAGCAGCTTTGATTTCTTGCTCGGAGCGCCCTCCTCACCCGGCGGCGCTGCCTCCGGAGCCTTCTTCTTGTCGTCTTTCTTGTCTGCCATCGCTGTATTCCGTCAGTGAATAAATGAATGGGTTTTCAAACAAACAAATCAACGGCGCTGCGTGAACCCTCGTTGTGCCGCATCGCGGCAAGACGACTGGCATCGGCGCTCGAATCGGCGTCATCCGGTACACCGCGAAGCGGTTGCCACGCAAAGGGCGTGGGCATCGATTCGCCAAAACCGCGGGATCCGGATTGTCCGAACGACCAGCTCGCCAGCTGCAGTCCCGACGCCTCGAGCGACTCTTTCAGTCGCGGCAATCCCGCCTCGAGCAGTGCCCGTACTTCCGCGTTAGCCACGCCGAGATTTGCCGTCACTGCGTTGCCACGCAAGGTGAGATCGATCTCCATCGCGCCCAGGTTCGCTGGATCGAGCTGCAAGCTCACGCTCCAGTTTTCGTTACGGATCTGGCCGAGCACACGTTGTGCCACAGCATCGGCGAATGCCTGCACACGCTCACCGAATGTCAACTTCGGATCCGGTGCGCTCAGTACCTGCGAAGTCTCCGCTCCACCCGTGAGTGATCCTTGACCCGCAAAAGCTTGTCCCTGTCCAGCACCCTCGGCAGAGACGGCTACCGCGGCGATCACGGTCGTCGTCGCGAGATCCAGCGGTGCGCTCGGCATGTTAGCCGTCGGCGTCAAGCTCACTGCAGAACCTGCAATATTTGCCGTCATCTGAGCAAGATGCATATCCACTTCGCTCGGTGACAAAGATTTAGTCTGCGGATCGGACGCGGGGTCATCAGAAGTCACGGATGCACGCCGCAAAGCCAACTCGTGTATCGAGCGGATTTTGTTGTCGGCGGTTGCAGCGGCTGTCCATTGGCTCGGAGCAATTCGCGTATCGCCATTACCGGTCAAAACTAACGGTTCTTTGATGATCGACGAGGGTTCTTTTGCAACCGGAACACCTTCAAGCAACGTCGCAGTCGCCGTAAGCGGCGTAACCCGTTCATTACCAAGTTCACCGGTCGGCATCGCCTCAAGCACGCGCAAGTCGATACCACCTCCGAAACTCGATGAGCGTCGCAGCAGCACTTCGTTTATCGACTGCTCCGTAGAGAGCGGGAGCAACACGGACGGCACTGTTGTTGTATTCAGCACAGGTGAGTGCCGCGGCAGCACTTCGTTTATCGACTGCTCCGTAGAGAGCGGGAGCGAAGTGGATGACCGGGCAGTAGCGGTGGGTAGCTGCGTTTCTTCATGCGTCGCCTCAGGCAACATGACCGGACCGTGTGCGCGGCCGACACTGGCCCGCCAGAGCAAGAGATCCTCATCCGCGAGCGGCTGAACGGTATTCTCGAGGTTGAGCTGAGAAGGAATCGCCGTACCGGCTTGGACATCAATCTCAGACGTCACGGTCACAGTGGAATCAACCCGCACAGCGGGGGACGGCACGATGAACCACGGCGGCAGCGCGGGCGTGTCCTCTGCTGAACCGACGCCCCGAACGATTTTCGCGGCAGTAGAATCCGCCGACGGCTCCGTTCCTGCGGAGGGCTCGCTCGGCGTAAGGACTGGGACCCCCACCACTTCGTCGTTGGCGGTACCCGTCAAGAGAAGCCGCGCGAGACTGCGATCGATACCCATCTCGACCGCG
>JBILGD010000159.1:0-4082 GCA_044351225.1 Steroidobacteraceae bacterium
CGACTGGGACCTTGGGCAGCTACGCTGCGGCTTCCCCTCATTGCCGCGCCGATGTTTCTGGTGTCGGGGCCGCAGCTCGTGCTGGCCTCTTGTCGCGCCGGCATCATCGGCAGCTTCCCGGCGCCCAACGCTCGCACGCTCGAGACGCTCGATGTGTGGATGCGCGAGGTCAGCGAGGGTCACGCGCTTTGCGCCGCACAGCGTCCTCGATACCTTGGCCCTTGGGCGCTCAATCTAGTCACCCACAGCTCCTACGAGCGATTACCCGCCGAACTCGATCTCGTCACAAAGTACCAACCGCCGCTCGTCATCACGGCATTGGGCAGTCCGATCCCGGCCATCGAGCGCGTTCAAGCCTACGGGGGCAAAGTATTCGCCGATGTCAGTTCGCTGGCTTTCGCGCGCAAGGCGGCAGCGGCTGGTGTCGATGGACTGATGCTCGTATCCGCGGGCGCTGGTGGTCATACCGGAAAGCTCTCGCCGTTCGCCTTCGTCGAAGCCGTGCGCGAATTTTTTGACGGCATTATCGTACTCTCGGGTGCGCTCGGTTCCGGTCAGGCGCTGCGCGCCGTCGAAATTCTGGGCGCCGATCTCGCCAATGCTGGTACGCCTTTCATCGTCGCCGAGGAGAGTCTCGCGAGTCCCCGCTATCGCGACATGGTGGTCAAGGCTTCGCTCGAGGACCTGGTATTGACCAAAGTCTTCACCGGCGCCGAGGCCTACTATCTGCGCGAGAGCATCATTGCTGCGGGTCTCGATCCCGATAATCTGCGGGGCAAAGAAAAAATGGATCTCGGCGACGCGCAGAGCCAGATCAAGGCGTGGAAAGACATCTGGTCCGCGGGCCAGGGCGTCAATCACATTCATGCCGTCGAGTCGGTCGAGGCGATCGTGGCGCGCTACGAGGCAGAATATCGACGGGCGGTGAGTGCAACGTCGAGGTTTGCCCAATGAGCGCGCGAAAAACGCTCGCCCGCAGATTGCTGCCGCGCGATGTCGAGGGCGGTTGGATCTGTCAGGCCTGGCGAATCCTCTATCAAGACGGCAGCTACACCGAGCCCTTCGGCTCAGGCCTATCAGGCCTGCTCATTTATTCGGCCGATGGCTACATGAGTGCCTGCATCATGGCGGCAGGGCGCGCGCCGTTTCGGTCATCGAATCCGCGCGAGGCGACCCGGGCCGAGCGTGCCGCGGCGTTCGACGGGTATTTCAGCTACGCGGGGCGATGGCGAATCGTCGGCGAGACGATTGAGCATCGGGTCACGGTCGCCCTTAATCCCGCATTCGTCGGCACGCGGCAATGGCGCAAGGCGTCCTTGTCGGGCCGGCGGCTCGTGCTTTCAGCGGAGGAGAAAACGAGTCGGGGTATTCGTCGTCATGAAATCGAATGGCGTCGTGGCAGAGTGGGGTAAGTCAACGTGAGCCAAAAGTTCTTTGAAAAGCATCAGACATCGCTCGCAGCGGCAGCACAGGCCTGTGGCGATCGCCGCTACTTTTCGCTATTTCCCGAAACTCCGGATCGACACCGCGGTGGCGAAGCGGCCGCAGTCGCCGGCAAAGCGTCTTTCGGTGCCATGCTTGGCCGCATGTTCGAACTCCCCCAACCCGGGACGATCGGACGACTCGGTAGCGAAATCTCGCCCTATACGCAGGCGCCGCTTGGCATCGACTATCCGCAAGCCGATCCCGATGTGCTCTTCGAGGTGTCGCAACAAGCCATGCGGCGTTGGGCCGAGGTTGCTCCCGAAGTACGCCTCGGCGTCTGTCTCGAGATCGTCGATCGACTGTACGACCGCGTCTTTGAGTCGGCCCAGGCGGTGATGCATACGGCGGGTCAGAGCGCACTCATGAGTTACGCGGGCAGTGGTACGAATGCGCTCGATCGTGGTGTCGAGGCGCTCGTGTATGCGCAGTCTGCGATGTCTGCAGTCGCCCGCGAGGCGTCGTGGGAGCGCCGTTTCGGTTCAGCCACACTGCGTTTGCAGAAGCATTATCGTCTCGTGCCGCGGGGTGTCGCCGTCGTCTTCACCTGTGCAACCTTTCCAACCTGGAACGCCTATCCGGCAATGTTCGCGAACCTTGCGACCGGCAATCCGGTCATCGTCAAGCCTCATCCCGGGTCAGTGCTGCCCATGGCCATCGCGGTGCGCATCGCGCGCGAGGTCATTGCCGAGGCCGGCTTTGATCCCAATCTCGTGACGCTGTGTCTCGATTCCGTGGAAGCACCACTCGGCAAGGTTCTCGTCAAACATCCCAAGACAGCGATCATCGATTTCACCGGTAGTGCGCGTTTCGGTGCCTGGGTCGAGGCGAACGCCTGGCCCGCGCTCTGCTACTCCGAAACCTCCGGTGTCAACACCGTGGTAATCGAGTCCGTCGAGGATGTTGATGCCATCATCAAAAGTCTGGCAACCACACTGAGCTTGTTTTCGGCGCAGATGTGCACATCGCCTCAGAACATTTATTTGCCCGAGCGCGGTGTTCGGACAGGTGACGGACTGATTTCGGCGGAGGAGTTCGGCGCTCGCCTTGCGCATGCGATGGCCTCGATTGCCAGCGACCCGCGCCGCGCGGGTCCCATTCTGGCGGCCATCCAGTCACCGACAACGCTTGCGCTGATCGATGCGATGCGCGAGGAGGGCGTTCGCGCGGGCGAGGTGTTACTTGAGTCCGCGCCATACGCGCACGCCGAGTTTCCGCAGGCACGTACGCGTTCGCCGCTGCTGCTCGGATTCCGCGCGGATGATGCCGCGCGTGCGCTCTACGCCGAAGAGCGCTTTGGACCGATCGGTTTCGTGATCCGCACGAGCGATGCCGATCAGGCGCTGGCGCAGGCCACTCAAGTTGCGAAGCAAGCGGGCGCCATCACCGCTTTCCTGTATTCGCAGGACGAGGCCTACATCGCGCGTGCGGAGCAAGGCTTTGCGCGCGCGGGCGCGCAACTTACGATCAATCTCACCGGTGCCATGCCGCTCAATTTTGCCGCGGCGTACAGCGACTACCACGTCACCGGATTGAACCCAGCGGGCAACGCCACGCTGACCGATGCCGCGTTTGTGGCGTCGCGCTTTCGCATCACGCAGTCGCGACGACCGGTGAGCTAGTACGGCGATCTCAGCGCATCGGCACCTGCAAGATACGCTGCCCATCACGCAGTCGCAGGGGCAGGGAGTTCGGCGCTTCACCCCGCTCGACCCAGCCCTCTACCGCGGCGAGCGGATCGAAGTCATCGCCCGCGGTCACCGGCCGCTCCCAGCAATGACCCCAGCCCGGGATCATGAAGAGCCGCGTGTGTTCGCGCAGCGCAGTCAGGCTGCCCGCTTGCTCCGCCGCTTTGGCGTAATACGTCTCGAGCGGTTGCGGGATGATTAGCGGATCGGCGAGACCGTGATACAGCAGCAGCTTGCTGCCTGAGCGGGCGTGTGACTGCAGGTCGGTATCGACGGCATCCGTGATTGCGGGCACCGGCGAGCGCGCGATCATGGACCTCACAGTCTCGACTTCGGCAGACGCATTCGTCGCCCCCGCGGTCTTGTCAGCGCCGTCGGCGTCGGCCATGCCCAAGCTGACCACGAGCATTTGACGATATCCCTGCGAGGCCAGCACGCCCCAAGCCGGGCGATCGGGCGCGCCGCCCAGCCAAATATCACCAAAGAATTCGGCGCCGAACTCAAGTGCGGGATAGATGACGTTGCCGCGGGTATCGCGTACCCCGCCATAGAGCGCACGCAGTGCCTCGACCTCGGCGACGGTCAAAGGATCATCACCCGTTGTGAAGTGTGCAAAATCGATCTTGCAGTCACGAGGCGCGTCGATTCGCTCATCGCGCTGTCCATCGAGTGCGTCGCAGCGCTGCAGGATCTTTTGGTGTATCAACGCCCAGCGCTCCGGGGCGATGACGGGCTTGCCATCGACGAGCGTCTGTCGGGTCATCCACGCACCCCAGAGCCCGGCAGTACCGCTCAGATCAAAGACGCTGGCGCCGGCAGCGATACCGTCGAAGAGTCCGGGGTAGCGTTGCGCGGCCATCATGCCGAGACGCCCGCCGTTCGAGCAGCCCGAGAAATACTTGTAGCGGGGCG
>JBILGD010000078.1:0-12914 GCA_044351225.1 Steroidobacteraceae bacterium
GGCACAAACGACAGCGGCGCAGGCATGGCGAGTTTGGCCGGACCTTCGCGGCCGAAACTCTTGCGATTCTCGCTATCGTAGTTCCACTCGCCGCCTTCGGGTGCACCCTGCCCATCGAGCAACACACAGTGGGTGCGGCGCATCTCGCGATAAAAGAATTCCATGCGCAGCTGCTTGCGTCCGTGAGCGTGTCGCCGGAAGTCCTCACACGAACAAAGAAAATGACGATCTTCGCGCTCATCCAGCATCGCGGCAGAACAAACGCTGCGCAGACTCTCGCGCAAGCCCCACTCCCCCGCCTCGAGCATGATCACCCGCTGCGGCCGCAGTCGCGCGATATCCGCGGCAAGGGTGGTGCTCAACGAGTCGGCGCCCTCGGCCAGCGTGTGGTAACAGACCCGCACGCCCTCTTGTTCGAGCGCTGCACGAAAGTGCCGCATCGCCGCCAAAAAGAGCGCAATGCGGGGACGGCTCACAGGGACCCGGGTGGACTCTTCGCGCGCCTCGCACATCCACACCAGATCCTGCGCCGCATCGAAGCCATCAAAGGCCGCCGAGCGCCGATCGAGCTGATCGCCGAGGACCACGATGAGATGACGCAGGGACACAGCCTCTTTCCTTGAGCCGCGATGGCCGGGTGGTGATCATAGACCGGTCGCCGCTGTGGCGGAGCGCTTTACGCGACGGGGTGACCCGTGTCAGTTTCAGTCAGCTCGTTACCGTCTCGATTGCTGCAGGAGCCCCGCATGCCACCCTTTTCCCGTCGTGATTTCCTGACCCATAGCGCAGGCCTCTCAGCCGCCGGACTCTCAACGGCCGCGCTCGCTGCAGCGGACCTGAAACTCGCCGCCGCGCAACAAGCCGCAACCACGGGCGCAACGACCTCAGCGACGGCAACTTCGCCGGGAGAATGGCCTGCCTGGCAGGTCGGACCGTTCGAGGATCTGCGCGATTGGATGGCCGAGCTCGAGCGGCGCGGCCTCGTGCTGCGAGTGCGCGACATCGATCAGGATGCCTATGAGGGCACGGCACTCATGTATCGGCTGGTCGATCGCTTCGGCATGTACGTTGCGCCGGCGCTGGTCATGGAAAACGTCAAGATCGACGGCAAGTGGCACAAGGGTCCGATCATCGCCAACCACTGCGGACACTGGGACACCGAGTGTCTGGCTTTTGGTCTCGAGCCAGTGTCGAACGATCACGTGGCCACCTACTACAAAGCGCTCGCCCGCGTGGAGGAGTACCTGCAGATCGGCAAGGGCGGCGCGTTCCCGACGGCCCCGTTCGTCGAGGTGACTCGCGACACGGCGCCCTGCAAGCAGGTGGTGCTGACTGGCGATGCCATCGACTTGCGGCAGTTCGCTTTCATCCAGTCGAATCCGGCGGATTCGGCCCGCTATGTCAACACGGGCTCGGTGTTCACCAACGATCAGGAACTCGGCAAGAACTTTGGTACTTATCGATGCGAGATCAAGGGACCGCGACTGCTCGGCATCAATCCTGAAGAGGGTCAGGGTGCGTGGCAGGCCTTCATGAAGGCCAAAGAAAGGGGCGAGAAATCGGTCAAAGTATCCATCGCGCTCGGTCAGGATCCGGTGACTTGGGTGGTCTCGGGCTCCAAACTGAATCGCGCGCGCGCGGACGAACTCGAGGTCGTTTCGGCAATCCGCGGCAAACCGCTGCGTGTGGTGCGCTCCGAGACCAATGATCACCTGATCCCGGCAACCTCCGAGATGGTAATCGAAGGCGAAGTACCGCTTGATCAGCCAATGCTGCCCGAAGGCCCCTTCGGCGAGATGTACGGCTATATGGGGGCAAAGAAAAACGCCAATTTCTGGATGAACGTGACGGCCATCACGCACCGGAAAAACCCCTGGATCGTCAATCAGTTCACGGGGCTCACCCGCGGCTTTCCGACCGCACCGCTGGAACAGGTCGCGCTGCATTCACTCAAGCGCTTTGTACCCAACATCAAGATGCTGCACACGCCTGTTGAAGCAACGGGCCTGTGTTTCGTCAGCATCCGCAAGCAAAAAGCGGGGGAGGCACTCGAGATCGGCAAACGCATTGCGCAGATCGTCGGCATTGCCAAGGTGGTGGTGATCGTCGATGACGACATCGAAGTGCTCGATCGCACGCAGATGATGCACACGCTCGGTTCGCGCTGGCAGCCGCAACCGGCCACGGTCATCATCCCGGAATCGCGCGGCATGCCGCTCGACCCGTCGCTGACCAAGCGCCCGATGACCTCGAAGATCGTGATCGACGCCACGCGCCAATGGCCCGAAGAGGGCGGCCCGCAGGTCTATCAGGCGCTGAACCGCGCCGAGCTCGAGCGACTCGCACCCGAGTCGTTCGATCGAATCGAGGCGCGCTGGTCGAAACTCGTGGGCAAGTATCGGCCGCCCGGCGTCTGACGCGGCGCCTGAGAGTTGCCGTGATCACGATCGATACACCACGCCTGCGGCTAAGGGAGTTCGTGTTCGAGGATGCTGCATTCATCGTGCAGCTGCTCAACGAACCCTCGTTCATCGAGTTCATTGGCGATCGCGGCGTGCGAACCCGGGAGGACGCCGAGCGCTATCTACGCGAAGGTCCGATGGCAAGCTATCAGGCCCATCGCCATGGACTGCTGCGTCTTTCACTGCGCGATGACGACACGCCCATCGGCATGTGCGGACTCGTCAAGCGCGACACCCTGCCGCATCCCGACATCGGTTTCGCCTTGCTGCCTGACTATTGGGGGCGCGGGTATGTCACCGAGGCGGCGGCGGCGGCGATGCAGCATGGCCGCGAGACACTCGGTTTGCGCCATATCCTTGGCATCACCACGCCGCACAACGTGCGCTCCATCACCGTGCTCGGCAAATTGGGGCTCAGCTTTCTCGAAGAAAAGCCCCTCGGCGATCGTCCCGAACATCTGCGGATCTTCGGCTGCGCGATATAATCGCGCACATGATCGAGCGCACCATTGAACGCCTGCTGTTCGCCTGCCGCTGGTTGCTGGCGCCCTTGTATCTCGGTCTTGCCCTCGCGCTGATCGCGCTTGGCGTCAAGTTTTTTCAGGAGGCCATGCATGTGCTCATGACCATCGGCACGCTGCGCGAGGATCAACTCGTGCTCATCGTGCTGACGCTCATCGACATCGTGCTGGTCGGCAGCCTGATCGTGATGGTGATGTTTTCGGGTTACGAGAATTTCGTGTCCCGCATCGATGTCGCCGGCGGCGACAAGCTCGGCTGGTTGGGCAAACTCGATGCGGGCACGCTGAAGCTGAAAGTCGCCGCCTCGATCGTCGCGATTTCGTCGATTCACCTGCTCAAGGTGTTCATGGACGCCAAGACGATCCCCAACGACAAGATCCTCTGGTACGTCGTGCTGCACCTGACCTTCGTGGTCTCGGCGCTGCTGCTCGGCGTGCTCGACAGAATGTCCTTCGCCGACAAGCGCGGCGAAGGCTGACCGGTCTTACTTCTTCGCACTCTTTTTGGCGGCGCGCTTCTTGGCGCGGGCCGGATCCTTGGGGCGGCTCTTGCCGAAAGACCCCTGATAAATCTTGCCGCGACGGCTTCTGCTGTCACCCTTACCCATCTCGTCTACTCCATTCATGGCGGCGGTCCATCCGCCTCGGGGCGCAAGTGTAGGCGAGTCAGCGGTACCTCGCCAGCAGCTTGCCGAGTTGCTGCGCACCGGGATTGAGACGCTCGAAGGGCAATTGGTTCAGCGGCTGCTCGGGCGTGCGATTGAGCGCGTGGAATTCGGTGTCGGCCGTGGGTCGGCAGTGCAAGAGGCCGGTGAGGTATTCGCCTTTGGCGATGTGTTGTTGCACGTAATCGTAGGCGCGGTGCGCGTCGGTCGGGTCGTAATCGCTCGCCAGCTTGCGCAGCAGCACGCGGCTGCCGTCATGCAACATCACGGGTACCGCTTCGCCGTCCGCGTAGTCGGCCGTGATCTCCTTGCGGAACGGCACGAAGTCCGCCTCGACCACCGGTTCGTAATGTTCGCGCGTGAAGGCGTAACTCTTGGTCGAGCCTTCGTGGTCGTTGAAGGTCACGCAGGGCGAGAGCACATCGATGAGCGCAAACCCGGGGTACTTCAGACCCGCCTGAATGAGCGGCACGAGTTGCGCCTTGTCACCCGAAAAACTGCGGGCAACGAAACCCGCGCCGAGATTCATGGCGAGCAGCACCGGATCGATGGGCGGCTGCTGATTGACCTCGCCCTTCTTGGCTTTGGTGCCGATGTCGGCCGAGGCCGAAAACTGCCCCTTGGTCAGACCGTATACGCCATTGTTCTCGATGAGATACAGCATGTTCACGTTGCGGCGAATGGCGTGACAAAACTGTCCGAGGCCGATCGACAACGAGTCGCCATCACCGGAAATGCCGATGTAATAGAGCTCGCGATTGGCGGCGTTCGCACCCATGGCGATCGACGGCATGCGCCCATGGACCGAGTTGAAGCCGTGTCCGCCATTGACGAAATAAGCGGTCGTCTTCGACGAACAGCCGATACCCGAGAGCTTGACCAGATTTTCCGGTCGCATCGAGATGCCCCAGCAGGCTTCGGTGATCGCCGCGGTGATCGAGTCGTGTCCGCAACCCGCGCAGAGCGTCGACAATGCGCCCTCGTACTCGCGACGGGTGAGACCGAGCTCGTTGCGCGGCAGTGAAGGATGGGCAATCTTTGGCTTCGGTATGAAGGTCATGACACCGCTCCTGCAATAGCCCGACGGCCTTCCAGCAGATCGCCGAGCACGCCATCGACGATGAACTTCGAAGATACCGGCAAGCCGCTGTAGTGCAGCAGCGAGCGCAGTTTCGATTTCTCGACGCGCGTCTCGAGCGTCAGCAGCGACTTGAATTGAGCGTCGCGATTCTGTTCGACGACGTAGATGATGTCGTGTTCGGCAAGGAATTTTTCCACTTCCTCGCCAAACGGAAAGCCACGTACACGCAGGTAATCGAGACGCACGCCGCGCTCCGCGATCAGATCGAGCGCCTCGCGCACTGCGCCATCACAACTGCCGAGCGAAACGATGGCCGCCTTGGCCTTGCCATCACCCAGCAGAATCGGCTCGGGGACGAGGCGCTTGGCGGTGGCGAACTTGCGCAGCAAGCGATCGAGTACCAGCTGATATTCCGCCGAATCTTCGGTGTAGGTCCCGAACTGCGTATGTCCGGAGCCGCGCGTGAAATAGGCGCCCTTCGGATGTACACCGGGGAACGTACGATAGGGAATGCCGTCTTCGTCCTTGTCGAGATAACGGTAGAACTTCTCGATCTTTTCGAGATCTTCTCGCCCCAGTACCTTGCCGCGATCCGGGCGATAGTCATCATTCCACTGCAGATCGCGACACATCCAATCGTTCATGCCGATATCAAGATCGAGCAGCACGATCACCGGCGTCTGCAGACGCTCGGCGAGATCGAAGGCCTGCACGGCCATGTAAAAACATTCCTCCGGATTGGCCGGATAGAGGCAGACGTGTTTGGTATCGCCGTGAGAGGCATACGCCGCGGAGAGCAGATCGCATTGTTGCGTGCGGGTGGGCATGCCTGTGGACGGCCCGACGCGCTGCACGTCAAAGAGCACCGCAGGTACCTCGGCGTAGTAAGCGAGGCCAAGGAATTCGCTCATCAGCGACACGCCAGGCCCCGAGGTTGCGGTAAAGGATCGCGCGCCGTTCCAGTTGGCCCCGAGCACCATGCCGATCGCCGCAAGTTCGTCTTCGGCCTGGATGAAGGCGAAGTTCGCACGCCCCGTCTGCGGATCGATGCGAGTCTTGTCGGCAAAGCTCTTGAAGGCATCCATCAGCGAGGTCGATGGCGTGATCGGGTACCACGCTGCGACCGTAGCCCCGGCGTACACGCAGCCGAGCGCCGCCGCCGTGTTGCCGTCGATCATGATGTGTCCGTGGGTGCAATCCATGGGCTCGACGCGCAGCGGCAAAGGGCAGCTGAAGTTTTCCTTGGCGTAGTCGTAGCCGAGTTGGATCGCCTGCATGTTCGATTCGACCAGTGCAGGCTTTTTGGCGTAGGTCTCGGCCAGCAGCTCGCGGATCCGGGCGAGGTCAAGATCGAGCAGCGCCGCGAGCACGCCGGCATAGCAGATGTTCTTCATGAGGATGCGCGTACGCACGCCCTTGAAGTTCTCGTTGCATAGCCGCGCCAGTGGCACCCCGAGCACCGTGACATCGTCGCGCTTGAGCAGTGCCGGGCGTGGCCAAGTCGAGTCGTAGATCAGACAACCACCGGGAGCGACCTCACGCACATCGCGCGCATAGGTTTCGGCATTCATCGCCACCATGATGTCGACCTTGCCGGAGCGAGCAACGTAGCCGTCTCTCGAAACACGAATCTCGTACCAGGTGGGCAGCCCCTGGATGTTGGAGGGGAAATAATTCTTGCCCATTACCGGGATGCCGCTGCGGAAGATCGACTTCATCAGCAGCGTGTTGGCGCTCGCCGAGCCCGTGCCATTGACCGTGGCGATCTTGATGACGAAATCGTTGACGCGCGAGATGGTCGAGGTCGGTGACATTCGTCGTGCTCCTCAGGGAACCTGATCGACCGCATGCGGCCATTTGATCCAGGATTTCTGCATGTCCCAGGCCGCCGTTGGGCAGCGCTCGGCACACAAGCCGCAGTGCACGCAGACATCTTCGTCCTTGACCATCACCCGCCCGGTGAACTTGAGGGGCGTACTGACATAGAGCGCCTGGGTGACATTGGTCGCCGGCGCTTTCAGTCGGGTACGCAGTTCCGCTTCCTCGCCATCGGGCGTCATGGTCAGACAGTCGACCGGACAGATGTCGATGCAGGCATCGCACTCGATACAAAGCTTGGCCTCGAAAACCGTCTGTACATCGCAGTTGAGGCAGCGCTGCACCTCTTCGGCCGCCTGCTCGGCAGTGAAACCCAGCTCGACCTCGATGTTGATTTTCTTGAAGCGCTCCTTGAGCGACACGTGCGGCACGAGACGGCGTTCGAGTCCGCTGTAGTCGTTCGCATAGGACCACTCGTGCATGCCCATCTTGCGGCTCTGCAGGTTGACGCCCGGCGGCAGGCGCTCGTCGACTGTCTTGCCCTGACAGTGCTGATGAATGGAGATCGCGGCCTGATGACCGTGCTCGACCGACCAGATGATGTTCTTGGGACCAAACGCGGCATCCCCACCAAAGAAAATACCGGGGCGCGTGCTCTCGAAGGTAGTGGCATCGACCTTGGGTACGTCCCACTTGTCGAACTCGATGCCGAGATCACGCTCGACCCACGGAAAAGCATTTTCCTGGCCGATGGCGAGAATCACATCGTCGGCAGGATGAAACTCCTCACCGACGATACGCTCCGCCGTGATCCGACCACGCGCATCGAGGTCGTATTCCATCACCTCGAACATCATGCCCTTGAGCCGTCCACCCTCGACGACAAAGTGCTTCGGAGAACGATTGATGATGATCTCGACGCTCTCGGCCTCGGCGTCTTCGAGCTCCCATTCCGAAGCCTTGAAGAATTGCCGCGGCTTGCGTGCCATGACCTTCACGCTTTTTGCACCCAGCCGCAGCGAACTGCGGCAGCAGTCCATGGCGGTATTGCCGACGCCGATGATCAGCACGTTGGCACCGACCGAGCTGACATGCTCGAAGGCGATCGACTCGAGCCAGCTGATACCAATGTGGATGTTGGCGGCGCCTTCCTGACGCCCGGGCAACGAAAGCTCCTTGCCTTTCGGCGCACCCGAGCCGACAAAGATGGCGTCGAAACCGCCCTCATCGATGAGCTTGCACATCGACTCGATACGCTGTCCCAGACGCAGATCGACGCCCATGTCGACGATGGCCGCGATCTCCTCGTCGATGACGGTCGCCGGCAATCGGAATGAAGGAATGTTGGTACGCATCAAGCCACCCGCGGTGGCGAACTGCTCGAAGATCGTCACTTCGTAGCCGAGCGGCATAAGGTCGTTGGCCACGGTCAGCGAGGCACATCCGGCGCCGATGCAGGCGATACGCTTGCCGTTTTTCTTTGACGGTATCGGCGGCAAGCGGTCACGGAATTCGTCCTTGTGATCGGCAGCGACGCGCTTCAGACGGCAAATGGCTACCGGTTTTTCTTCGACGCGGCCACGTCGGCAAGCCGGTTCGCAGGGTCGATCGCAGACCCGACCGAGAATGCCCGGAAAAACATTGGAGCGGCGGTTCACCATGTAGGCATCGGTAAACCGCCCCTGTGCGATGAGGCGGATGTACTCCGGCACATCGGTGTGGGCGGGGCACGCCCATTGGCAATCCACGACCTTGTGGAAATAGTCGGGATGCGAGGTATCCGTCGACGTCATATGACCCCCTGGTCTGTCGAACAACCACCCGTCGGGCCGAGTATCCGGCCGCCCCGCAAAAATGTCACCGTGGACAAAGCCTGTACTGGCGACTCGCGAATTTGGAGTTAGCCAATTTCTAGGTAGGATGCGCCGCCGGTCATGCAACGGAATGCTGCAGAGGAGAGTGCCTTGTCCGCATCAGATACACCGACCGAAATTCGCCTGCGTCGCCAGTCGCGCGTGCTCGAAATCGCCTTCGGCGAGCAGGAGATCCATGCTCTGCCTTTCGAGTTCCTGCGCGTGCACTCGCCCTCGGCTGAGGTCAAAGGACACGGACCGGGTCAGGAAACGCTGGTGGTGGGCAAGCAGGCGGTGGGTATCAAGACGATCGAGCCGGTCGGGCATTACGCCGTGCGTCTGGTGTTCGACGATGGTCACGACACCGGTCTCTATAGCTGGACGTACCTGCGCGAACTCGGCCGGGACCGCGAAACCCTGTGGAAACGCTATCTGGAGCGGGTGGCCGCCGCTCGCAGCTTCGGTGCGTGAGGGCGAAAAAAAGGCCGAGCAAAGCTCGGCCGTGTAGTCCCATTCTTGCTTTTTTTTAACCCCCCGTTCGGCCGACCCCTTGCGGGATCGGTTCGCGTGTCTGACCTTTTACGCTCATCGCCAAACAAAATCTATAGTCCCCCGACGGTCGCCTGAGCCGCGCCGGACACGGCTACAATGGTCGGCCCGATTCACTCCCCTGCTGTCATGACCGTCGAGAACGAGTCTAAAACCACCCACTTCGGCTTCGAAGAAGTCGCCTGGCAAGACAAAGCGAAGCGGGTTCGCGGCGTCTTCGATTCGGTGGCCCCGAAGTACGATTTGATGAACGATCTCATGTCGGGTGGGCTGCACCGACTATGGAAAGAATTCACGCTGTCGCAGACCCATTTGCGTCCCGGCCAGCGTGCGCTCGATGTGGCAGGCGGTACGGGCGACCTTGCGCGCGGGATGCGCAAGCAGGTCGGTGAGCGCGGCCTGGTCGTACTGTCGGATATCAACGGCGCCATGCTCGCCCACGGCCGCGATCGCACGATCGACGCCGGCATCGTGCGCGGCATTGACTACGTGCAGGCTAATGCCGAGTGCTTGCCCTTCGCCGACAACAGCTTCGACTGCGTCACGATCGGTTTTGGTTTGCGCAATGTCACCGACAAGCCCGCGGCACTGCGCTCCATGTGGCGCGTGCTCAGACCGGGCGGACAACTGCTGGTGCTCGAGTTTTCCCAACCGACGGCGCCGGGTCTCAAACCCGTCTATGACGCCTACTCATTCAAAGTTTTGCCGGTGCTCGGCCAGCTGATTGCCAATGATGCCGACAGCTATCGCTATCTCGCCGAATCGATCCGCAAGCACCCTGATCAGGAAACCCTGCTCGGCATGATGCGTGAAGCGGGGCTCGAAGATTGTCGCTACCACAATCTCTCGGGCGGCATCGTCGCCGTGCACCGCGGCTACAAATATTAGCTTCAGACGGCGGACTCCATCGTGCTCACCGAAGCCATCGAAAACATGCTCAATCGCAACCTCGGCAACTCGCCGCAAGCGCGTGCGGCCTGCGTTGCGCTCAAGGGACGACGCTTGAAGGTAACGGTCAGCGGATTGGATCTCGCCATCGGTTGCGAATCGCTAGGTGATTCCCTGCGTCTCACACGTACCGCCGAAGGCGAGTTCAACGCCGAGGTCGAGGGCAGCCCCGTGAATCTGCTGGCACTGGCGGGCGCTGATCCCGGTCGTGTACTCAAATCCGGCGCAGTACGCGTGCGCGGCGAGATCGAGCTGTTGCAGCGCTATCGCGACCTCGCGCTCTTGCTGCGACCCGACCTCGAAGACGAACTCGCGCGGCTGATCGGCGATGCACCGGCGCACCGACTGGCAAAGCTTGCAATCGGCGCTCTCGCGTTGGGTCGTCGCAGCGCCGACACGGCGGTGCTCAATGCCGCGGAATTCCTTGCCCATGAGACCCGCGATCTCGTGCCGCGTGCAGAAGGCGAGGCATTTTTGAGCGAGGTGGATCGTCTGCGCGAAGATGTCGATCGCGCCGCAGCGCGACTCGAGGCCTTGGCTGGGCGTCTCGTACCGCAAGACCCGTCGTTGTCTGGCGCCACGGCCGTCGATGGGACGTCGGCCACGACGAAGGCCCCATGAAACTGCGCGTACTGTTGCGCCTGGTGCAAATCCAGCGCGTGTTGGTGCGTCACGGACTCGACGAATTCGTTGCCGAGACACACCTTTATCGGCCGCTGCGCTTCGTTTTCCTCGCCTCACCCTGGACCTGGTTCGAGCGTCGCAAGGGCGCCTCGCGCGGCGAGCGTTTGCGCCTCGCCCTCGAGGAACTCGGCCCCATCTTCATCAAGCTCGGCCAGGCGCTCTCCACTCGGCGCGATCTGCTGCCCGCGGATATCGCCGTCGAGCTGGCAAAACTGCAGGACCGCGTACCCCCCTTCGATGGCGCAATCGCCCGCCGACTGATCGAAGAGGCTTATGGTCGACCGCTCGCCGAAGTGTTCGCGACCTTTGACGAGACACCGCTCGCAGCAGCGTCGATCGCCCAAGTCCATCTCGCGCGGCTGCGCGGGCTCGCGGACAAAGCGCCCGACGCCTCTGCCGATGACGCTGCCGAAGTGATCGTCAAGGTGCTGCGACCCGGGATGCGCGAGGTGATCAATCGTGATCTTGAAGTCATGCGCGCCCTCGCCCGACTCGCCAAGCGCAACTCCGCCGAAGCACGTCGTCTGCGTGTCGATGAAATCGTCGACGAGTACGAGAAAACCATCCTCGACGAACTCGATCTGATGCGCGAAGCCGCGAACGCCGCCCAGCTGCGCCGCAACTTCGAAGGCTCACCGCTGCTGCATGTTCCGGCCGTCCATTGGGACTACTGCCGCATCAACGTCATGGTGATGGAACGCATTCGCGGGGTGACCATCAGCGACATGGATACCCTGCGTGCGCTCGGCACCAACATCCGTATGCTGGCGGAAAACGGCGTGAAGATTTTTTTCACACAGGTATTTCGGCACAACTTTTTCCATGCCGACATGCATCCCGGGAATATCTTCGTACTGGTCGATGATCCGGCCGTGCCCCGCTATGCAGCGGTCGACTTCGGCATCGTCGGCACACTCGATCTGCGCGACATGCACTATCTCGCCGAGAATTTTCTCGCGGTGTTCGATCGCAACTATCGACGGGTGGCCGAGCTGCATGTGGAGTCGGGCTGGGTACCGCCCGAAACCCGGGTCGATGAGATGGAATCGGCGATCCGCACCGTGCTTGAACCGATCTTCGATCGACCCCTCAAAGATATTTCTTTCGGCACGATCCTGCTGCGTCTGTTCGACATCTCGCGCCGCTTCGACATGCGCATCCAGCCGCAGCTCATCCTGCTGCAAAAAACGCTGCTCAACGTCGAGGGCCTCGGTCGCGATCTCTATCCTGAGCTCGACATTTGGCAGACGGCTGCGCCCATTCTGCGTGACTGGATGCGCGAGCGGCTGAGCCTGCGCACGCAGCTCAAACAATTCCGCAATCACCTGCCCGCGATCGTCGAGGTTGCGCAGGCACTGCCGCCGCTGCTGAAAGTCGCCGTGCAAAAAGCCCAGGACGGCAAACTGCACATCGGCGCGCAGCCCGAAGACATCGAGCGCCTGCGGCGCGAAATCCGCGACAGCGAGCGTCGCCGCAACGCCACGCTGGTGGCGAGCGTGCTCGCGCTCTCAGGAATTCTTTGGCTCGATCCCAGCCCCTTGATGGCAGGAATCGGTCCGCTGCTGATCATTGCCGCGATCGTCGTTTATTGGCGCGGTCGACGCTGACTGCGTCGCCTTGTCGTCAGGCACGCAAACCCTGCAGCCACGCGGTCGGATCTTCGCCGCGCTCGAGCACCTCGACGAGTGCCGAGCCCACGACGACGCCGGCGACATGACCGCGCAGCTTCTCGACCTGTTCGCGCGACCGAATGCCAAAACCGGCACAGACCGGCACGGGTGATGCGGCAGTAACCTGATCGAGATAATCGAGCACCGTATCGGGGACGGCGACGTTCTTGCCGGTCGTACCGGTCATGGTCACCGCATACACGAACCCCTCGCTCGCCGCGCAGACTTCGGCAAGACGCGTCGGTGTGGTGACCGGAGTCACCATCTGCACAAGCGCCACGCCCGTCTTCGCGAGTGCCGCGCGCAACTCCGCGCCCTCATCGAACGGCAAGTCGGGGACAATGAAGCCGCAGACGCCGGCCGAAGCCGCGTCCACCGCCAGCCGCTCATAGCCATATTGCAAAAGCGGATTGAGATAGCTCATCAACACGAGCGGTGCCGCCGGACGCTGCATGGCGGCGAGTTCGCCGAGAATCCAGCGCAGACTCACGCCCTGCTTGAGCGCCGCCTGACTCGAACGCTGGATAGTCATGCCGTCGGCCATCGGGTCGGTGAACGGTACGCCGATCTCGACCACATCAGCCCCTGCGGCGACGGCAAGCAAATGCTCACGAAATTTTTCGGCGAGCGGAAAGCCCGCCGTCATGAACGCGACAATGGCAG
>JBILGD010000160.1:0-4066 GCA_044351225.1 Steroidobacteraceae bacterium
CGTCGGTATAGATCTCGACCTTCAACGCCGGTTGACCGACGAAGGCTCAGTGAGCCCACCGAGCACGGCACTACGCCGCTCGCGCAGCAGCGGGCGCAACGGCGTCAAAGAATGCTGGCGCTTGCGCGCCTTGAGGACGAACGCCCCACCCGGCAGCGGGTACCACCACGAGCGACGCAGGCGCGCGCTGCCCGATTCGGGTTCGCCCCAGGGAAGCTCGTGCAGATAACGCCGACTCTCGCCAATTTCGTAACCGAGCAGGCGCAGCCAATCGCGCAAGCGCCGCTCGGAGATCAACCGACGCAAGCCCGGCGGATAACCCGACCGCGTGGTCGCCGCGCGCAGACCCCAAAGGCTCCAGGGCGCGAATGACAAGACCACGAGCTTGCCGTCGCCGGCGAGCACGCGATCCGCCTCGCGCAACACGGCATACGGATCGGCTTCGAACTCGAGCGTGTGCGGCAGCAGCACGGTGTCGACCGAGTCGCCGGCCACGGGCAGCTGCGTCAGCCGACTGATGAAGTCAGCACCCGCCACGGGCGCCACGGCCGCAAGCGACTGCGAACGCGTCCGCGCACCCTGCAGCAAGGCACGCCCCTCGCCCCACGAGCCGAGCTGCAACATCTCCCAGCCAAAGCAATCGTCGAGTTCTTCGGTGACGAGCGCGGCCTCAAGGGCGAGCAACGCGGCGCCCCGGGGGGAAGCGAACCACTCGGCAAGACCCCGGTTCACACCCCGGCCCTCACGACGGTGAGATCTCAAAGATTGCCGCTTCGGAGAGCGGCAGCCCCTGCGCATCTTTCGCCGAGACCAGCGGCTCACCCACCTCGGGCCAGCGGATACCGATCGCCGGATCATTCCAGCGGATGCAGCGCTCGGCGGGGGGCGCATAAAAATCCGTGGTCTTGTACAAAAAGTCGGCGCTCTCCGAGAGCGTCACAAAGCCGTGCGCGAAACCCGGCGGAATCCAGAGCTGTTTCTTGTTGGATTCGGAGAGGACGTCGCCGACCCAGCGCCCGAACGTGGGCGAGTCCTTGCGGATGTCGACAGCGACGTCGAACACCTCGCCCTGCGTAACCCGAACAAGCTTGCCTTGGGCATGTGGCGCCAGCTGGTAATGCAGACCGCGCAACACGCCCTTGCGCGAACGCGAGTGGTTGTCCTGCACAAAATCGACCCGTCGACCCACGGCCTCGACGAACTCGCGCTCGTTGAAGCTCTCGAAGAAAAACCCCCGCTCATCGCCGAATACTTTTGGCTCAAAAATAATGACGTCGGGGATCGCGGTACGCGTAAAGGGCATCAAAACACCTGTTCGCGAAGCACTTGCAGCAAATATTGCCCATAGCCGTTCTTGAGCAGGGGCTGCGCCTGGCGCTCAAGGTCCGCAGCACTGATCCAGCCCGAGCGAAAGGCGATCTCCTCGGGGCATGCGACCTTCAGACCCTGGCGCTTTTCGAGCGTGGCAATGAACTGGCTTGCCTCGAGCAGGCTATCGTGCGTGCCGGTGTCGAGCCAGGCATAGCCGCGGCCCATGATCTCGACGCTGAGCTGACGCTGCTCGAGATAGCGCGCATTGACCGTCGTGATTTCGAGCTCGCCACGGGCTGAGGGCTTGATGGAAGCCGCGATATCGCAGACCTGGTTGTCGTAGAAATAAAGCCCGGTGACGGCGTAATTGCTTTTCGGCGTCTTGGGTTTTTCTTCGATGCTGAGCGCTCGCTTTTGGGCGTCGAACTCGACCACGCCATAGCGCTCGGGGTCGTGCACGTGATAGGCAAAGACCGTGGCGCCCTCGGGGCGGCCCGCAGCACGCTGTACTACCGCCTGCAGATCATGACCGTAAAAAATATTGTCGCCGAGCACGAGCGCGCTCGGATGATGCCCGACGAAATCTCGCCCGAGGATGAACGCCTGAGCGAGTCCATCGGGACTTGGCTGCACGCAGTACGAGAGGTTCAGACCCCAGCGCGATCCGTCGCCGAGCAAGGCCTCGAACCGCGGCGTGTCCTGCGGCGTGCTGATGATGAGGATGTCGCGGATCCCGGCGAGCATCAGCGTGCTGAGCGGGTAATAGACCATCGGCTTGTCATAGACGGGCAGCAGCTGCTTGCTCATCGCAAGCGTCGCCGGATGCAGCCGGGTTCCGGAACCACCGGCCAGAATGATGCCTTTTCGGGTCATGTTCACCTTCCGCAAGTCTCGCGCAGCATGCGCTCGACACCCACCCGCCAATCGGGCAGATTCAAAGAAAACGTCTCGCACAGCTTGGCCGTCGAAAGACGTGAATTCAAGGGGCGCGCAGCAGGCGTCGGATACGCCGACGTCGGCACCGGCCGTACCCCATCGGGCGCGACCTTGAACGGTTGACCCTGGGCGCGCGCCCACTCGATGACGAAACGCGCATAGTCGAACCAGCTCGTTTCGCCCGCTGCAACACAATGAAATGTGCCGCCGAGCGCCTTTCCGCCGTGTGCATCCGCTGTGATCTTGGCGATCACTTGGGCCGTGACATCGGCGAGCAGATCCGCACCCGTCGGCGCCCCGATCTGATCATCGATGACACTGAGCGCGTCGCGCTCAGCGGCGAGGCGCAGCATGGTCTTGATGAAATTATTGCCGCGCGCCGCATACACCCAGCTCGTACGAAGGATCACATGACGAGCACCGCTCGCCCGGATGAGATCCTCGCCCTCAAGTTTGGTCGACCCATACACCGAGAGCGGCCCAGTCAGCGCTGTTTCGGTACGCGGCGTCGAACCACTGCCGTCATAAACGTAATCGGTGCTGTAGTGCACGAGGAGCGCGCCGAGCTTCTGCGCCGCCTCGGCGATTGCACACGGCGTCGTGGCGTTGATCAGGCGAGCGAGCTCGGGCTCGCTCTCGGCTTTATCGACCGCGGTATGCGCCGCCGAGTTCACAATGACCTGTGGCGCGACCCGAGCCACGAGCGCCGCGACGGCTTCGGGCTCGGAAAAATCGGCGCGATACTCGCCCGGCGTATCAAAATCGCACGCCACGAGATCGCCGAGCGGTTGCAGACTGCGCTGCAGCTCCCAACCCACCTGCCCGTTGCAGCCGAGCAGGAGAATCTTCACTGACGAGCCTCGTAGTTCTTCTCGACCCAATCGCGGTACGCGCCGCTTTGTACGCGGCCGACCCAATCGCCATTGGCGAGGTACCAGGCGACGGTCTTGCGTATGCCCGTCTCAAAGGTTTCGGCTGGACGCCAGCCGAGTTCGCGCTCGATCTTGCGCGCATCGATGGCGTAGCGCCGATCGTGGCCCGGCCGATCTTTGACGTAGGTGATGAGTCGCGTGTAGGAGCCCGCCGAATCCGGACGCAACTCATCGAGCAGCGCGCAGATGGTACTCACGATGTCGATGTTCGCCTTCTCGTTCCAGCCACCGATGTTGTACGTCTCACCGAGGCGTCCGCGCGCAAGTACCGCACGAATCGCGCTGCAATGATCGGTCACGTAAAGCCAGTCACGAATCTGCTGACCATCGCCATAGACCGGCAGTGGCTTGCCCGCGAGTGCATTGACGATCATGAGCGGAATCAATTTCTCGGGGAAATGATACGGCCCGTAATTGTTCGAGCAGTTGGTGGTGACGACCGGCAAACCGTAGGTGTGATGCCAGGCCCGCACCAGATGGTCACTCGCCGCCTTGCTCGCGGAATAAGGGCTGTTGGGTTCGTAGGGGTTGGTCTCGGCGAAGGCGGGATCTTCGGGCTTGAGACTGCCGTACACCTCATCGGTGCTGACGTGGTGAAACCGAAAGCCCGCCTTGCCGTTCGCGCCCAAAGTATTCCAGTAGGCCCGCGCAGCTTCGAGGAGCGCGAACGTGCCCTCGACGTTGGTCTTGATGAAGGCGCCAGGCCCGTGGATGCTGCGATCGACATGGCTCTCGGCCGCAAAGTGCACGATGGCCCGCGGTCGGTGCTCGGCGAGTAGCCGGTCGATCAGCGCGCGATCGCAGATGTCGCCCTGAACGAACCGATGTCGACTGTCGCGAGACACGGACGCGAGGTTTTCCAGATTGCCGGCGTAGCTCAGGACGTC